>JBCCOI010000864.1:0-2523 GCA_039025515.1 Planctomycetota bacterium
AGCTCGAAGCATCGCAGGATTCTTTTTCACGGACTGGGTGAACGCTGGATCGAAGTCCGGAGCTCGGATGCCGGCGCGAAACAGACGCCGGCAATCAAGCTGTTTCGGTTTCAATTCAAGGGTTTCTATCCCGCTCTCGAAGCTGCTTCGAGACTGACGCCAGGCCTGCGGGGACGCTTGGAGCAGTTCGTGTCCGAGATCGATTGCAGCGCGTGTCATGGTTCTCGATTGCGTGAAGAGTCGGCCGCGTGTCAATTCCGAGGAAGGACGATTGGCGACTTGGTATCCATGCCGCTTGATCGGCTGGAGCCCGAAGTGCGCTCTTGGAAGCTCGATCGGCGCGAAAAGAAGATAGCCGGTGAGTTGCTGCGAGAGATTTCGTCGCGTCTCCGTTTCCTGCTCGATGTCGGGCTCCATTATTTGACGCTTCATCGCGGTGCGGCCACGCTTTCGGGAGGTGAGGCTCAGCGGATTCGACTCGCGGCACAATTGGGAAGCGGTCTTTGCGGAGTGCTGTATGTTCTCGACGAACCCACGATCGGGCTTCATCCACGCGACAACTTGCGATTGATTTCCGCACTGCATCGCTTGCGGGATCTCGGCAACACGTTGCTGGTGGTGGAACATGATCGAGACGTCATCGCGGGATGTGATCATTTGTGCGATTTCGGACCACAAGCTGGAAAGCACGGAGGGCGAATCGTCGCGAAGGGCCAACCACGTTCCGTCGAGCCCTTTGCGCAATCGGTGACAGCCGGGTATTTGGACGGTTCGAAGGCAATCGAAGTCCCTCCGTCGCGGCGCCCGGTGCGAGGTGCATCGGGAAATCCGATGACCGAGCGACTCCGGTTGCTGGGAGCGAGCGAACACAATCTTCAGAACGTTGATCTAGAAATTCCGCTCGGTGTCTTTACCGCAATCACGGGGCCCAGCGGAAGCGGCAAGAGCACGCTCATCGAAGGGACTCTCTATCCGATTCTTGCCAAGCGTCTGCATCGTTCTTCGATTAAACCCGGACGTCATGACAAGCTAGAAGGACTGCGACACATTGACAAAGTCATTCGAGTGGACCAGTCGCCGATCGGAAACGCGCCCAGCAGCAATCCTGCGACTTACACAGGCGTCTTTGATTTGATTCGGCAGGTGTTTGCTTCCCTGCCGGAATCAGTCGAAGCACGGTACCAGCCACGTGCATTTAGTTTCAACGTCGCCGGCGGTCGCTGCGAGACTTGCGAAGGCAGCGGGCAACGTCGGATCGAGATGCACTTCTTGCCAGATGTCTGGGTCCCCTGCGAAGAGTGTGGCGGACGTCGCTACGGCGAGGACGTGTTGCAAATCAAGTATCACGGGAAGTCGATTGCCGACGTTCTGGAGATGCCGATCGGGGATGCGACCGAGTTGTTTTCAAGCGAACCGCGTATCCTGCGTATCTTGCAGACGCTTTGTGATGTCGGCTTGGATTACATCACGCTGGGGCAATCGGCGCCGACTCTTTCGGGAGGCGAAGCCCAGCGGGTCAAACTTGCTTCCGAGCTCGCGCGCCCCGGAACAGGAAGCACGCTTTATCTTCTGGATGAACCGACGACGGGGCTACATTTCGATGACATCGCGAAGCTACTGGACGTGATTCAGCGGCTCGTGGAACTCGGCAATACTTGCGTGGTGATCGAGCACAACCTGGACGTCATCAAGTGTGCGGACTGGGTGATCGACATGGGACCAGGTGCCGGAATTGATGGCGGCAGGATCGTGTTTTCCGGAACGCCGGAAGAGTTGGCGGACGCGGCATCTCGTTCGGTTACTGAATCGTTGACAGCGCCTTTTGTCGCCGAAGCGTTGGGGCGTCCCGTCGCGAAACGAACCGCTAAGCAAAAGAAAACGACGAAACCGAAAGCCAGTTCCAACGCTTCTGCGGGGAAGCGAAACGGAAAATCGGGTTCAGGACCTAAGAGTTCGAAAACGGATTCCGGAAGGAAAGTTGATCGTAACTCGGTTTGGAAGACGTTGGGTCGAAAATGGCATTCAATGCCGAAGGGCTTCGAGGACGGTGCGAGCCCCGAATGGCCGATCAACCTGCCCGATCGTCTGTTCGATCAGATTGAAAAGATCGCCGGGGATGATTGTCTGAAGATGGCTGCGTCGGATCGTGTGGATGTGGTTGCGGAGTCCGGTAGTGTTTGTTTCTCGATTAAGACAAGAGATTTGGATGCGGTTCGAATTGTTGCAAAGACGACAGTGAATCGCGAGGAAGCAGACGCGCTCGATCAAGCGAAAATTCGGGTGGATGCTGGAAAGAACGAGACGACTCTCGCGATCACACGATTGGGCCAAGCCACCAAGCCTGCCTTGAAACGCTTTTTCAAGCGAACGTTGGCCGATGAATCCGATGGTGCATGATCTTGAAAGGTACTCATCGCAACTGGCCCGAGCGATCGAGTTGGCTGGTTCTCCGGAGACACTTCGTCGATGGCTTGAAGATGAGATTTCCGATGAAGTCGTGCGGTCCGCCGTCGAGCAATCCGC
>JBCCOI010000865.1:0-2522 GCA_039025515.1 Planctomycetota bacterium
ACGTAAAGGATCACGCGGCGGCGACAAACGACTCACCACTCCAACAACCCCGACTTCGCCGCTCGCCGTGTATCCGATGGTTCTGGCTACTTCTATGGTACCAAACCGACGTCGCGATCGAGCAAGCACTTTCCGCTGAGATTAGAAGCCCCGAATCGGACCACGCAACATCATCGGAAACAACAATCCACCGTAAAGCAAGTATGTGACAACAATCAAGAGGCTCAAAAGACGTCCTTTGTCAGGAATGCCAGCCATCGAGAATGCGGAATAGCCAAGTGCGACGAGCAGCACAAACGCCGGGGCGAATAGCAACAATCCCAACAAACACACCTCGACACGGTCATGAACCGAAGTCGAATTTGCGATTCCATAAAAGGGAAGAGTCAAAAGAACGAATACCGGGAATCCGACCAGAGTCAACGCAAGGCGTATCGGCACTGCGATGCATGAAGGATCACTCATCGCAAAACAGCCGCATTCTTGGATCGCCTCACAGCTACAAACCGTATGCCAGAACGTTTACGATCACGTGGTCGCCGCGAACGACGTACCACGCAAATAAACCGAACTCGGCGACTCACGTGCATCGTTTGGTTCGCCGTTTCCCGATTCGAAGGACCACCGAGTTAGTCTCCCAGCTGAGTAACAAAAGGCACAACAAATTTCGGGTCGTCTTGATCGTCGCTGTCGTTTCGTTTCAGCAGGGATTCAGGCGCAACCAACTCAACTTGAAAGTCCCTTGCACGAAGCTGCTTCGCAAGATTGCTCATTGTCCGTTCCGGGAATTCCTGACCACCGGCAATAGTCACATCCGTGCCGTCGATTTTGATGACAAGAAAATTGTCAGTGCGAAACTTCAATTCGGCATCGTTGTAGGACTTCAGCAAAAAATGCAAGTCGGTAGTCCGAGATACATGTGCCGAGAAGAACTTCAGAATCCTCGGATCCACGTTTTTGGTGGCGCGTGCGTGAAACTCAGGCTGGTTTTCTGAGTAGCGTGAAGTCTCTGAAAAACTGATCCATGCCACATCAGGCGGAGACGGAATATCATCAGCTGCCACTCGCGAATCCTGAATTCCGAGCAAGACTGCAAACATCAAAAGGGTTGTTCGTAAAGCCAAAAGGAAACTCCTGTAAAAACTCACATCAGTCGGCGAACGTCTAGGATCACGCGGCGGCGACAAATGACGAACCACTCCAACAACCGCCACTTCGCCGCTCGCCGTGCATCCGTTGGTTACCCGCCTTCTCGTTCCATTCCGATGGTCAGTCACAGCCAAGATCCTCAACAAATCTCTGCTCAGGATAGATCCGATCGTAATCCACGCCAAGCTGTTCAGAAACGATCCGTCGCACATTCAAAGCTCTGTCTCGATCAACGCCTGGCGAACACCGCCTAATGAATTCGTCCTCTGAGATCGGCGGCCATTTGTCTCTGGAGGGAATATCGGCGGTTGCCCAACAGATCAGCATAATCACGATTGTACAAACCAAGACACAAATCAAAGCTAGCATGTCAGTACATCCATGGTGTAGCGAACGCGCGGATTGGCTACCGGGATCGACAAGATGCGGGGAAATCAATCTGACGAGAAAAATCCGCTGTGTTTCGGGTAACGGCAGGGTTCAGCGGGGCCGCGCGTGCGACTCACCACTTCAAAAACGTCAACTCGCGGCCTCCGTTGCAACCCATGGTTCGTCGTCTTCATTCTGATTTACTGGAAGAAGGCCGAAACAAATTGGTCCGCCTTGCCAAGCTGACAAAGGCAAAAATTAAGGCAAAAGTCAGGGCAAAAGCGATCGAGGCGAGTCCCCATGAGGTAACGACATCGCGAGGTATGTCCCAGTAAAGAAGCGGAGCTTTATTGCACCAAAACGCGTTGAGATTGCCAGCGATAGCACCTGCCAAAAGCAATGCCGGTCTGCTGCGGATCCCAGGAAAGTGAATTGCGAGCACACTCAGCAAACCAAGTAGGGCGCCGCCTAAGGGAGGAAATCCCGTGCTGAAGGAATCCGTCCAAAACAGCACCCACTGCAGAGCCGTCCCACCAAAAAATCCTGTTGCAAAGGACAGAACCGCCCGCCAACGCGATCCGCCCGCAGGCGCGACATTCGCCGTGGACACGGGGGAGTACGGATTTGGCTCTTGGTTCACGGCTTGCGTAGGATTCTTTGCGTCGACGAACGTCTAGGATCACGCGGCGGCGACGGACAACTAACCACTCCAACAACCTCAACTTCGCCGCTCGTCGTGCATCCGATGGTTATCGGACGGATGATGAAATCCATCCTGGAAATGCACAGTCCAATCCTAGGCTCTCCACTTCGAAAACGCAAAGTCTCCTGCAATGTCATCCCAACGGACTCTACGAAGTAAAATGTGATCTCTTCTGAATGCGTGCGTCCGCTGGAATAACGTATTGTCCGGCAATGTGACTGCCTTGACCCGTTCGCCCTTTGCAGAAAACACAGTTCCACGTCTATTGCTTCGTGGGGCCAGCCAAAAAACACCCACGGAG
>JBCCOI010000866.1:0-2522 GCA_039025515.1 Planctomycetota bacterium
CACGGTAATTTCTAACGGATGCTTCCCGGCTTCGAGTTTGATTTGGGTCTCGTACTCGGAGTCCTTGTCAAATCCGAAGTCTGCGTCGAATAACGCAGCATGATGGATGCGGACAAAGCAAGGAGAGATTGTCTTCAATTGAACGTTGTAGGTCGCGGTTTTCGGTGCATCAAATGCACCACGAAATCGCACGGCGCCATTCAGCTTTCCGGCCAACGACATCACGTCCGTTTTGCCTCGTTTCACCGGAACGAGATCGGCGGTGTCGGGAACGTACGGGAACTCACCTTCAAAAACTGCAAAACGCCATTCGCTATCCAAGTCGACGTCGCGAGACGGAATGGGGACGTCGTCATACGGACGTTTAGCAGACGCGTTTACGCGGCGGAGCCGAATCACACGATCCTTCATTCGCTTTTGCAGCTTGCTGAACTTCTCGGAGGACATCGCGAGATCATTCAGTTCTTTCGGGTCCGAGGTGACGTCGTAAATTGCGAAGTCGTCGTCGTGGCTTTGAATGTCTTGCCGAACGCCCTTGTATCCATCCAGAAAGACGACTTGCATCTGCCGACGTCTCGTTTGTCGTTTTCGCTTCTCAAAATCCGCGTAGTCTGGTGTTCGCCCGGACTGAAAATACTCCACGTAGACTTGACCGGTTTTCTGTTTACCTCGCCCGGTGAGCGTCGGTAGTAGTGAGACTCCATCCGTCCTGGCCGGTGGAGCAATGCCGGCAGCCGTTGCAAACGTCGGCATCCAATCATGAAACTGGGAAGGGGAATCCGTTTTGGAGTTCGCCGCGATCGTGCCGGGCCACCACGCCAGTGTTCCGACACGAATCCCGCCTTCCCATACGTCACGCTTGGTCCCATCGAACGGTCCGTAGGATTGGAAAGACTCTGGCGTGTAGCCGATTCGCTGGTTCGTCGCTTGGTCACGAAGGTAAGATTCGTGGTGGGGGCCGTTGTCACAGCTAATGACAATGAGTGTGTTCTCGTCAAGTTTCAGATCACGGAGTGTTTGCAGGAGATCGCCAACGGCCTGATCGATTCTTCTCACCATGGTCGCAAAGCGTTCCTCGACGTCGGACCAACCTTGGTTGAGATAATCCGGATGACGGAAACTGTCGATGGTCTTACCCACCGTATTGATCATGTTGCCCGATTCCCCGATCCACTGCAAACCGCCCTTCACACCGCTTCCTTTCGGAAAAGGCGTCGCGGGAACTTGCAACGCAGCGTGCGGTGTGTCAAGCGCGAGATAAAGGAAGAATGGTTTGTCTGAATCCTCGCTGTTCGCGTGCTTGATGATCCAGTCCTTACTCCTCGCGGTGAAAAGATCCGTCGTGTAACAACCGGCGAGCCCCGAACTGACTTCGCGGTCGTTGTGCCAGACTTCCTTTGGTTCGCGATGTGAATCGCTGTCGCCAGCAGGCCATTCATCGGCCGGGTAATGGACGTGACCATCGCGGTGACGCACGTAACCGTAGAACCGGTCGAATCCTCGGCGCGTCGGATACGCCGGCCAACCGTCGATGGTCTGTGCGTCTTTCGCTCGATTGTTATTGCCCTGAAGGCCGTACTTCCCGACAAGCCATGTTTCGTAGCCAGCAGCGTTCATGACGGTTGCAAGCGTATGATTGTTTGCGAGTGCTTTATCGAACTGGTTGTCACGAACTTCCGCGTGCCCTTGATGCACACCGGTCAACAGCGAAGCTCTGCTGGGCGCGCAGACCGGCGCGGGGCAGTAGTGAGCTCTCAGTTGCATCCCCTCCTCTGCCATTCGGTCCAAAAAAGGAGTTGCGTGGCGTTTGTGACCTTCGATCGAATTCTGGTGCAGCACGCCAAAGTCACCCCAGCCCATGTCATCCAGGAGGATGAAAATCACATTCGGCTGATCCGCGTTCACCCGGCCCGTTGGGGCAAGTAAAGAACAGACGAGCAAGATGCCGAGAAGACGATTCATGGGAGATCGAATCCAAATCGGTCGGAGGGAGAAGTTCGGCGACTTTCATTGATAGCCCGTTCCTAGGCACAGTTTAACAACACAACGACCAAAGTGGAAATCTGCGGGAAACAGCTTGGTATTGTTGCGTTGTCCACCGTACAGTTCACCGGCGGAACCAACTCTTGCGTTTGACATAGCAGCCACGCATGAGGTCGAAATAGACCGAATGATTGAACTTCTCAAGTAGCGGAAGGAATTTGTGGATTCCCTGGTTCTCGATCAACTTTCGTTCAGCCGTTGAAATGGTGACCATCCAAAAGAGCTGAATCGAACTACCCAGCATTTCTCTGGCCGGAAGGGGCTTCGAGTCGGATTCAATGACCGGCAGCATGTAGACACAGTCCTCTTGGTTGCTTCCCGCAAGAAGAGTGCGAAGTTCGCCGTTCGATCCCGTTGTTCCGATCGACAGTCCTTGTTTCTTTCGAAACGGGATCTTCGCGGCCGCCCGAAGGATCTCGACCGCGTGCTCTTCGACTTGCGTCATATACAGCAGAAGTTCCGCGCGAACACTTCGTTGG
>JBCCOI010000867.1:0-2520 GCA_039025515.1 Planctomycetota bacterium
AAGAGTTTCTTCATACTCAAAGACGCCGAATCCGACGGTGCCGCCAAGTGAAACGCCGCCGCCAAAGTCGAAGGGTTCAACGCTCATGGTGACGCCCGCGACTCCGTCAACCGGCTCGAAGCGGAACGCCTGAATGAAGTCGCCCGATTCCACCCAAGCACCGACGTCAATGACGCCGCCTTCGAGCGTCGTTGTGACTTTGAAGAGTTCGAGGTCACCGGAAACGAGCAAGGAGAAATCGAGGGGATTTGATTCGTAAAAGTCTTCTCCCGCTCGAAAGCTGAGCTGTCGCAGTTTCAGAATATCCGACGGGATGCCCAGTTCGGCCGCGAGATTGACTTCCTCGCCTTCGGCCCCCGATCCACTGCCGCCGCCAGACCCGCTACCGCCTGAACCGGCGAGCCCGAAATCAAATTCAAAGGGTTCGCCTTCGATTTGGGTGATCGACCAATCGTCGTTGAAACCAAAGTTGCGTACCGTTGCTCCCAATCGGCTCGACACCGCCGGAATGCCAGCAGAGAACTGATCAAACGCCAAGAAGGGAAGTTCCTCGTCATTGAAGTTGAGTTGCACCGCAGGATCGTTTTGCGTTCCCGTACCCTTGATCACCAAGAGGGCGTCGTCCGGAATCTGGTTGGGTGTTGCCGTCCCGCCGATTGCGAATTCGAAATTTGCGATTTGTGCGTCAGAGACTTCCAGTGTTTCGAACTGTGCTCCAGCGGGTCCGAACGTGACATCCAAATGGAATCCGACCAGCGCATCCTCAATTTTGAAGTGAAAGAAGTCACGAATGGATGATTCGGGCTTCGGTGAAAGCGACGCCTCCGCCGTCGCGTTGAACGCCAGCCGACTCGTGCCGTCTTCGTTGAGAGAGAATCCAAGGTCCGGACCGTCGGCATCAAAAATGATTTGCGACTCAAAGTCGAAGTCTTGCGAGTCGCTGTTGAGATCCATCACTCCAGCAACATCAATATTGGTTTGTCCATCCACCACTTCAGTGCCAAAGCTCAGGATCGCTGCCGTGCTGACTCGTTCGCCAAAGGTGTCGAAGTAGCCAAGATTCAGCGTCGGCAGATCCAAGGCCGTCAGCTCGCTGCCGGTAAACCCAACGCTGAATGAGAACTCATCTTCACCCGATTGAATCCGCCCAATTTCACCCGTGGGCGATTGCAAGAACTCGCTCACGTCATCGATTGCGATTTTGCCGTCCTGTCTGGGCAGGTCTCCGACCAGGATGAATACCTCGCCCTCTTTCGCTTCGCTCGCCGCGACCCGCGGGAATGGGGTTGCATTGACATCAACGTCAAAATCAAAGTCGTCCGGTGTCAGCGAACGACCGCGTGACGTCGCTACCAGGATTGCCGTCACGGCGATTTCGGAATCAGCCGCCGCATTCGCCGCGTCAATCATTGACGTCAGCACCCGCGATGTGAGTTCCTCGCCGGCGTAAGACTCAATCGTTCGATCAAGTAGCAGAGTCATGTCGCTATCGACTTGGAACACTTCGTCGAAAAATCGCAAGTTGCGCTGGCTGAGTCCGTTCGAAATGGACTGGTCAATTTGCTGCGTGAAGACCTCGTCGCGAAGGTCGTTCAAGTCGAACTCGCCCGAATCAAAGCTCAACAATTCGACTTCGGCGACGAACGCAACCAAGTCTTTGATCTTCGCGTATTCAATGGTATCGTTGATCTCGCGGATGAGAAAGTCCGCCGAGCCGTCGACTTGATTCTGTTGAATCTCGGCCTTCACTCTCTCGAACTCATTCAGAAACTCGAAGACGGGTCCTTCGGTTGGCTGATCGCTGCCGATGCCAAAGATCTGGATCGCCTCCGACATCCGCAAGAAAGGCTTGAAGACTTTCCGTGCGTTCTCGACGCGTGCCGGTTGGTTGAGCAAACATTCGATCTGTCCGGCACAGTCATCGGGATCCGCGGGCTGCACCAGCCAATCGGAAAGCACTCCGGCGACCGCCGCGTCGCTCGGAATGCTGTCGTTACTGGTCAGTCCTTGAAGTGCCTCGATCGCTGTCTTTTCTGCAAGCTCGGCTTTGTCATCCAGATCCGGGTTGCGAAAACGCCCGAACGCGGTGAGCTCGTTGACAATCGTTCCATCATCCGCGGAGAGCTGGTAAGTGAAGCGAGTGATGGTGAAAGGGAGCGAACCGGCAAGTAATTCGCTTTCGGCGAAGTCGCCGCTGAGTTGGATCGTATCCTGATCGACAAATTCGATCGATCCATTAAATTTTCGCTTTGCTTGGTTAACGGTTCCTTGTGGTTGGGACTCGAGCACATCAAACGTGAGTGCACCGTTCTCAACGTCGATGATGATGTCGTCGTCTTGCAGGACGCCATCTAAATCAAGGCCGAATGGGGCAAATACAATCGAGCCCGTTCTCAGGGAGATGTCATCGGCAACGTTAACGTCGCCAGCGCTTGCGTTTAGATCCGCTAAGGCGTTTATGTTCGTTTCCGCATCGGGGTCGTTGGGGTCCGTTGCGGTGATGATATGTCGTTCGTTGCT
>JBCCOI010000868.1:0-2518 GCA_039025515.1 Planctomycetota bacterium
CCACAAGCTTCACAGGATCTTCTTACGAGCCGTTGCGCAAGGACGGCAAGCACACTTGAGGAAACAAGGTAGGGCTCGATACCCAAATCAAGCATACGTGTGATGGCACTTGCCGCGTCATTGGTATGCAGTGTGCTGAAGACCAAGTGTCCCGTCAGCGAAGATTGAACCGCCATCATCGCCGTTTCTTCATCTCGGATTTCTCCCAGCATGATAATGTCGGGATCTTGTCGCAGTACGCTCCGAAGACCACTCGCGAACGTCATTCCTTTCTTTGTGTTGATCTGTGTCTGGCTGATCCCATCGAGCTGGTACTCGATCGGATCTTCCAGTGTGACCGCGTTGCGTGTGGCCGTATCGAGCTCCTGGAGTGCCGCGTAGAGCGTTGTGCTTTTTCCGCTTCCCGTCGGCCCGGTGACAAGAATAAGTCCGTGTTCAGCATGGATGACTTCCGTAAACCGCTGCAGCGTCTCGCCATCCATGCCAAGCTCGGCCAGTTCGTACAGGCGTGCGCTTTTGTCCAGCAGCCGTACGACGACCCGTTCTCCAAAGCTGGTCGGCATCGATGCCAAACGCAAATCGATGACGCGTTGTCCGACGCACACGGTGGCTCGTCCGTCTTGTGGCAGTCGTTTCTCCGCGATGTTCATTTGGCCCGCGACTTTCAGCCTGCTGACCACCTCTTCCTGCATGGCTTTGGGAATTTGCGTGACTTCTGCCAAAACGCCGTCCACACGCATTCGCACGACCATGGATTCTTCAAACGGCTGTAGATGCACGTCTGAGGCCCGTTTCTGGATCGCGTCTAGCAAGAGTGAGTTGACGAGTTGAACGACGGGACCGAGCGAGTCGGTTTCTAGAAGATCATCGCGATCAACGGTGGTTTCACCGAGCAGCTCCTCAAGAGTCACGGCGTCGGCTGCTTGGACCTGATTTTCTGCCGTGACTTTCTCTTCGTAAGAAGTGTCGACAAGGGAGGCCAGAAAATCTTTTTCAACTTGTTTCGTGATCACGGGGCGCTTTAGCACTCTCCCAATTGCATCCCTGATCGTCGCTTTCGGTTCCTCGATGCAAAGAAGCTGAACGTTCTCTTGTTCATCCACTGCAACGAACACGTTGTGCGATCGACAGTATTCGATCGGGAACGATGCAACGAACGGACCATATGCAAAAAAGGAATCCGTTGCGTCACTCATGTAACTCTGACCTATCTGATTTCGTGTCACGCTCAACATCGATGTTCCACTCATTTGTTGTGATGCATTCGGTTTCTTCACGCAACTGTTTTTTGCAACACGTCGATCCGATGATCGCTCGACGGTCGGTGACAAAACGTGTCACCGGTCGTTCTCTTTCAACCTGACGGTTTGGCACGCCTCATGCCTCAAGCAAACACAACCAATGGGATCTGCTTTTCTCCGTTTCGTAACTGAGACGTTCGCCGCACACGATCTCGCTTGATGTTCATTTGATGAATAGGCTGGCGGTGTTCAAACGATGCTTCTTGACCATGCCTTCCGCACGCCTAGTCTGCACTCGAGTTTTGCAGCGTCCTGATGTCGCATGACTCGATCACCATGTCTTTGGTCCGTGCAGTTGGGGAAGACGATGTCAGAGAAACAGAAGTGGATTCTTGGTGGCAGCGTCGGGTTGCTGCTTCTGATCGGTACGGTCGCGTTTGCGTCGCTGAAGAGCGACCAGTCGCGGACAAGTGCAAACCTCACCGAAGCCGCCAAGGAAGTGCGTTCGTCATCCGAACGTTACGCTGCTCCTCGAGCAACCGGAACTCTTGAAGGGGAAGTTCCCAACAAAGACGTTCCCGATCTCGTCGACCGGCTCGATCCTGCTTCGAGTCCCCAGGTGGCCGAAGTCTTTGATGCAATCCAGTCGGGTGAATCTCCCGAGCTCACGGGACCGATGATGCAGGCCCCCGCGTTTGACTTGGACACTTACAGGCAGAACCCGGAAGCGTATCTCAGTCGCGTTGTCCCGGGTCGTGTCTTTCAATCGGCACAGCCGAGTGAGGAGACGCCTCGGCTTGAAACGCAGAGCGAGTTTCGGCACGCGATGCGGAAGGGTGAATCGATCCGTCTCCGGTTGCTGACCGAGCCGACCATGCCGGTGAGCTTCATGGCGATGGATCTCGGTACGTTCTCCAACGGCCTAACGGCGATCACGGTGGCTGCAAACGAAGAAGGAGTCGCGGAAGCGATCTTTACGGCTTCGGCTGGTTCGTCACGAAAGACGAAGATTCTTGCGGCGTCTCCGGTGACTTCGGGGCGCGTGCGTTACGACATATCGATTGTCCAGTAGTTGGCTTCTTCTGGACGGTTTTTCTTCTCAGGATCGATCTTACTCGGACTCTACGGGCGGCTTGCGATGAGTATTGAAAAGTTCATTCCCAATAGCTTGGGCAACCTCTTTCGCTTTCTGGCGGTGGTGTTTCTTGGGGTCGGTGTGATCTCGGTGCCGTTCCTATTGCAACAGGAAGCCCGCAAGGTCGCGGCTCAGTTTCCTC
>JBCCOI010000869.1:0-2515 GCA_039025515.1 Planctomycetota bacterium
CCGTATCGAAGGGCCGCTCGGCAAGATGTCTCTCGTTCAGCCGATTCGTCAAATCGAACTCCATGTCTTGCAATCGCTTGCTGCGTCCGGGTGCCGTCAGGTTGGCAATCGGGTTTTCGCCCGGCAGCACGCGAGTCCCTTGATGGATCGCCGGCAAGAAGTCGCTCGCAAAAACCTGAGTGCCTCCGTACGGCAAATGCGGCGCGACGACGATGAACCCTGGAAGATTCTGATTGAAGGTGCCCAACCCATAGCTGACCCAGGAGCCGATACTTGGTCGTGCAAACGTCGGTGATCCCGTATGCATGCCCAGCGTTGCTTCCGAATGATCAAAGTGCGAAGCGTTCATGGAACGGATCAGGCAGACCTCATCCATGACATCCCGCATGTGCGGAAAGATGTCGCTCACCTCGGTGCCACACTTCTGGTTGGCACTCGAACCAAAAATGTTTCCCATCAATTTGTCATTTCCGGATCCGTCTCGGCCGTTGGCCGTTGACTTCGGGTCAAACGTGTCGATGTGGGAAACGCCGCCGGTTGCATAAATGAAGATGACCGTTTTTGCGGGCGGTTGGTAATGGGGAGCTTTGGGCGACAGGGGATCTTGGTCGGGCATTCCCGCCCCGCTCGATGTGCTGTTGTCCTCGGCCGCGCAGAGTTCGCTGATTACCCCAGGCATCAAAAGCGAATTGGCAACCATCGAGCGAACGAAGAGTCTTCGGCCGCCTTTCGACGACCTCGAGGTCCATTTCTGTATCATCTTCTCTTCCGCATTTAGCAACTTGGTGGAAGGCCACGAGAACGCGTTCCGTGTTCCTATTCGGCTCAATCGACATACACGAACTCGTTGAGCCTGAGTAATCCACGAATGAAGCTCGCGTAGGCGTCTAACTCGATAGAGCCAGCATCCGCGAGATCGTCAGGGCCGCCAACTTGCGTCGACCGCATCCGTTGCAAAATCGTGGCGAAATGTTCTTGCATGAGTTCGAGTTCTTGATCCGTTGCGGCCCGTGTCAGGATCAGCTTGAACGCATGCGAAAGGCGATCTTGCCGCGGTTCGAATTCTGAGACGAGCCGCCGCGCGATCACTTCGGCTTGGCGATGCATAAAGTCGTCATTTACAAAGAACAACGCTTGTAGTGCCGTGACAGACTGGTCAAGTTTGCTGGTGCAGACATTCGGATCCGGACCATCGAACGTCTGCATGTACGACTCGACCGTCAAGCGTTTCGTCATTTGATAAACGCTGCGTTTGTTGGTCGGGTAATCGTCCTTGAACGGATGATGCTGCGTGTAGGTCCAATCTTTCTGCGGAGGAATGGGATAGGGTGCCGATTGCGGTGTCTCATCGAGCTCACCAGAAATGAAAAGCATGCTGTCGCGGATCGACTCCGCGTCGAGTCGTTGTCGGTTGAATCGCCAATAGAATCGATTGGTTGGATCAACGGATGCATTACGCTCGAAGATTCGATACATCTGTTTCGAGTCACCAATCGCTGAGAGTCCGCTGGCCAGCATGTAGGTCCGCGAGTTCATGATCGTTCGGTGGAGATGCTTGATTGACCAACCGTTCTTGACGAAATCGGCCGCCAGCCAGTCGAGAAGCTCGGGATGCGACGGCTGTTCTCCGCGCAAACCAAAGTCGCTTGTACTGCCAACGATGCCGCTTCCGAAGTGGCGTTGCCAGATGCGGTTGACGATGACCCTGGCGGTCAGCGGATTCTCTGGCGACGTGATCCAGCTGGCGAGTTCAAGCCGGCCGCTCGATTTCGTGTCCTGCACCTCAAATCCGCCGAGTACTTCGGGAAATCGGCGTTTGACTTCGGCACCCTGTCGAGCCGGTTCTCCCTTAATGTGGATCCGTGCATTTGTCGGATTGCTGTCGAACACCGCGTACGCCGATGGATAGTCGGGCAGTTTCTTCAGGTGATCCGCCAGCGCGTTGCCAGACTTCCGGGCTCGTTTATGCAGCGAGTTCAACTCGCTCTTCATCTTCCGCCGTTCGGCGAGCGTGGATGATGATTCAAGTTCCGCATTTTCGCGTTCCTTCACTCGGCACTTGGATAATGCTTCCGTTAAAGCCGCTTCCAACTTGCCCGTTTTTTCCTCGTGTTCGTTCAACAGCGATGAGAGCTCGCCATCGGAAACCAGCGGCGTCAAATCGTGTTGAACTTGAAAAAGTTCTATCCCGGGGAACGCGTATCGTGTGCTCGCAAAGATCCCATAAAGCCCGTAATAATCTCGAGTACTGATGGGATCAAATTTGTGATCGTGGCAACGTGCACAGGCCATCGTCAGCCCGAGCATCGTCCGCCCCACGTTGTCGATCGTATCTTCGATGGTCAGATGCCACGGGTACGTTTCGACAAGCGATCCAAACCGACGTGCCATCGCAAGATAACCGGTAGCGATGATTCGGCGTTTTCGCTCGGCATCCGAATCCGACGCCATCAAGTCACCCGCGATTTGCTCGGTGAGAAACTGGTCGTACGGCAGATCATCATTGAACGCATCA
>JBCCOI010000870.1:0-2515 GCA_039025515.1 Planctomycetota bacterium
AGCCGCACTTATCGAGCCCCAAACGGTCTCGCTGAAACACCACGAGTCGGAACTTGGCAAGTTTACCTCTCAGCGCGACACCAATCCGGGTAAACACAATGCGCTCAAATCAGGCGAAGCACCGCTTGTGTACTGGATTGCACACCATCGTGGAGACATTGAGAAACTCAGTTCGGCACTCCAATCCAAGTACTCAGCACTTCGATCTCGTACGCTCATCCTGCAGGAACAAGAACTTGGCCAGCTTTTGCTGGATCTGTATCAGCGAATCTCCAAAGCCATTCCTCGTAGTGGCGTCGAGAGCACTGTGAGCTGGCAATCGCCAACGCCCCCATCCCCCACGGACGCATTCAAGAAGCCGTTCGCGGTCAATCCGATCGAACCTGACGGTAAAGCAGCTGTCCGTAAGAACCTACTTGCTGCAATCGACGGTTGTCGCAGCCAATCTTCTGGTGAACGCCTGGTCTTCTTCACGTCGCCGCGAGGTTCAGAGGACGATCCGCGGACATCCGACGCGATGAGCTCGGCCCGGTACGCCTACAACAGCTTGGTCGCAAAGCACCGACGATGTATTTGGCTCGAACTTGACGAGGCCCTTGGCGTGCACGACTTCTTCGAGCGGATGATGCAAGCCATGTGCAAAGTCGTTGGATTACGCCGCTGGCTTCCTTCCCGAGCGAGTCAGCACCCGCCACTGTCAGGAGTTTCCAGCGTCATCTCCAATGATGAACTACGCGAGCAGCGGCGTGTAGAGTTCGACCGCGTGGTCGGAGGAACCGGACATGATTGGGTCATCTTCATCGACGTGCTCGAAGAGTGCTACCGCGATGACGACGAACGGTTCAAGTCGCGAGACTGGACAGAACTCTCTGCTTTGCTGCGCACGCTGAGCGATGTCGCACCCAAAGGTTCGAGGAAACGCAAAAGCCGTTCAAGGAAACGCAAAAGCTTTCCTGAGCGACGCAACCCACCGACTTTCGTCATCGTCACTTATCAGTACGACGGTCAAGCAGCGAAGATGGAGCGGGCCAAAGACACCCCAGTTCGTGCGGCAGCACGTGGTAAATCACGCATACCCCCTGTGAATTGGCTTCGTGATGGTGCGGAACGTCACTTGGATGACTCGGACTTGGCGAAGTGGGTCGACACGCCTGAAACGACAAAGCTTCAAGAAGAAGACAAAAACTTTATCCGATACGCTTACGCCCAGACTTTTTTCGAGCTACCCCGTCATCCGGTCGCACTGAGTCTTTGGGCAATCCGTGGACGGTCGAAGGATCCGGCCTTCCGAATCAAAAAAAGCAACATCGATGTCCTCGCCGAATGGCAGACGCGAGCAACCGAGTATCGCCAACGCCTTGTTCGGCTACGGTGGGCCCGGCTCAAGAGCGGCGGGTTTCTATGGATGCACTTTCCGATCAAAAAGTGGATTCGCGATCTTGCAGATCGAACGCCAGGACTTGCCGCAACCGTCGAGTGGCAGAAGTGGCCGATCGACATTCACCAATCGATCGCGGACTGGTACCACAAGCTTTTTGTTGCCTCTTCTGACCCGCCAGCACTCTTCGAATCGATCAAACACCGTATCCAAGCGGCTAAAAAGTCGATCGACCTCATCTTGGCAGGCGAGTCGCTTCCGGACGAGCGTGTTCGCCCCCTATCAGGACTACGGGAGGCGACGATGCTCCTTCGATTCGGGCGAGAAACTCTTCTGTCACGCGGCCACACAGCAGGTAGCTGCGCTCGACTCGACTTATACATCAAGCGCCTGATCAAGCTTCGTCGACACATCCGAAAGAACCGCGTCGCGATCGAACAAAATTGGCTTGACAAGGGGAATGTGGCATTTGACCGACTCAGTGTCATGCCGGCTGATTATGTGACCACTGTCGACTATGCAATCGACTGCGCGATCCACGAGATGACCTACGTGCAGTTTCGCCTCGCCCTCGAAGTCAACGACGCGGTCAAGTCAGATGAAAGGTACACAAAACTCACTGACAGCCACGAGAGTCTTGAGGCCGCAAAAGCCGATCTTCAAGACGAAAGTGTACCGGCCACATCTACAACGGCCGCAATCGATTACTCAAGACTTCGTCACGATTTCGACGATGCCGTTCAGCTTGGGAGCTCTCGCCGACTCAACGAGGCCGCGGATGTCTACAAGGACCTGCTGGACCAACTCTGCCAAGACGCCTTCGGCAGCCCGACGGATCCGAATCTTATACCACAGCTTTCCGACCCGAACTCCCTGAGAGATGTCACGATCTATGTCATCCGCGAGAAGGCTGCCAAATGGGGTTATGCATTACGACACAAACCGAAGGCGCTTGATCTGATGATTAGAATCAGCCGGAGGCTGACGCAACTTGACCAGATGCGGCGTGAGGTTCTCGCACTATCGGAACGTGTCGAGGGCTGCCCACAAACAATCGACCGCAACTTCGATAAAACCGATTTACTACATCGGGCGGCACTGACGTACCACTTTGGAGCGGAACTAACTCGATTTGTC
>JBCCOI010000871.1:0-2515 GCA_039025515.1 Planctomycetota bacterium
AAACCGGCGGACGAACGGCACGCTGAACAGATGCTTCGTATGCTGAGTGGAAAACGACACGACGTGTACACCGGCGTCTGCTTGTGGTCGACAGCAGAATCGAAATGTGTCGTCGACGTCGTCCGCACCGAGTTACAAATGGACGAGCTAACCGACACACAAATCGGTGAATATTTAGAGTCCCTGCTTTGGGTCGGTAAAGCCGGTGGGTTTGGCTACCAGGACGGAAACGACTGGATTCACGTTCTCAATGGCGGCAGTGAAAGCAATGTTGTCGGGCTTCCGATGGAGCGGCTGAAAGAATTGTTGGAAGGTTTCGAGCAATCTGCCGAAATCATCAATACCGCGAAGTTCGATTCACCGTCCGGAACACAGTAGTTTTCGATAGAATCTGGGTTGTGAGTCTCTTTCCGTCAAAGGCTATGAACCGATGATGCCCGCCCCAATGATCACGCAACCTCGCAGATTCAATTCGTCATTGCTGTCCCGCGCAGGATTCTGTTTCGCCGTTTGCATTGCCGCAGTGTTAGTGCTTCCGTCAAAGAACGGCTTGGCGGCTGACTCGGAAAACTGGGCTTCGAAGATGTTTCCCACCAAGTCCCACGACTTTCGTACCGTCGGGCGTGGAACAAAATGCGAGTTCTACTTCGAGTTCACGAACCTATACGAGGACGAAGTTCACGTCGCGGCAGTGCGAAGTTCTTGCGGATGCACGACACCGACCGTCACCGAAAAAACGATCGGCACACGAGAGAAGTCGGCTGTCGTTGCGACTTACAACACAAGTTCTTTCATTGGAAAGAAGGCCGCCACGATCACGGTCGTGTTCGATCGGCCTTATTACGCGGAAGTTCAGCTGAAGGTGGAGGGGTTTATTCGCACGGACATTACCTTTGATCCGCCAGAAGTCGCTTTCGGTGAGATCGGTTCCGGCGAAACGACGCAGCAAGACATCGTGATCACCCATACCGGCAACAGCAGTTGGCAGATCACGGATGTGCGCAGTCATTGCGACGACCTGCAGGTTCAACTCAGTGAGCCGACGCGTACTTCTGGAATGGTCCGATATCGCATGCGAGTCAACGTGCTCTCTTCGATGCCCGAAGGAGACGTGCGAGAGCGGCTCACGCTAATCAGCAATGATCCGGAGTTTCCAACAACGGAAATGTCCATCAACGGCAGGATTCGTCCCTCGGTCAGTGTTTCACCGGCGGCAGTCAGCCTGGGAACCGTGATGCCGGGGGCCACCATTGAGAAACGCCTGGTCGTACGCGGCGAGGAGCCTTTTGAGATCAAAGAAGTCATCTGCGGCGACACGAGATTCGATTTCGAAACGCCTAAAGGCTCGAAGAAGCTTCATTTCGTCAAGTTGAAGTTTACCGCCGGCAATTTACCTCAAGGCAAAACAAACGATCGTGTCGCCCAAGAGATCCTAGTTGCCACGACGATGAAAGATGGAAAGTCAGCAACTTGTGTCGCTACAGGTATCATCGCGAACTAGTTGGCTGATCGCTTCGCAACGCCATAGCGACGCCCGTTGAGCAGGACTCCGATCCAAGTCTTGCGGACCATTAGCTGGTAACTCAGTAACAGCAACACGGTCGTTACGGTGCAGACTCCGACGAATTTGATTGCCGCCGGTGCCGCTACGCTTTCCACCGCGTACTGCAATAACATCACGAGCGGCAGGTGTGCGAGGTAAAGCCAATACGACGAATCTGAGATGTATCGGACCCATGGTCGATTCCGTGACAGGCATCTATGGAAGAGCCCGATCATGCCAAATGACATCAGCCAAGCATAAAGCACTTGCACGCCGGCGTAGATCGTTTGAGCGATTGGCCCACTGAACCCCTGGAGCGAAAGGCCGATGGGGAACACAACAACGACTGAAAGAAAGACCATCCAGCCTCCGTGACGCCCCAGTCTTTGATCTCGATCATCCGCTCCAAAGTACAAGGCCCCGAATCCAAAGAAGATTGCGTAGTATCCCAACACAGCTGGCAACGGAAGCAATCCGATCGAAGTGTCCGGACCAAAGGTCCCCGGTATTCTCCCCATGAACATCTGAGGAATCGTCGTCAACGGCACAAGCCAGAGAAGACTTCTTGGCGTGAGCAGCCAACGCTTGGGCAGCTTCGTCAGGCCAAGAACCTCAATTGCTTTCACTGCGATCACGAATCCGATCACGAGCCAGCAAAGGAACCACAAGAACCAAAGGTGGTGAAAGATCGGCAGCTCGAAAAGCAAACCGCCTAGCTGCCGAAAGGAAATGGAATCATCCGCTTCGGTACCGAGAACGGCAATGTCTTCGACGCCAAATGTTGACTGCATCATCTCAGCGATTTCGATTCTTCCTTCGCTGAGCGCCTTCCGGTCAAGTGGCAAACCGACCGCTCTGGCAATCATCGAGGTGGTTCCCCAGTCGATGGACAACAGATCTTGTGGTCGTGCTCCGTCATTGTTCCTGGAATCAAGACTCGCCCCAGCATCGACAAGGACATTCGCCGCTTCC
>JBCCOI010000872.1:0-2504 GCA_039025515.1 Planctomycetota bacterium
CGACTGAGAAAGATCCTGCGGCAAGTCATCGTGCGTGACCCGCATCGCTATCTGCGCCGCCGCAGCGGTGCTCTCTAGTTGATGAAGTAGCCGTTGGTTCGACTGCTCCACCAGCAACGTTGACACTTCGTTTCTTTCTTCTTGAGACAGGTCGCCCAGGACCCATCCGGCAAGCAATTCGGATTGCTTTTGTTCTTGTCGTTCGTTCATCACGTGGCCTCCACGGAAAGAGGTCGTTGCATACATTCGCGAAGTTGCAGGAGCCCCCGACGCGCGTAAGATTTCACCGTTCCAAGCGGCATCTTCAGATGCTCGGCGATGGTCGAATGAGGCTGTGCCTGGTCGATCGAAAGCTTGAGCACCGTTTGTTGTTTCTCAGAGAGTTTCTTCAAGCATTCTCCTGCCTTGGCGGCCTCATCTGAGATTTCAACGACGTCAGCAACACCAACTTCGGCAACGTCGCAGCCCGAGTCGTCGATACTCATCAGGTCCGGTGCATTTCCGCCGCGTCGTCTTCGATCGATCAAACGACGACGCGCGACCAACGCGACAAACGTCATCTCGGAAGCCTTCCTCCGATCGAAACGTTCCGCCGTACGCCAAAGTTCGACAAAGATCTCTTGAACCGCGTCCTCGGCTTCGGCTTCGCCACAATAGCGTTTTGCGAGCGACCAGAGAAAGTTGCCGTAGCGCTCAAGGCAGTCGTTGACTGCATCCGTCTCTCCACGTGCGATGCGATTGAGAATCTCATCGTGATTCGTGTCTCGGACCGAAGCCGTCGTGTCTGAACTTTCGGCGTCGGATTCGGTCGCCGTGAAAGAGGCGGAATGGGGACTCGACATGCTAGGGTTTTGTTTTGTCGGGAGGTCCAAAGTCACACGCCGCGCAGAGACCATTCCGCTTCGGCGTTTACCGAGCCGCTGAAGCCCGGCACGCCGCAGCTCCAGCGAATCGCTGTTGGCTCGATTATAGGTGAAGGTACGCATGAGCTCTCGCGCCGAGGGTGGGTGCGTCGATTTGTGTTCAAAACAGCCGGCGATCATTGCATCAAAACAGCCGCCGACCCTAATTTCTGGCGACCATGAAACGATCGCGTTGTTTTGCACAGCGACCACGGAGTGATCGCCGACATTGGGCGGCCCGATGCCGCCCAATGCATCGTTCTCTCTACCTAGTCTTGGATTGAGATCATCATCGTGTACGCCTGATCGATGCCACGACGCAACGTCCAAGCCCGATCGCCCGCGTTGTGCTGCTTGCGTGCCGACTTCACGACCGTCGAGATGTGTGACTTCATATCGTCACCGATCGAAGAGTGCATCATCGACGTCAGGGTCTCCATGTAGAGATCAGCACAAGCTCCGTGATGCCCCGAGTTAAACATCGGCGCTCCTTTCGCAACCACATCAGCCAGCTTTTGGCACTGAGCGTTGTACCTTGAGACACTTCCCTTCTTCGGCTTGTCCGGTGGCAACAAGACCGTGTCGATGACGTGAATCAAACCGTTGTCGCACGCGATATCGGTCTTGATGACGTTGGCATCGTTAACCATCACGCCCGAGTCACCCGCCTTCACTTGCACTTCCGCGCCGTTCACGGTCGGAGCAGCCGACAGCGTGACAACCGTGCTTGCGGGAACCTGCTTCCCTACGACGTGATACGTCAAGATAGCAATGAGCTTGTCCTTGTTCTCAGGCTTCAACAACGACTCGACCGTACCGGCAGGAAGCTTTGCGAAAGCCTCATCCGTGGGTGCGAACACCGTGAACGGACCATCGCCTTTCAATGTATCCACCAAACCGGCAGCACCCAAAGCTGCTGCAAGCGTCTTGAACTTACCCGCCGAGACTGCAGTGTCGACAATGTCCGCAGCCTTGACCTGGACACTGCAGCACGTGGCGATCAGAGCAGCAAGTGTGCCCGCGAGAAAACGTTTCATCTGTAAATCTCCGTTTTTGAAAGCAATTGAAGGGGAGGCATTCCGAAGCGAACGGCTTCCGGTCGATTCCCCAAGGTGGTTTGTTGTGCACGGAGAGATATTCGCGGGCCGCCGTGAGTTGGATGCACCCAGGCGTA
The DNA here is from genome assembly GCA_039025515.1 of Planctomycetota bacterium. Classification (GTDB taxonomy): domain Bacteria; phylum Planctomycetota; class Planctomycetia; order Pirellulales; family Pirellulaceae; genus Stieleria. Next base: position 2,077 of record JBCCOI010000872.1, read on the forward strand.
GGGAAATTTCGTCGACGCGTGATATTCGACGGTTTCACGCGTTCAGCCCGGGATCGTTTGACGGATTACCCTCCCGGTTCCCAACCACCTCGCTACGTTTTTTCAGGCGTTTAATGCTCGGGGATGCGACAAGAACGAACGCGACAAGTACGTTTTCACTTTTTTTTCTTTGGTGGCTGCAAGATCTCGCCCGCCCGGTCATTGTGACGGATAAATGCCCACAACTTCGTGGGATTCGACACCTTCAGGACCATCCGACATGCAGGCACCGGACACCAGTCTCAGCCTCATTCTCCGATTGCGAGACCCGCGTGACGCGGCGGCATGGGAACGGTTCGTGGACCTGTACGGAAACTTGATCCGTCAAGTCGCCATGAAACTGGGTGTCGATTCCGACGAGGCCGGTGATATCGCACAAGAAACTTTGC
>JBCCOI010000873.1:0-2500 GCA_039025515.1 Planctomycetota bacterium
GTCGGGCTCGGCTTCGGCCTTCAAGAGATCGTGGCGAACTTTGTTTCCGGGATCATTCTATTGCTCGAGCGCCCGGTGCGAGTCGGTGACGTGGTCACCATCGGCGATGTCACAGGGATCGTCTCGCGTATCCAGATACGTGCAACAACCGTGACGAACTGGGATCGGAAGGAGTTGATCATTCCAAACAAGGATTTGATCACGGGAAAGCTCTTGAACTGGTCGCTATCGAGTGTGGTCAATCGATTGACGCTTTCGATTGGAGTCGCGTACGGATCGGATCCTGATCGGATTCGCGAAATCCTTCACCAAATTGTGACCGGCCATCCGGAAGTCATGGAAGACCCTGCACCACTGATCAACTTCGATACCTTTGGTGATAGTTCTCTCAACTTTATGGTCCGATGCTATCTGCCTTCGCTAGATAAGCGTTTGGAAGTAACTCACCAACTCAACACGGCGATTGCCCGCGAGTTCGAGAAAGAGGGTATCGAGATCCCATTCCCTCAGCGCGACGTCAATCTGTCGGTGGAAGAGCGAGTAAGAGTGTTCACGGAGTCATAAGCGAAACGGGCGTTCCCAATTGCTTCATCTTGTCGGCCAATGCCGGCGGTTTGAGATCGGTGAAAACGAGGTCTTCCTCATCGGGGCTGCCAGCGACGCGGACTGTGAGTTGGCTGATCAAATTATTTTCGGCTTGGGACTCCGACTCGATCTTTTTTTGACCGGCCCCCGGCCGACGAACCCTGCCAGCAGCAGGATCATTGTCAAGCGAATCCAGTTCAGTTCGTCCCCGCTCTACCGTATGGGGTCAGCAGCAAACCACACGACAGATCCAAGCCACGCCACCTTTGACTAACAAAACTACCAAGACGTCGGCCAGTAGAAGATTGGCGGTCCCTTATCACCATTCCAAACGTGCACGACAATCTGCAATCTCCTGATAGTGTTCTTTGAAAAAAATTCGATCGATCGTGAGAAATAGGTTATTCAAAATCGCATTGATTGATGTCGAACCCCCACTCCAGAAGGTTTTTCATGCAAGCGACATCAAACGATGCCAAGCGAATTTTTACCGAAGCGATCGAGAACTTTCCGGCAAGCCAATGGCCCGATTTTCTGCACGATGCCTGCGCGGGCGACGGTGAGCTCCGCGCCCGAGTCGAATGTCTCCTTGACGCCCACCGACTAAGCGACCCCCTTTTGGATGGCGTTGCGGGAGCCACTCGAGACGAAACGGAAAACATCGAAGAGTCGATCGGCACGATGATCGGACCGTACAAACTGCTGCAGCGGATCGGCGAGGGTGGCTTTGGCGTGGTTTATATGGCCGAGCAAACACGACCGGTCCGCCGCAAGGTCGCCCTGAAGGTCATCAAGCCGGGCATGGATCGTCGCGAAATTGTCGTCCGCTTCGAGGCCGAGCAGCAAGCACTCGCGTTGATGGACCACCCCAACATCGCCAAAGTTCTTGATGTGGGCGAGACCCAATCGGGCCGCCCCTACTTGGTGATGGAATTGGTCAGGGGAATCCCCGTCACCGAATATGCAGATATCAATCAACTTTCAACTGGACAGCGGCTGAGTCTGTTCGCCTTGATTTGCCGCGCCGTCCATCATGCCCACCAAAAGGGCGTCATTCATCGGGATTTAAAGCCCAGCAACGTGATGGTCACGCTGCACGATGGGACTCCCGTTCCGAAGGTGATCGACTTTGGCGTTTCCAAGGCGATCAGTCAGCCGTTGACCGAAAAGACGCTGTTCACGCGATTCGGACAGGTGATCGGCACACCGCAGTACATGAGTCCCGAGCAAGCGGAGATGAGCGGTCTGGATGTCGATACCCGTAGCGACATCTACTCGCTGGGCGTCATCTTGTATGAATTGTTGACCGGCCGAACGCCATTTACGTCCCAGGAGATTCAAGACGCGGGCTTTGACGGAATGCGGAAAATGATCCGCGAAAAAGATCCGCTGTGCCCATCTAATCTGGTGCAAACGCTTGACGCCGACACCGCCACCACCGTGGCCAGCAATCGTTCGGCTCGACCGGACACCCTGCGCAAAAACTTGCGTGGGGAACTCGACTGGATTGTCATGCGAACGCTCGAAAAGGATCGCGGGCGGCGATACGATTCGGCGAGTGCCCTGGCCGACGATGTGGATCGGTACCTGAGCGACCAACCGGTCGAGGCAAGCCCGCCGTCGATTCTCTACCGCACCTATAAAGCGTATCGGCGGAATCGAATCGCTTGCCTTGCCGGTGCCCTGATCGCGGGCAGCTTGATCCTGGCGACTGGTATCTCGCTGGTCGCACTGCGCGATAGCTGGCGAATGACCCAGGTCGCGATGGAGCAAGGGCAAGTCGCGACCCAGCAGGCAGCAAAGGCGGAGGCCGAACAGGAACGCGCCGAAGGCTTCGCCCGACAAGCATCCGACCAGGCAAGAGCCTCCCAGAGCACGCTGGAATTGGTCGTGGAGCTACTTGCCAAAACGGGAA
>JBCCOI010000874.1:0-2500 GCA_039025515.1 Planctomycetota bacterium
CTTGTCGACGTACATCGTGTGTAACAACGGCTCGTCGTACCCGGTTTGGAACTTGTCTGCGCAAACCAGGAACCGATAGGGGTGTTCTTGGATCTTGTCCGGAATCTCGTCGCTCGGGAAGCCATTCAACTGGCTTTCCGTCATCATCTGCCGTTCGACTTCCGTTTCACCCGAAAATGCCACAATCGCTTTGTAGGGGCTCTTGATCTCTTCCAAGTAGCTTCTGATGCTTCGATAGTATTTGACCGCTTCGGGGATACCGCTACAGATCACCATCGCTCGAGCCTCGCCACCGATCTTTCGAGGGGCTAACACATAGGCGAGAAAGTGGTCGACCATGATTTCCGCCTTCAAGCGGATCGCGTGATCGTGGCGTTCAACGTACTTTCGAAGCTTCTTTTGCGCCCTTTTCCGATCGAACATTGGATCGTCTTCGACTACCGATTCAAGTCGGTAATAGCTTGCGACCGGCGTGTAGTACTTCAAGACGTCAATGATGAAGCCTTCATCGATTGCTTGCTTCATCGTGTACGTATGGAATGGCCGATGCTTTGTCTTCCCCTCGGGACCAGGGAAAGCATCTCCGAACATTTCCAGCGTTCGGTTCTTCGGGGTTGCGGTGAACGCGAAGTAGCTTGCGTTGGTCACCATCTTGCGCGCGGCCATTCGCTTTTCAAGCGCATCGTTGATGGTGTCTTCTGGATCGCTGATCGCTTCGTTCACTGCCGCAGCAACCTTGCCGCCTTGGCTCGAGTGAGCTTCGTCAATGATCAGCGCGAACTTGCGACCGCGATGGGCGTCACCGATCTCGTCCAAGATGAACGGGAACTTCTGAACGGTGCTGATGATGATCTTCTTGCCGGACTCGATGAATTTCCGTAGGTCGCCACTACGCTTTGCATGGCCGACCGTCGAACCTGTGCTGGTTGGGCGGGAACGTGACTTTCGCGTTTGTTGACTTAGCCGTTGATCATTAGGGCGAGGTGCCGCGTGATGGATGATAATAGGTCGGCCTTCAGTGTCACTCCCTCGGACCTTTCCAACAAAGACAACCGCTGCCATTCGCCGAATCCAGCCATCGGCCGCAGGGGACCTGCGAGCGACCGATGGCCGGCTCCGACGAAGACAGCTAGCCGGTTCCAATGTTCACATTTTTAGGCTACCCGCCGGGCCGCCTGCGCCTCGGCCTTGCGGCGCGCCCGCGCCGCGACGATCTGTGCGTCGCGGCGGTCGTGAATCTCTTTGCTGCGGCCCGCCAAGCGGTCCGCCGGCGTGATGTAACCGATCCCGCTGTGTAATCTCTCCTCGTTGTAATGAACAACATACGCATCGATCTTCGCGATCGCCTCGGGTGCATCGCGTGGGCATGACGGACGAACGCACTCCTGCTTGAGCGAGCCGTGCCAGCGTTCCAGCTTGCCGTTGCTTTGTGGATAGTACGGACTCGTCCGAACGTGAGTCATGTTGTTCTGGCGGATGAATGACTTGAAGTCCCCGGCAATGAACTGCGGACCATTGTCGCTGATGATCCGAGGCGTGACGCCTTCGTACTTTTCGAGCGCTCGTTGGCAAACGATCTCCACGTCCAGTTCCGTCATCGACTCGCGAAGATCGTGATGGACGATCATCCGGCTGAACCCATCGAGCACCGTGATCAGGTAATAGAACGTTCCGCCACAGTTGATGTAGCTGATGTCCACATGCCAGTGCTCGTGTGGTTTTTCCGGCTGTTTGAAGCCCTTGCCCTTGGCGCTGTGCGTCGGCGTCCGCCGGCCCATCCGCCCGGCGTCACAGAGCACTTTGTAAACCGTCGCCGGGCTAGCAACGACGACATCGGCATCCATCATCATGTACGTCAGCCGCCGGTAGCCGACCATCGGATGATCGTCGTGATAGCCGACGATGGCCTTCTTTTCCCAGTCGGCCAGCCACCAATCTCGCGGAACTTTGCCGTTGTGATCGTTGGGCGTGCCGTAACGATCCTTCCACTGGTAGAACTTGCCGCGGGGCAAACCGATCCAAGCGGTCAGCTGCGTGGCGGACAATCCGGTTTTGGTCTTCCAAGTCGCGACGTAGTCGACGATTTGGTCTCGAGTCTCGTGAGGAACCCAGCGACCGCTTAGAGCTCCCCACAGTCTTTTTTTGCCTGAATGTTCTCCTGCATCAATTCGGCAATGACTTCGTTCTTCTGCTCGATGCGTTTTTTAAGTTTGTCAATTTCGCGGTCAGCTTTTTTCTCTTGGGCCTTGGCGGTTCGTGGATCGTCGAAGGCTTTTTCAGCCTGTGCCATGACGACACGGATCCAGTCATTGATGAGCGTCGGATGGATGTCAAGCTTTTCGGCGATGTCCGAGACGGCCATCTTGTCGACCAGCCGCATGCGGACGACATCGGCTTTTTCGGTGGCGGTGTAGGTGCGTCGTTTTGAACTCATTCTGGGTCTCCTTGCAAAAAGCTAGGTCACCAAAAACGTTCGTCAAGTTGCAAACCAGGCGGCACA
>JBCCOI010000875.1:0-2498 GCA_039025515.1 Planctomycetota bacterium
CGATCTTGCGAAGTGACCATTCGGCACCCGAAATGCAAGGATAGATGCTGCGTGGGAACGTTTTGTGGAAGACAAAGAATGACACGATTTTTTCCACATCAACGAGGTGGTGTTCGCGACGATAGGCCTCGATTCCACTTATGGCCTGCAGGAGCGTGGACCACTGCAAGTCGTCGATCGCCGTGCCGATATGCTCGACGCTTTCATGCAAACTGAAGTATTTCACGTCCAGAATGCGTGACGCCTTGTCTGCTCGTTCCAGCAAGCGACCCAGATTTAGAAAGTGCCATCCGACGTGGTGTGGCATCGTCGTATCCAGAATCCCCGTCCAGAGCAACGCAAGATCGCGCACCTTCTCAAAAAACTCCGCCGTCGGATCACTTTCCTGCGAATCACAGGCGTCGCCGACGAAGTGATAGAAATCGTTCAGGTGTTGAAACGACTCGGTGGAGAGCGAATCGCGTACGCAACGTGCGTTTTCCCGTGCCGCGCGCAAACAGGAAATCATTGAGTTCGGGTACTCTGAATCAAATGCCATAAACCGAACCACGTTTTTGGCGTCGGCGACGGCATAGTTCTCCTTGAACCACTCATGATTGCCCGTCGCATGAACCAATGGTTGCCATGGATCGACGAGATACTCGGGCTGATCGAGCGTCATGTGCAGCGTGACTTCGATGAAGCGAGCCAAATTCTCGGCGCGTTCGACCTGGCGGCTCATCCAATAAATCGATTCGGCGACTCGTGACAACATGATCACTCGCCCTCCACGCTTGCGACTTTCTGGCCGACCTCGGCGATCACCCATGTGTCTTTGCTGCCGCCACCCTGCGACGAGTTCACAACCAAGGAACCTTTCTTAAGCGCGACGCGAGTCAGACCTCCGGGTAAGACCCAAACGTCGGTTTGGCGAGAACAAAGAATGTAGGGTCGCAAGTCGACATGACGCCCTTCCAGATGTTCGCCCGCGAGCGTCGGAACACGGGAAAGCTCCAGCGTGGGCTGCGCGATCCAATTCCGCGGATCTTTGCGAATCTTTGCAGCATACTCTTCGCGTTCCCTCGCTGTCGAATGCGGTCCGATCATGATTCCATAGCCACCGGATTCACCCGCAGCTTTCACCACCAACTCATCGAGATGATCCAGCACATAGGCACGTTCGTCATCATTTAGGCAAACGTACGTAGGCACGTTCGGAAGGATCGCCTCTTCGTCCAAATAATATCGAATCATCTTGGGGACAAACGCGTAGATCACTTTGTCGTCGGCGATGCCGGTGCCCGGAGCGTTGGCTAGCGAAACGTTCCCCTTTCGGTACACATCCATCAGGCCGGCCACGCCAAGCACACTGTCGGCGCGGAACGTTTTCGGATCGAGAAACGCATCATCGATCCGACGATAGATCACGTCGACTCGCTTCAAGCCTGACGTCGTTCGCATATAGACGTAGTCCCCTTCGACGACCAAATCACGTCCTTCAACGAGTTGAATGCCCATGCTTTGGGCGAGGAAAGAATGCTCGTAGTAAGCGCTGTTATAGACGCCGGGTGTCAGCAGGACGACCGACGGCGACTCGACGTGCGGCGGACGAATCGATTGCAACAATTCGAACAGCCGCGCCGCGTAATCGTTAACCGGGCGAACGCATGACGAAGCGAAGACCTGCGGAAAGTTCTTCTTCATCATGTGCCGGTTCTGCAGCACGTAGGACACCCCGGAAGGACACCTGAGGTTGTCTTCCAAAACGTAGAAAGTCCCGCTGTTGTCGCGGACCAAATCGGTGCCGGTGATATGACACCAGACGTCATTGAAGGGCCGCAGGCCCTCACACTCTTTGAGGTAGGCCGGTGAGCTATCGATCAACTCTTGAGGCAGCACACCGTCGCGAACGATCTTTCGCTCGTTGTAAATGTCGCAAAGAAAGTAATTGAGCGCGCGAATGCGTTGCTTCAAACCGGCCTCGATATGCTTCCAGCTGATCGACGAGACGATGCGTGGAACGACATCGAAGGGCATAATCTTCTCGGTCCCCGCCGAGTCGCTGTAGACCGTGAAGGTGATTCCGAGCCGAAACAGGGCTCTTTCGATGGCCTGTTGGCGACGGAGCAACTCGCCGGGCGGCAACGCGTTGATCAGAGCGATTAGTTTTTCAGCATCGGGACGAGCCTGAGAACGCTCGTCGACGAGCTCATCGAAAAAGCCATCGAGTTCGTAGTCCGGCAGCCGGTGCTGCGACTGGAAAGATTGTTGCGACTGCGACGAAGAAAGAGAGGTTTGTTGCTGTTCCATGGCGGTTGCGTGAAATCCGAAAGGGGCAGCAGGCTCCTCAACCTTGGACACCTGATGCAATTCTGATCCGTGTGGTCAGTCCGCCAAAGTCTGGACACGGGGGCGGGGCATGCGAACACAGCGTGTGTAAGCTGCGAAGGCGAAAGTTTATCGGGCTTCCCGGAAAGTCGGCAGTGGGGAAGCAGAATTAGATCACAACAAATTTTCAC
>JBCCOI010000876.1:0-2493 GCA_039025515.1 Planctomycetota bacterium
AGGTCACGACCCACAAAAGTCAGGTTGGCTCTACCAACTCTATCAGCCCGTCATTCCGCGATGGATCAAGACGGAAACCAGCGTCGATTCAACTCGCCCGGCCGGCGAATGGAATCAAGTCTACCTTCGCGTCGCGCCTCAAGGTAGCGAAGTCTGTGTCAATGGAGTTCGTTACTACACCTTCAACGTCGGAAGCAAGGATTGGAACAAGCGCGTTGCCAATAGCAAGTTCGCGAAGTTCCCCGGGTTCGGTAAGTCCGGCTCGGGACACATCTGTTTGCAAGACCATGGCGACGAAGTTGCGTTCCGAAACATCAAGGTGCGTCGCATCAACGCTGATGGATCTGTTCCGCAACCGATTAATGGAAATCTCGGTTTGAAAGGAACACTCGCCTTCCCCAAGCTCAAGTGGGACGGATGGGAGCCCGTCGATGAAAATGGCAAACTACGAGAATTGCGTTTGATGGAACTCACAACCGCAGGTGACGGCAGCAATCGTCTCTTTGCGGCTTCGCAATTCGGCGAAGTTTGGGCGTTTGAGAATGATCCCGATGTTAAAGATTCTTCGTTGGTCTTAGACCTTCGCGGGCAGGTCAAGGATTTCAAAGATAGCGGCGCGAACGAAGAGGGGTTGCTCGGGCTAGCCTTTCATCCGAATCACAAAGAGAACGGAAAGTTCTATGTCTACTACACTCACGCAAGCGAAAAGAAGTCTGTCGTTGCGGAGTACAAGATGCTGCCCAACGATCCCAATCGCGCGGACTTGGATTCCAAGCGAATCGTGATGGAGATCGACCAGCCGTTCCAAAATCATAACGGCGGCAGTATCGAGTTCGGCCCCGATGGCTACCTCTACATCGGAATGGGAGACGGGGGCTTGCGAAACGATCCAGTCGCATCTGGACAGGACTTGTCGAAATTGTTGGGTTCGATCCTGCGAATCAATGTTGATGAAGCTTCATCGGAGATGGGTTACGGCATTCCGGATGACAATCCGTTCGTGAAGGTCGACGGTGCTCGTGGTGAAATCTACGCCTATGGACTGCGAAACCCATGGCGAATCGCGTTCGACCGAGAGACAGGCGATCTGTGGGTCGGCGACGTTGGTCAAGAGCTTTGGGAGGAAGTCAATCTCATCGTGAAAGGTGGAAACTACGGCTGGAGCAACCGTGAAGGCATGAGCAGCTTCGGCAATCGCCCTCGCGTGGAGGGAACCAGCGATCCCATCGATCCGGTTTGGCAGTACGACCACCGTATTGGACGCTCCATCACCGGCGGACGAGTCTTTCGAAGCTCACGGCTTCCACAGCTGAACGGTAAGTACATGTATGCTGACTACGTCACGGGAGTTGTTTGGGCGTTATCTTTCGATCCCGAAACAAAACAAGCGACCGCGAACGAACAGGTGTTTCCTGACAGCATTCCGGTGCTTGCTTTTGGTGAAGACCAGAACGGCGAGGTTTACTATCTCACCAATAGCACCCGCGGTGAGTGTATCTATCGTTTTGACGAGTAGAGCGCCAGCGGATCTTTATGCCACGCCTCGCGCCGGCGGCTACCGGGCAAGGCGGCAGTTGAGCCATCGTATTCTGAAGCACGTTTAAACACTGAGGCTAGCATGCGTCCAAACAAATTCATTGCACGAATCATTTTGATCGTCGTGGTCGGGTGTGGTTTCTTCGTGGTGCAGATCCGTGCCCAGTCCGATGAAACGTTGAAACCTCCAAAGCGGAGCGAAACCGTTCCGGAGGCGGCGCTATTGACCGAACGTGGCCGGCAGCTCGCTCACGAGTTGAAGATGCTGAAGCGAACTCGGGACACGATGGGGCCAAAGCACCCAACGCTTCCGGTCGTTGAGAAGAAGATTGACGCCGTACTCGAATTGCTTTCGGCCTTCGAACCGGCCTATGGCGATTCAACGGACAACCCGTTCCGTAAAGGCGGTGAGAAGACGGATCCGGACATGATTAACGAATACGATTTACGTCAGATCGTGTTGCGTCTCTCGAAGCGCGTCGAGCAACTGGAAGCGAGGGTGACCGAATTAGAAGGCAAGAAGAAGTAGTCCATGGATTCGGAAACGGATACAAGCGTGGCTCGAATCGGAATCGTGACCGTTTCCGACCGCGCCAGTCGAGGTGAGTATGAAGACCTGGGCGGTCCCGCGATCAAGGACTATCTGAACGAAGTCCTTACCAGCTCTTGGGAAGAGGATGCGAGGGTCATCCCTGATGAGCGTGCCGTCATCGAAGACACACTTCGGGAGTTATGCGAAGCCGGCTGCTGCTTGGTTGTCACAACGGGTGGAACCGGTCCTTCCAGCCGAGACGTCACGCCGGAAGCAACGGAAGCGGTTTGCGATCGCATGATGCCCGGATTTGGAGAGTTGATGCGAAAAGTGTCGCTCGAAAAAGTTCCGACGGCCATCCTCTCTCGTCAGACTGCCGGGCTTCTTGGCAGCAGCTTGATTGTGAATCTTCCGGGGAAACCAAA
>JBCCOI010000877.1:0-2489 GCA_039025515.1 Planctomycetota bacterium
GCGGTATTATGACCGACACAAGATCGACATTAGCAATGTAAGGGATTTCTACGAAAATCTGCTCATTGCGGATACGATGATCCATGCCGATGCGATGTTCGACGCGACCACGAAGTGGAAGTTCACGCTCTATCAAATGATACGAGCAGGCAGCGGTCATCACCAAGCGCGTAGCGCGTATCAACTGTCTAAGCTCGGTGTTCCGATTGAGGGTATTCGAGAAATTTGGTCTGAAGACTACGTCGAATCCATTAAAGACGATCGAATTCGGGCTGCGTTTGAGTACTTGGATCTCGCGTCAAACCTCCCCACGGGCGTAACAGCGGATACCCATGCAGCATTGAGGATGCAGTTCGCAGACCGGCAGATTGTAGAGCTGTTCGAGCTAACTGGCGTCAATGCCGCAATGGCGACACACGACCAAATTGTGCCGATTGCAACAGATAAAGAAACGTTAGATTGGGCGAACGTGAACCTTCAATCGGTCGGTTGGGTGCCAGGCCACAATGCGAGCAGTAATGAAGAACAACGAAAGTCTCCTTTCGTCGGTGCAATGATCGATGCATTGCATAATGAATTTGTTTCGGATTGGACGGCAGGAGACTTAATAGCCAGAGCGCCTAGATTGCGTACAGACTATCTAAATCAGATCACTGGGTATGACGTTTCCGAAATGACGTTTGATGGCGACCAAGATGGCATCGAAGAGCCATTCGATTTTTATCCTGCGGAGTATCTGCGGTGGGAAGCGCCTGACGCGGACGCATCGAATGCGCCGCCGGCTGGAACCCCAGCGTTCAATATTTCTGCCTATGACTACAAGTACTACACGCCCGCGGTTGTTCCGGAGACTAGGGTGCCGTTCAGCGACCGCCATAAGTTGGATAACTCCTGGAGTCGGAAAAGTGGCCTCGGAACGCTTGGTATGGATGCTTTTACACTGCAGCGTGACCGGGCAATTACATTGCAAATGAAGTGGTCTCTCTTCTTTGTGTACCAGTTGGCAAGCGGCTGCGTGCATTGTCAGGCGCATGGTGCTTACGGAACGTTCCAGGAAATCGAGGATGATTATCTCTATGACAGAGTGCCCGCAGCAGAGATGCCGATGGTCGCCGGAAAAATCCGTTCTCTCATGGATTTCGAACGTTCGGAGCATTTCTCTGATGCCGAGAAGGCAGCGTTTCGGTTAGCGCGCGATGCCGGCACCCTTCCGGGGAGAACCACAGCCGCCCACATCGAAGAGTTGAGACGGCACTATTCGAACAGAGAAATCCAGGAAATCATATCGACGCTTGTCCTAACGCCGTGGCTGTCGACCATTATGCAGTCGCAAGCAACGGTCACGGATCAGCGGAGCATGGCCTGGTCGATGAGGCATCTTGGGCCGGCGGGTTGGAATCCAGGCGTGCATATTGGATTGCCCAATGAGCAGCGCCCATACCATATGAGTCAATTCTACGCCGTCGTTGGGGCCGACATGGCGACGGGAGTTGTCACCGACGCGATCAGCGAGTGGCTCGACGTGACTGTTCCCCTCGGTGTGGACGCGGATGGCGATGGTGTAGAGGATGCATTTGATGGATTCCCAAACGATCCACGGAAATGGGCGGATACTGACGGAGACGGTATCGAAGACTCCCGAGATCGGGACATTGACGGAGACGGTATCTCGAACAGACGGGAACGAAGAGCCGGCACATTTCCTTACAAAGCGGATTCGGATGGCGATGGCGTTGATGACCGTAGTGAACGTGATGCTGGAACAAACCCGGTCGATCCCAAAAGTTTGTAGTGCAGACCAGATCGAAACACTTGGAGAAAAGGGCGTCTATTAGATTGCTTTTTCGGGACCGTTCAAAAGTTGGGGTGCGGTCGTCGTTGTTTTGGGCTCTTCCTCGAAGTCTGTTGCGATTTGTCGGAACGTTAGGCGTTTGGGGGTAACGTCGTGAGATGGTCCGCGCTGCTACGTTCTCGCCTGGGAAGGCTTTCGTCGTTTCGACGATGACGTTGACGGAAGACGGCTACGAAGTCGAGCTTGAGGATCGTCGTAGGGAGGGTTGCTGCCCCGCCTGCGGCGCTCGGTTGACACGGTCCCATGGGTGGCACCGCCGGACGCTTCAGGATTTGCCGATCGCCGGCGTGACGTTACGGCATCGGGTTGCCCTTCGGCGATGGAGATGCGGGAACAAGCATTGTGGTCGTCGGACGTTCACCCAAGCTGACGAGACCGTCTTTACACACCACGGTCGCCGCACAGTCCGCTACGACGACATCGTCTTCCATTTGGGCAAGGCTCTTGGCGACCTGTCAGCAGAACGGCTTTTTGGTCGCCTTGGTCTTGCCATTAGCGATGACACGATTCTCAGGCACCTGGTGCGCAAGGCCGAGGATACAAAGGAAGCCTCACCGCTTCGGGTGGTCGGTATCGACAACTGGGCTTGGAAGAAGCAGCACTGCTACGGAACCATCATGCTGGATCTTGAGCGGAA
>JBCCOI010000878.1:0-2476 GCA_039025515.1 Planctomycetota bacterium
GCGGTAGGTGTCATCAGCATCGAAACAATTACAAGAGTCGCGGTCCCCAAGATCGTGAGAGCTTTGGGGTGTTGGCGAAATGGCCCATCGAAAATCATGAATTCACCTTTGACGATGCTGTGGACTGAAGATGTTTTTGCTCGGCGAGCAACTTCTTTTGATAGCGGCTTTGGACCAAGTCAACGATCACCAGCACGATCAGCACAAAGTAGAACGTCGACTTCGCCATGGGCGTAACGTGGTATCCAAAAAGCTGTACCTCCGCGAGGTGACCCCCTTCACTCACCAACATCACGCCGACGATGAAGAGAATGAAAAGCCCCAGGACTTCGTACATTCGATTCTTCTTGAGGAACTCGGCGACGGTGTCCGCCAAAAAGATCATCAGCAATCCGCTCAGGATGATCGCAACCGCCATGATCTCGAACGATTTCGTAAGCGCCATCGCGCTGAGGATGGAGTCGAAAGAGAAAACCAAATTCATCGTCACAATGAGGCTGATCGCTCGCATCACCGAGCCTTTCTTTTTGCCGCCTGACTCGTCATGGTCCACTTCGTGGATTGCGAGTAAATGGTAAATCTCCTTGATCGCCGTCCAAAGGATGAAAGCCCCGCCGCCGATCACGATCAGACTGTGACCGGAGACATGCATTTCAATGGGCTTTGAAACAAAGTTCAGGAATGGTTCCTGGAGTGCTGCGATCAGCTTGACAACGATGAAAAGAAGCACGATGCGGAAACCGATCGCCAACCCGATGCCCCAACGTCTGACCATCGACTGCTTTGATTCTTCAACGCGTTTGCTCTCGATCGAAATGTAGAGCAAGTTGTCGAATCCGAGCACGGCTTGCAAAAGAATCAGCATGCCAAGCGTAAGAATGCCCCCAATCGAGAACAGGGATTCCTCATTCTCGGCTGCGGTCGCAGCGACCTCCGAGGCATTCGAGACTGCTTCGGCGAACAGTCCCATGGCGGAACCCAGCAACGGCATGACGGAGTGACTCATCAGTCTGTCAAACAATCCCGCATCGATCATGGAAGCTTCCGCAAGATGAATCTTCGGCTCGGGGATGGAAATCACCCCTCAAAGGACCGGATTATGAGTCGAGAGCACACGTCGGCTCAAGGCCCCGAAGGGCTAGAAGGCTCGCAGGGCTCGACGAATTGCGATTCGCGGAAGAATCAACGCAGTTGCTATAGCGTGACCGACCAAATCAGCTAACGGACAAACAGATTTTTGAGAGCTTCGGCTGCGGCGTTCTGCGAATCCTTCGGCGGCTTCGGTCGAAGATGCTCTGGAATCTTGCCTTTGTTCTTTGAGACGGGTTCATCATCAGAATCATTCCGCTCCTGGGGCGTTGGGCGCTGGTCGTGTTCCGCAGGTTCGGCCGATGAACCGGTCGATCCCTTTGTGGATGGCTCCTTAGACGATGAAGGGACGCTTTCTCTTTCCTCGACCTTCAAATGGTACGTTTCGACCGAGGAGTCTTCATCGTCATCGGACTCGAGGCGTTCCACAAATGTAAGTTGCGAGGCGAGCTCGTCTAACTCGCTGAGCAGCTTTGGTGCACCCGGAGTCGTTTGCTCAGACAGAAAGGGAGCATCTGAAAGCGTCGTTCGGTCAACGGCATCCGGTTGATGTGGTTGCTTCGTCTTTGCATCTCGTATCGAAATCCGAAAGGCATATTTCCCGAGCTGAAGCACGTCATGGTGAGCGAGCTGCCGAGGAACTTCGGGATCGAGAAGTTCACCGTTCACTTTCGTTCCGTTGCGGCTCTTCAGATCGCGAATCAACACGTTCTCGTCATCGAAGAGGACGGCAGCATGTCTACGACTGATCGTTCTCGTCTCGATTCCGAGCGAACACTCCTTTGACCTTCCAATCGTGAAAGGCGATTGATTCACTGAGTGCCGTGCTCCGCGATTTGCCCCGTTTGTTTGCAGAAGACTAATCCGAAACACGTGTCACCCAATGAAGCGTGTGAGGATGGACTCCCGTGGACTTAGCGGCCCCAGGACGCAAGACTATAGGAAGGGTAGCGTTTTCGGACTGTAAAGTTGCGTTTGGATTCTATGAACGTTCGGTGAAGGCGATCGCGATTGGTGCGGCCAGTGGACTATCAACTCATCGACTTCGGCGAATCTCGCAAACTTGAGCGTTTCGGAGACTGGATCATCGACCGCCCAAGCCCCGCCGCTTCGACCTATCGACGGAAACGAGAGTCGGCATGGAACGAGGCACATGCCAGGTTTGATGCTGCCCAAAAGCAATGGTTTCACACAGATGCCGACCAATCGACATGGCGGCAAGAACGACGGATCGTCTCGTTCGGTTTGATCGAGATGCCGGTCGCACCGACACCATTTGGTCACGTGGGGGTGTTCCCAGAGCAGCACGGGAATTGGCAGTGGCTTCAAGACGTGAAGCCCCGCGCGGAACCTTCCATCAAACCCAGCGCACGCAATGCCCTCAACC
>JBCCOI010000879.1:0-2459 GCA_039025515.1 Planctomycetota bacterium
ACGAGGACTTGCGGAGATGGCGGGCAAGGTCCGCAGTGGTCAGTTCGGCGTCAACGAGCTGCGCGGTGGCTCGTTTACGATCAGCAACCTCGGAGCCATCGGCGGACAGTACTCGACACCCATCGTCAATATTCCCGAGGTTGCCATCCTGCTGGTCGGCCGAAGCCGCAAATTGCCGGTGGTGATGCCTGACGATTCCATTCAACCACGTCTTATGATGCCGCTGTCGCTCTCCTACGACCACCGCTTGGTCGATGGCGGCACGGCGGCAAGGTTCCTCAACGACGTGATCGGCTACCTGGAAGCTCCAAGTCGGCTGCTCTTGGCGTTTTGATTACTCGCTGCCTGTGGCCCAATCGTGGACAATCTGAACCTTCCGATCCTGGCTGGAATAGAGCAACTGAATCGCTTCCTCGCCACCAACTATGTCGAAGGCTTGCAGTACTTGATCCTCAGATAGCAAACCCTGCGACTGGAAGAGCCTTACCTCGGCGAGCGTCTGAAGATTCTTTCCACCGCCCGTGGATAGCAGCGAACCGATCCGGCGTACAGCGACCTCGGGAGTGAGTTGTGGCATAGTCATCGTCAAAGCGTCACGGTCGACAATGCCCCACAAATTTGTCAGTTGTTCGGAGACGAAATCGCGAGCTTCGGTTCCTTTCAGGCGATTCTGCTGATTGAACTCCAAAGAGTCGACTGTCTTGGAGACTCCCAACGACTTTTCCGTGGGAACGTGGATCAAGCGTACTCGACAAATATTTTGAGTGAAATCATCCGTCCTGGGTTTTAAGAGGATGTCGAGATGAAACATCAAATCGAGTCCCTTACTGCGTGCCTTTTTGACGGTCTCGCTCGAATTTCCTTTTCCCAGGTAGACAATGCCCGGTCGCCAAAGCGAATCTGATTCCGTTGCATCTAGCAGATTCACGAATGACTCGCTGACGCTGTCTCGATTGCCAGATTCGGGCGTAATGTCGTTTAGTCCGGCGCCGAAATCACCTCGGTCGAAGCGTACGTCAAACTGTTCCGCCAAAAGCGTAGCCACTAGACCTACTACGCGAACAAGTTCAGAGTCCGCTTCCTGATTGAGCATCGGTCTTTCCATCGCAGCCAGACGCCCGGCGGGACTCGCATCGATTGGCCCCGAATTTCCGCGGCTCCCGGCGCGCATACCTCCCATTGACATTCCTTCCATCGCGCCATCGCCCATGCCCATCATGCCGTCGTCAAAGCCGTCCATACCGCCGCTTTGATCGCCACCCATGCCCATGCCCATGCCCATGCCGCCCAGCATTCGAGGGCCTCCACGCATTCCCGCACCCTCTCCGATTCCCATGCCCTCTCCCATATCGTCGCCGAAACCGCCGAATCCGCCGGCCGTTCCCGAAGAGGTCTCGTCAATTGGTTGAGGGTCCGTTGCGTCCCCTCGGACTGCGAAGGAGATTCCCCAGCGAATTCCCCATGCCGGGCGTTTCATTAATCGGCTATAGCGAACCAAGTTGAGGGCGTCATCGGCTTCATCGTATTCGGCAACAATATGCCCGAACAATAGATCGCGAGCGAGTTCTTGATTGCCCATCGAGTACGCAATGATCGCTTCATTTCGTAGGACGGGTCCTGACTCAATCGGCGATGAGGCTTGATTGGAGAAGAGCGTTTGAACTCCGGGCGACCGCAGCCACGAAGACATCCTGCTCATACCGAGCTGACGAGGTGTCATCCCAGTCGCGTTGGCACCAGTTCCATTCGGTCCGCCCAAGCTTTGCGGCCCGCCCAAACCCTCGGGGCCGCCAAGACCTTGAGGCCCGCCGAAACCCTGCGTGCCGCCCATTTGCAGTCCGGCAGGCGGACCTCCGCCTGTACCGGGAGGTGGTCCTGTAAATCCGCCATTCATGCTGGATAAATCCTCATCGCTGTAGTCATCGACTCCGCTCATGTCCGCATCCGACTGGGCAACCGCCGGAACTGGCGACCCGGAGAAAAGAAGAGCCGTTGCGAGACCAAAACCGATCCGAATGAGCGAGCCTTGGAGGTGGAGAGCACGATTCATGGGGTTTCCAAATGGCAGGAAGTGAATAGCCGTCTGCAATACCGAAGTCGATTTGGCGGGACGAATGACCGAATGACGCGTACTACGAATGTACGAAAACGATTGAAAAATCGCAGTTTGCCGATCGCGACGAGTGCCTCGAAGCGTATCATAGCGACTTGCGGGGGAAAGAGGATTTTTGTTCCCTTATCCTGACTGGAATGTTTCGAACGTTGAGAAATAATCCTCACCAGTGGAACTTTGACCAGCGACGATGAATCCAAGTCATGGGGAATACTGGACAGACCGCCCATCAGACTGAATTATTTGGGCTGTAGTTCGTGACATCCCGGCGTCTGATGTAGCAAGTGCACCGAGAGGAGTTGGCAGAGCACGATGGGACGAATGCCGCATTCGAACGATCGAAATG
>JBCCOI010000880.1:0-2459 GCA_039025515.1 Planctomycetota bacterium
CGAATCGAGTCGTTCGCCATGGCGCGTTCAAGTCCGACGGCGAGCAACCTCGCGGCTGCGATCGCGAGTTCGAAGTCAACTTCATTGAACGACGGTTGTTCTCGATAAAGATGCAGGACGCCGATGTTGCTTTCGTGGGTGTCCAGCGGCACGTAGATCGCGTCGGACCAATGTCCCTTCGGCGATAGCCCGGCACCGGAATCGTCCTTCCGCGTATCGTTGACCCAAACCGCTTCGCCTTCTCCGACCACTCGCCGCAGCATTGCTTTGGAGACTTTGGCCTTCTTGATCTGGTCTTCCGGAATCATCTTTTGCGTGCGCTGCCGTCCGTCGCCGCCGTCAAAAGAGAGCCCCACGGCATCGGCGCTGGACCGATCACGCAGGAGTTGCAAGGCTGAATCGATGACTTCGTCCGGCGTCCCCGTCCGCAACATTGAAAGACTGAGGATGTAGAGATCGAACAGGTAGCCCGCGTGTGCGATGTCTCGCATCGGGTCGTCAGTGACCGTCTCGCCCATCGAAAGGTCTTGGATGATCGTTTGGAACGCATCCTCGTTTTCGGCGGAGTCCGAAGATGATTCGACGAACCGTAATTCTGTATCGCCGATGGTGACCATTGTTTGGTCAATCATCTGTGCCGTGTCGATCTTCTGGCCGTTGACCAGCGTACCATTTCGGCTTCCGGTGTCTCGGATTTGCCAGCGGTCATCGTCGTACAGCACGACGGCATGAAATCGACTGCTTACCGGATCGGTCAGCATGATTTCGCACGTCGATCCTCGTCCGATATGCATCGGCCGATCCGGATCGAGTGGAAAGTTTCGACCTTTCTCCGGTCCGGCTTGGACCGACAGCATTGCGACCATGATTCGTTCACGTCGAGTGTGACTACCAGAAGCGGGCTCCCCGCCTATCCCAAGGCTAGAGCTCGCTCAGACCAATCCTATTGCAATTCTCATTTTAAGACTAGGCATTGTTTTCGGCGACGACCACAGATGTTCACCGCTCTGTCTTTCACGGCAGATAACCGAACAAAAACCCAGTCTCATCCTTTGACGCTCGATGGCCCAGAAGATTCCACTGCGATCGAATTCGGGCGTTCGACGGCGGTGGATTCCAAAACGCCTCGGCAAGTCTTCCAGACGATCCAACCTTCGAAAACCATCCAGACCTGGAGGGCAAGAATCGAAAATCCAAACACGACGAGCAGAAGATTTCGATCGGGAAGCCAATTGAAATAGAGGTCGTAGATAATCGCCCAAGCCGGCAGGAGTAGCATCGCGATCATCGGAACCAGCACCGCCGCAAGCGGCTTGCTGCGTCGAGAGAGATAAATCACCGCCACCATCAACGCGAGTCCCGCGAGCAATTGGTTCGTCGCTCCAAAGAGCGGCCACAACACAAGGCCACCCTTGCCCGGACTCTCACCTGCGAAAACGGCGATCGCTAATCCGATGGAGACGGCAATTCCGGTGGCCACATATTTGTTCGCTAGCGGTTTCGCGCCTGCAGTGGTCGCCAATTCACTGAGCACATACCGCTGCAATCGGGTCGCCGTATCCAAGGTGGTCGCGGCGAAGCATGCGACAAGAACTGCCATGACGGCAATGGCCATACGCAACGGCATGCCGATCGCGGAAAGAAAATTCGCGCCGCCGTCGACGAAAGCGCGGAGTTTCTTGGCAAGGTTCTGTTTCTTCCAGCCCGCATTTTCCTCGCCGTTGACACCCGTCCGGTAGTACTCACGCCACGCGTCGCGTCCTGAAACCTCTGCACGAGTAATGGTTGTCGTTTTGGCGGACGCTGCCGAAGTCTCTGACGAACCAGCCGCCGAAGCGAGCGCGGATTCGCTACGCACCAGCGGCCCCATCCCGACGCCCGCGGAGCACGCAAGAATCACGATCACGGCGAGCATGCCTTCCAACAGCATGCTGCCGTAGCCGACGGCCTGTGCATCCGATGCCTTCTCCAGTTGCTTGCTCGTGGTGCCGCTACTGACCAGGCAATGGAATCCGCTGCATGCACCACAGGCAATCGTAATGAATAGAAATGGAAACATGCTGGGCGCATCTGCGGGGACTTCCTCGGCGATCATCGGCGCGGACGTCGTCAATTCGGCAGAACCGGTTAGCGAGGCGACCACCAGTCCGCCGATCAGCAGCACGAGTGCGACGAAGAGTTGCTGACTGTTGATGTAATCACGAGGTTGCAGAAGCAGCCACACCGGCAGAACCGAGGCAAAGAACGCGTAGACGAGCAGGATTGCCGTCCACACAACCGTCGGTGTCCAAAGTTCTTCGTCTGCCGGGATCCAAGCCGCAAGGTCGATCGGCAAGTGATAGGCACCCAAGTACACGGCTAGGTACAAGAGCGCGAGCCCAACCAGGCTGGGCCCGATCAAACGACCGCCTTTGCGATATCGCAACCCGACGACGACGGCGATCGGCATCGCAATCCAG
>JBCCOI010000881.1:0-2443 GCA_039025515.1 Planctomycetota bacterium
GACGAATTGCGTCCTGCCGCAGCGGCTGACCGCCCGCTACAATCCGGCCCTCGCGGGGATTTGGGACTCGATCGCGAGGCTGGGGCCTCACACCCAATCTCTTCGGTCGACGAAGGTCGATCCGATCACGCGGGACGCCAATCCGGGCCGCAAGAAACTGCGGGAACTGACGGGGAGGGTACCACATTCCGTTTGAGCCTTCCCAACGCAGCACCCACGGCAGAAGAATGATTGAAATATTGCTCGTTGAGGACAGCGCGACCGACGCCGAGTTGACCATCGAAGCACTGAGCGACGGCAGGATCAAGAATCACATCACCCACGTCAAGAATGGCGAGGAAGCGATGGATTACATGTTGGGAAAAGGGACGAACGAGAATCGTACTCGCCCCGACCTCGTGTTATTAGATCTCAACATGCCACGGATGGATGGACGAGAGGTTTTAAAAGCGATGCGTGCCGACGAGGATTTAAAAGTGATCCCTGTTGTCGTTTTGACCACGTCTTCGCACGACAAAGATGTCCTCGAATCCTACGGATTGTCGGCAAATGCCTACATTGTCAAACCGGTCGACCTCCCTCAGTTTTTTAAAGTTATCCAGCAGATCCAGGATTTCTGGCTGCAGATTGTCAAATTGCCGCCGCAGTAGTCATCAATGATCGAAAGCGTTTCTGAGCCGGTAAGAATCGTAGGAATTGGGGCATCTGCCGGCGGTCTCGCTCCCATCGAAGAATTCTTCGACAACATGCCAGTTGACTCTGGGATGGCGTTCGTCGTGGTCCAGCACTTGTCGCCCGATTTCGAGAGCATGATGGATGAACTCTTGGCTCGCCACACAAAGATGGAGATCCACAAAGTCGTCGATCGAATCGACGTAAAACCCAACGCCGTCTATCTGATTCCCGCTGAGAAAAACATGTCACTCTCGGACGGCAAGCTTTTGCTGACCGATCAGGATAAGAAGCGGGCGCTCAATCTGCCGATCGACATTTTCTTTGATTCGCTTGCTGCCAATGCAGGTGAAAGATCAGCTGCGGTCGTCTTATCAGGTAGCGGTTCGGATGGCTCGCGAGGTGTCACGAAGATCCATAATGCCGGCGGAGTTGTTCTGGTGCAAGAACCAGAAACGGCCGCTTTCGACAGTATGCCTAAGGCCAGCATTCGAACGGGAATCTGCGATGCTGTCGCGTCTCCCGCCGAACTCGCCCTGAAACTGGCTTCGTTCAATCGAACCAATAGCAAAACTCAGTTGGTCAAAGAGATTCAGGCGACCGTCCCGAATCCCGATGACGGTCCGGAATCGGCGATCTTTCACATTCTTCGCCTCTTTCGAATTCACTTCGAGGTGGATTTCGCCCTCTACAAGCCCGCGACGATCACACGGCGGATCGATCGCAGGGTGCAGATGGGCGGTTTCAAGACCTTGATGGCTTACGCGGAGTATTTGGAGGAAAGCCGCGAAGAACTGAATCTGCTCTTTCGAGATCTATTGGTCGAAGTCACTGAGTTCTTTCGGGACGAAGCGGCCTTTCGGATTTTGAGAACGACCGTCATTCCGAACCTCGTCGAGAACAAGCCCGATAACGGCGAGATTCGTGTTTGGGTTCCCGGCTGCGCGACCGGCGAAGAAGCCTATTCGATTGCGATGCTGATCGACGAGGCGATCTCAAAGTCAGGCCGCAAGATCGAGTTCCGCGTCTTTGCGACCGATGTCCATCGAAGCTCACTCGAAACGGCAAGCCTGGCTGTCTATCCGGCAAATTCGACAACACGCATCCCCAGCGAGCTGTCACAGAAGTATTTCACCCAAAACAACGATCTCTGTCACATCAAACGCGACTTGCGCCAGAAGGTCATTTTCGCGGCGAATGATCTCACCAGCGATCCGCCGTTCACGCGCATTGACCTGATCAGCTGTCGCAACGTATTGATCTACCTTGAGAGCAAGATCCAGAAGCGGATCATCTCTTTCTTCCACTTCGGTTTGACGGTGGGTGGAACCCTTTTCCTCGGTCCGAGTGAGACCGTAGGAGACCTGGCGCCAGAATTCGAAACGGTAGATCGTCACTGGCGAATTTACTCGAAGCGTCGTGATATCCGTTTGCCGGAAGCCGCCCGTCTACCGGTCGTTCCGGCTATCTCATCACTTGTCCATGACCGAACGGCGGGTGTCGCGAGCGGGGCGAAGGCGGCCATGCATCCCTGGCTGACTTCAGCCTACGAAGACCTACTCGCGAAGCACGTTCCTCCGAGCCTCCTGATCAATCAGTTCGGGGAGCTGCTCCATTCGTTCGGTGCTGCGAGGAACTTCCTTGTTCAACCCGAAGGGCGTTCGACCCTAGATGCAATCAAGTTGCTCCCCGATTCCCTTCGAACCGTCGTCAGCGCGGGGCTCCATCGCGCCAAGTCCGACGATAAACCCGTTGTTTTTCATAGCGTGGA
>JBCCOI010000882.1:0-2440 GCA_039025515.1 Planctomycetota bacterium
AACCCCAAACCCCAAACCCCAAACCCCAAACCCCTTTCGGTTTCCGGGAATTTAATCACTGTTTATTTATAGTAATTGTTGGTGTGTCCCTTGGGGTTGAACTGGGTGTTGTCGTAGTCCTCGGGAGTCTGGGCGTCCTCACCGTGTTCACCCGACCGTTCCAGACAGAAAGTGCCGCAGCAGAAATGCCACAGGAACGAAAAGAAGAAGCACGAGGCAATAAAGGCCACCAGCATGAACTTGTACAAATTGGGCACAAAACTGAAGCACATCGTGGTCTCCAGAGTCTGGAACTCGGCTCGCAGAATCTTGCAGTTGGTCCCCTGCATAATATCGTTGTTCTCGAGCATCGCGATGGTCGCCGAAAGATCCGTCTTGATGAGGTTCAGCTTGTCGATCGCCAGGAAGAAATTCTTCGTCGTCTCGTGATACAATTCGTTAGGTGACGTCGGCGTGGTCCCCTGGTCGTAGGACTTTTTGATCAGGTCGTCCACCAAAGTGATCGTGGCGTTGATGTATCGGTTCAAGTCCGTGACCAGTTTCGAAGCGTCGGCGTCTTGCGCCGCGTCGGCACAACCGGGGTTGCTGTAAGACGTGGTGGCCGATAAATCGATGCAGGTCTTTCCACTGGGGCAGCTGGCCGCAGTGAGCGAGTACTCTTCGGTGTGACAGCTGATAATCTGGTTCAAGGTGGCGAGGGAGTTGGCGACGTTGTCGTGGTCGGGCAGCTCGCCCGTCTTGAACTTGGTCACGGCCTCCTTGTACTGGGTGAAGGCCACGGACATCTTGTCGGCGGGAATCGCGGCCAACAGGTCTTGATAACTGTCGAACATATCCAGCAGCACCTGCACGTCCTTGAACATATCCGTGTTGCTCTGGCCGTTGCTGCCGTCGCCCATGAAAATTGTGGTCAGGTTCCCGTCACCCGTTTCGAGCAGACAGGTGGTCAGGATGATCTTCATGTCCCCTTCGAGTTGGAAGAGGTCGATGAAGTCGTTGATGCCCTTCTCGTTGCCGAAGGTCTGCATCATGCCGCAGGTGGCCGAAGTGGCGAAGGCGACCACGGCGACGGCGAACGAGAAGATCATGAAAATCAGGCAGAAGATGCCCAGCACGGCGATGATGATTCGGCAGCAGCAGAACTTGTCGCAGCCCTTGTTGTTGTAGGCGCAGCAAAGCCCGATGAAAATAAGAAGGGCGATGAGCAGGCAGCCGAAGCAAAAGACGATGAAGATGATCTGGGCCAAGTTGTACTGGGTGTCCACGGTCTCGTAGGTGTTCCCGATGCTACCAAAGGAGGCGTCGAAGGTGACGATGATCCCGAGCACCGTGTTGACCAACTCCTTGATGCTGTCGATCACGCTCTGCATGTCGGGGTTGTTCACCTGCTCGAGTCCCGATTCCGCGCCCTCGTGCACCGCCTTGCACGTGTCGTGCAACGCCGTGAATTCGGTGGTCGCCGCGTCCACGAATCCCGAAAGCACGTCCGAGGTCGAGTGGGTGATGGCGTTGGTGCCCACTCCGTCGGGGGTCTGCTGGTCCTTGTTGGCACTATGGAAGGTGGCGATCGAGTCGAGGGCGGACTTCGAGTCGTTCTCCAGGTCGTAGTTCACGATGTCCTGCAGGTTGCCCTTGTGGTTGTTGACCAGCTTTTCGAAGTCGGCGATGTACTGGTTGAGGACGTTGGTCAGGGGGAAGAAGCCCATGAAATCGTTGACGGACTTGTTGCCGTTCACGATGTCGTTGTTGACCTTGTGCAGCGCGCAGTTGACCTCGTTCATGCCGTTTTTGACGCCCGTCACGTACACGGCCAGCATGATGCAGCAGCCCGTGAAGCCCACCAGCCCCACCAGCGAAATGACCAGGTTGCAGCTGATGCAGCAGCCCTTGTTGTTGTCCTTCCCGTTGCAGCAGCAAATGCAGATGTTCACCAAGAAGATGATCGTGCTGATGATCACGAACACCATAAATAACACAATCACGATCAAAATGGCCAACTTAATGTCCAGCAGCTTCATCCAGTCCTGGTTCTTGTACACCTCGATCAGCAGGTCCACGGCCTCGGTAAACGCGTTTTTGTTCTCCTCGCGCTGCTCGCTCATGTGCTGGTCCGTCTGCAGCTTGACCACCACGTCCAGGCCCTCGCAGGCGGCGGTGGTTTTCGAGGAGATCTCGTCGGCCTGGGATTGGCTGAAGGAATTCGTCGTCGAGCCCGAGCTTCCGTCGTCGGAGAAGATTAGGCACGTGGCCGGGCCCGCGACGGCGAGGATCAGCCCCAGACATATTAGCTTTCTCTTGGTCAGATTTTTCATTTATTCTTTTTAAATTCGTTCGCTTGGGCTTTGTAGATTGCCAAGGTTAGTCGTTTAAATGGATTCAGGATTATGTGGATATCTGACCCGATCCGGTTGGGGTTTGGGGTTTGGGGTTTGGGGTTTGG
>JBCCOI010000883.1:0-2437 GCA_039025515.1 Planctomycetota bacterium
CCCGGAGCGAGAACTCTTTGGAGTGCAATACGATCCATCCAACGCGATCGTCGCCGGCGATGATCCGGTGGAGCTGCTACGTCAGGTGGCAGATCGGGTTGTGAGCATGCATGCGAGTGATCGTTATCTGGTCGCCGGTGCGACGCTCGACGATCTCAAACAGAGCGATGGAACAATCGGCTACTCCGAATCGCTCAAGCACGGTATCACCGGGAAGGGCCTGAATGATTACGACGCGATCTTCACAATACTCGCCGAGTACAACTATTCGGGCTGGATCAGCATCGAAGATGGCAGGAATGGGTTGGACGAGATGCGGGAGTCACTCGATTTTCTGCACAGGATGGTCGCGAAGTACTTTTCGGAGGAATGACGTGAGTCGCATGAGAACGGGCATTATCGGCTGTGGAAAAGTGGCGGATTTGCACGCGGTTGCGTTACGGGAGCTAGAAGAATCTGAGTTTGTGGCGGTCTGTGATTGTGACCGGATTCGGGCGCAGAAGTTCGCAGAGCGATATGGCGTCCAGGCCTTTGACAACATCAAAGACATGCTCGGCAAGGCTGGTCTGGACGCGTTGATGATCTGCACGCCGCATCCGATGCATGAAGGACCGGCAACTGAAGCCGCGAAGGCCGGTGTCCACGTGTTGATCGAGAAGCCGTTGGCTTCGACGCTTGAGGCGTGCGACGCTATTTTGAACGCGGCCGAAGAAGCCGGAATCAAGTTGGGTGTTGTCAGTCAGCGTCGATTGTTCGAACCCGTTCAGCGTATGAAGGCAGCCATAGTCGCCGGAAAAATTGGTCAACCCATTCTGGGTACGTTTTCGATGTATAGCTGGCGAGATGAAGCGTACTACCAATCCGATCCTTGGCGTGGCAAATGGGATACGGAGGGTGGCGGCGTTCTCGTGAATCAATCGCCGCACCAGTTGGATTTGCTCCAATGGTTCATGGGAGAAATATCGGAAGTGACGGGCTATTGGGCCAACCTAAACCACCCGTCTATCGAGGTTGAAGATTCCGCAATCGCGATCGTGCGGTTTTCAAGCGGTGCACTCGGAAACATCGTCACCAGTTTGTCGCAGAATCCTGGCATCTACACGAAGGTTCACGTCCATGGTGCGAGCGGTGCATCGGTTGGCGTGCAGACCGACACCGGCGCGACGTTTGTTGCCGGCCTGAGCGAGATCGTAGATCCTCCGCTCAACGACGTTTGGACGATTCCCGGAGAAGAGCACTTACTCCAACAGTTCGAAGCTGAAGATAGAAAGCACTTTTCGAAGATCAACGCGACGCAGCACTATCACACGTTGCAGATTCAAGAGTTCTTACGTGCGATCGCAGAGGACCGTGACCCGATGGTGACGGGGCGCGAGGGCCGAATCGTCGTGGAAATGTTCACGGCAATCTACTTATCGAACCAGCACAAGCGGCCGATCGAATTCCCGATCAAAAGCGACAGCCTGCCGACGTCATGACTTTGTCGGTGTGCATTGAACGCAAAAGACGTGAGTACCAAGAAAAACTACAAAATTTTTGATTCTTCACACGGCAGACTGACGGTACAACGATTGCGGGCGTCGCGCAAGCGTTCGCCCAAGATTTTCAACCGACCAGACCCACCGATACCCCATCCATGATTTGCAACATTATTCGCGTGAGATACGCAAGCATCGTGATCTCGACATTGATGGCGACTGCTCCAGCGGCCCTCTCCCAGACAACAGAGAATCCGCTGTTGCAGAGCTGGGATACGCCCTTTTCCGCACCTCCCTTTGATCGCATCGACACCGAAGATTTCGAACCTGCCTTCGAGATTGCGATGCAGAAGAACCTCGCGGAGATCGACGCGATCTGCGCGAACTCGGAAGCTCCGACGTTTCAAAATACCATTGTGGCTCTGGAGGATGCCGGGGACGACTTGAGTCGAGTGCAACGTACATTCTCGGCACTGACCTCGTCCGCGACGAACGATGAGTTGCGAGCGATCCAGAGCCGTATGGCTCCACGTTTAGCCGCCCACTCGTCGAAAATCACCTTAAACGCAGCTCTATTCGCGCGTGTCGATGCACTCTTTGAGAAGCGGTCAGCGCTTGGGCTCGATGACGAAGCCTTACGAGTCTTGGAGCTGACTCACAAGCGATTCGTACGCGCTGGTGCAAAGCTCCAGGGACAAGATCGTGAAAGGTTGGCCGCGATTACGAAGGAGCTCGCAGGGCTCTACACCGCGTTCAGCCAGAACGTGCAAAAAAGTACGGAGGCATTCGCGCTCACGCTAAAAAGTGAAGACGACCGAGCCGGCCTGCCCGGCTTTGTGCTCAGCGCTGCGTCTCAGGCAGCAAAAGAACGCGGTCTTGAGGGTCACGTGATCACGCTAGCCCGATCTTCCTTTGAGCCATTCATGACATTTAGCACGCGTCGTGATTTGCGTGAGAAG
>JBCCOI010000884.1:0-2421 GCA_039025515.1 Planctomycetota bacterium
GCGCCCAGCCGCTGTTGGCCGACCGAAGCCGGCGTCACCCACGGCGGAACGCCGCAGAATTCGCGGCCGCCAAGCCGCATACGTTGCCTCGACATGGAGGTCGAGCCAACGGAAGGTTTTTACGACACCGCCCTGAACTAAGCGAGCGACGTCTGAACTACAAGAGACTGTACCAAGGCGATCCCGCGTTGCCAAAGTTGGAAGGTGTGCCGCAGACCTAGCGTAAAAACCATGTTAGGCGTCATGGTGCCCCACGAGAAAACTCGGCGATCGCATTTTTGACCTGATTTTCAAGATTAGGAGCGAAAGACAGCTTCTTTTTGCGAAGACGGATGATGCATTGTTCAATTGCGAGTTCAATCAGCCCGGCAAGCAACGATTGAGTCTTGGAACGGGATAGTGAGGTCGCATCGCCGGAAATGACGATATCAGCAGTCACATATCGCTGTTTGGCTGAGTGTCGGACCCGTTCCACGCCCTGCTCGCCAAACGAGCAGATCGGCCCATTGACTCTCAGCACCAATCCGATTTCATCCACGCTTTCGCAGCCGATTGTCAAACAATGCTCGTTGAGAGAACTGCAGAGTTCGCGTTTCAATTCCGCGATGTGACCAACATCAGGCCCGCCAAACTGTGCGCCGATCGTGAAACGATCAGGCACGTCAACCTTTTCGTAGTTGTTGGCGATACCATCATGGCGCTCAAGAAGAATTTCAATCTCGTCGCTTCGTTGCGATCGAGCCATATCTAAAGGCGTCCAACCGTGAGAGTCGACGGGATTCACGCTTGCCCCCAATTCAATGAGTTGGGCTACGGCTTCGATGTGATTGAAACAAACCGCATGAAAGAGAGCCGTCCGTCCGCATACGTCGTCTAGGTCAACGTCAGCACCTGATTCCAGCAAGAGCGCGATCGCGTCAAGTTGGCCCTTGCGCGACGCACGGATTAAGCCTGTGAGTTGGTAGTTGTCGCGAGAGTTTGGATCGACACCGTCCTCAAGCATCGCTGTCAGTTTGGCGATGTTGCCTCGGTCGCAGGCTGTGAAGAACGATTTACTCAACGGGAATGACGCCCAACGGAAGGTTTTTACGACACCGCCCTAAACGAAGCGAACGATGCCTGTCCTACGAAAAATTGTACCAAGGCTATGGCCCGTTGCCAAAGAGCCAAAGTGTGCCGCAGGCCTAGCGTAAACACCATGTTGTGTGACACACGGCGGCTACGATCTCGGACCGTGTGTTTGGCCACAGATATACTCAAGAGAGTTTATCCAAAAGTCATCTTCATGCCGGTCGAAGTCATATTTTGCAAGATCAGACAAGACCAGTTTTGCAAATTCCTGAGCGATCCGCTTAGTTTCGTCAGAGAATCTATTGTGCTCAAGTTGACATGCCAGTGAAGTCGCTATTCCGCCGATGAACAAATAGTCCCCCGCTGAGTCAGTCGACGACGCATATTCAATGGCTACCGGTAAGTAGTATCGAACAGCCAAGTCGCTCAAATATGTGAAGTCCTCGGTGTAACAAAGATTTTTATCCGCACGAAACATCGCACGCACGTCGTCATGCGTCTTTGCAAGAAAGTTTTTCTTGGCCCAATCCTCGTCCAGGCCAGGGTGATCAACGATGTTTGTTTCGTCGGGCATCATGAGAATTGCATCCGTGTCACACAACGGAAGGTTTTTACGACACCGCCCTAAACGAAGCGAACGATGTTTAAACTACCAGAGATTCTACCAACAGAGGGAGGCATGAACAAACGACAGCGGTGTGCCCGAAGAGACTCAGCGTAAAAACCATGTTATGTGCCCCGTTGCGCTACGGGAAAGTTCCAATCTTGAGGAAGATCGGCCCCGCAGAGATCACAGACGAACCAACCATCCTTGACGATGTTGCGTTCGTTGCAAGCCGGACACAGGCGAAACACAACATGTGTCGTGAAATCATCGGGGCGATCAACGGGGATGGCGTCCAACGCGGCAGCAACAGTCGGCCACGATTCAGGTTCGGGGCAGAATCCAGTGGATTGGTTGGTGATTTCGGAAACGTCACCATCAGAGAACGTGATTTCGCCAGCGGAAAGCACAGGGCCACCACCAGCACACGCGACATGCTCGGAGCGGCGCGGCGCAAGCAGAAGCGTGCCGCCAACATCCACGGTAAACGTGGCAATTAGTGAACCGTCCGGTTCCGCGTCCGACGAACGAGACGCGATCCATGCCGAAAGATCATCGACGCAACGGATCGGTGTGCCAGCAGGCGACGAGGCAAGCGCAGAATCGCGAATATCGGCTGGCCCAACGTATTGATATTGCCGAGGAGCCATTCGATCAGGGGCACATAACGTATGCGGATTGGCGGCACCGCTTGCTCCATAATCACTGGGTGCCAAACTGCAGACCAGTTTAGCCGAAGCGGGCTA
>JBCCOI010000885.1:0-2417 GCA_039025515.1 Planctomycetota bacterium
GTTTCGATATGCAAGTGCTCGGGGGCGAATGAATCCGTCAACTCACATGCTTGCCTTTCGTCACGGACCAAAATCAACGCGCCGAATGCCTCCAAGCTTTCGCGAGTCAATTCGCTCCGACTCAGCTGACTGAGTTGTTTTGCGAGCTCCTCTTCACAGGCATCGATCAGCGATTCGCACCAGGTGATCAGGATCGCACTCCCCGGCGAGTGCTCTGCTTGTGCGAGCAAGTCCGCGGCGACGAATCGTGGATCAGCCGACTCATCGGCAATCACGATGACTTCGCTGGGTCCCGCGAAGGAATCGATATCGACAACTCCGTAGACGTGCTTCTTGGCAAGCGCTACGAATAGATTGCCCGGGCCCACGATCTTTAAAACGGCAGGCATTGTCTCCGTTCCATAGGCCAGCGCGGCGACCGCCTGAGCGCCACCTGCCCGATAAACTTCCCTGACACCAAGCTCATGGCAGGTCGCAAGCATGTCATCGTTGTAGGCGCCGAAGGGTGTCGGCGGAGCAACAACGGCGATCTCAGAAACGCCGGCGACTTGTGCCGGAACGACGGTCATCAAGACCGTCGACGGGTACGCAGCAGCCCCACCGGGAACGCAGACGCCGATTCGCTGAAGAGGAACGTATCGTTGCGTGAGTTTAACGCCGGGCTTTGGTTCAATCGTGACGTCTTGATGCAAGATCGCACGCTGAAACGACTCGATGTTTTCACGAATGCGGCGAATCGAAGCGATTAAATCGTCATCGGCGGCCGCGTGTGCCCGGACCAGCTCTGACTCCGGAACACGAAGCTCACTCGCGTTCAGATTCGCCTTGTCGAGCAACTTCGTGTACCGCAGGACGGCACTCGTTCCCTCGCTTTGAACGTCGTGACAAATCCTTTCGACCACCTGCGTCGGCGTGAGCGCGGCACCAAAGACTTCTTCCGTCAGCGCCTTGCCTCTGGGGGACACCACGTCGCCGCGAGGGCTGAGTTTTTCGCGGAGCTCCGCCAAGATCGATGCGGACCCCTCCCTGGCATCCACGCGGGCGATGAGTCTTGATTCGGAAAGTTCTGGCATGGCAAGCATTGCGGGCTGGAGGCGACCGAGCAGACATCATAAAAGCGAGTCTGCCCGGGGTACACGGGAGCGAAATTCGCCAAAGCGAGTACACTCGCGGCGAGTCGCGAGCCGGGCATGAAACGAGCAAGAGGCGTTGGATACGAGCCGCATGAACCGCAACCGGGAGGGAATTCAAACCTCAATCACAGTGACCCTTGTCGTAGGACTGACGTTCGCATTGAGAATTGCCGCCTGCCGAGAAAGTTTCTGGTTGGATGAACTTCACTCGGTGTGGGCGATCTCCGATGGCTTTGGGACCGTTTCGGAGAGAGCAGGAGCCGGCAATCAGACTGCCAGCTATTTCCAACTGCTTTGGATCTGGGGCAGGATCTTTGGCTCCGGTGAAGTCGCGCTCCGGGCAAGCAGCGTTTTGGTCAGCTGCATCGCCGCCGCATTCCTGGTCGTCGGCGTCAAGAAGCAATCCGGTTCACTTGCCGGTGGCCTGGTTGCGGGAGCTCTCTTTGCGATCGAACCGAATAGCGTGTTCTTCGGTTCAGAGCTTCGGCCCTACGCTTGGGTCATGCTTTGCGGCGTGCTATCGCTCTGGTCGATGATGGCGTCAGTTCGCTCACTAGAAGGCAACGTCGAGCGGTCGCACCAAGGTTGGCACCGGTTCTGGATGATGTTCTGGCTTTGTGCCGCGAGCCTTCTTCATCCCACATCACTGGGAACACTCGGCTGGTTTCTTCCCATCGTATTCTTGATTCCGCTGCTGAAGAGGCGGCTTCGATGGGGCAGGTGGGATGCGTTTGCGTTTGCACTGCTCGCCGTCACGGGAGCCTTGCTTCTGCGATCATCGCTCACACACGCATGGCAGCAGCGGGAACAATGGAACTCCTTCGCGGCCGCAAGGTCGATTGAGCAGTTGCTGACGATCTGGCAGTACGTGCCACTTGTCGTTTGGCCGTTGGTCATCGCTGCTGCCGGATACACGTGCAGCTCTCTTCAGCGGGTTAAGATTGAGAATGAAGCGAATGACAAGCCAAGAGGGCTCGGACTTCTGCCCATGCTGGTGGCGCTCGCGGCAACGACGGGCTTCTTCATCGCTTCCTATGCCGAGATCGTACCGCTTTGGCATCGTCGCTACTTCATCGTTGCCGTTCCCTTGATGGCTTGGAGTGTCGGCGAGCTGATCGGATGGACAAACACTGTGTTGCGCCGAAACTTCCTCTTGGGTGCCGCACTCACTTGCGTTTGCTTGATCGGCCAAACATTCGCTTTCTACCGAGTTGGGATCGGTCCAAGCGGCTGGCCCATTTGGCGTTATGAGAACTGGCGGGATGCCGTGACGCTGGTGGCAAA
>JBCCOI010000886.1:0-2416 GCA_039025515.1 Planctomycetota bacterium
CAACACCGCGTCGTCGAATTACCTCCACCCTCTCGTCGTGTCTTCCTGCTCCGGGAGCCGCGGCATTTCCATGCGAAACCTCCTATGTCTGATTTTGCCGCTCCTCCGGTTGATCCCGATCTGGCCGACGTCAAGAAAGTTCGTAAGAGCTCGCGGAGGACAGACGCCGCGCAATCGCCGCTCGAGACTTATCTGCGGGAAATCAACGAGACCGCGTTGTTGACCGCCAAGGAAGAATTGGAGCTAGCCGCACAGATCGAGCAGGGTGATGTCGAGGCCCGCGACCGAATGGTGAGGGCAAACCTCCGTCTTGTGGTCAATATCTCGCGAGGGTACACCGGCAAGGGACTGAGCCTGCAAGACCTGATCGAAGAAGGAAACCTCGGACTCCTCCGCGCGGTCGAAGGCTTTGACCCGACCGTGGGTACTCGATTCAGCACCTATGCGAGTTATTGGATCAAGCAATCGATCAAACGCGCATTGATCAACAGTGCAAAGACGATTCGCATCCCGGCCTACATGGTCGAACTGCTCAGCAAATGGCGGCGGGCAACGGCGCGGCTCAGCGAAGAATTGGGACGGACACCGACAAACGAAGAAGTCGCGCGCGTCTTGGGGTTACCGAAAAAGAAGTTGCCGATCATTCGAAAGGCCATCAGGATCAGCAACAGCACGCCCCAAAGCGATCAATCCGAATCGGGATGGTCGCTGGGTGAAATGGTCATGGATGAGCGACTCAAGTCACCCGATGAAACGCTCCTGGACCATGACATCCTCCGCCACGCAATGGATCTGCTGGATGACCTTGAAGAGCGAGAAGCAACGGTCCTGAAGCTGAGATTCGGTTTGGATGGGAGCGAACCGAAAACGCTCAAAGAAATCGGAACGGAGTTGGGACTCACTCGCGAACGTGTACGACAAATCGAAACCGAAGCGTTACGCCGCCTTGCGGACGGCTTGACCGATCCGCGAGAGCGATTTGGTCTTTAGGACCAGCGCGGCTAGATCCGAAAACTGACCAACGTTTGCTGGTGTACCGGCCTCAGCCGGTTTAGGTTAGCTCGCATCCGGCAGAAGCCGGTACAGCAACGTAAGCGTACAGAGTTCGGCGACGGACTACTTGATCGCCTCGATAGCATCGAGAGCGAGCTGGTGAAGTTCCGCGTCTCCCGCGCAACTCGAGGCAAACTTCTCCAACGAGCCGGAAGCGGAACGAGCAGACGCTCCTAATTGCCGCAGGACAAGCAACACTTCCGCTTGAAGTTGGCGATCGTTGACCTCAAGTCCCTTCGTCAAAACCGGAATCGCTTTCTCGAGCACCTTCTGATCTGAAGATCCGATCTGTGTCAGACACCAAGCGGCCAAAACCTTGATCCCCGGATCGTCGATGTCGTCCATCTGTGCGAGCACTTGCGGCGCGACGGAGGAGGCACCCTCCCCGATCAACCCCAACGCCGTTAGCGCACTGATCAAGAGGTCTCGGTCGTCTCCAAACGACTTCGTGAGCTCAACGGCCGCCGGCGCGGCATCGGGACCAAGCTGACCCAGTGTGATTTGGATTTTCTGACGAAAATCTCCCGTTGAGCTTGGCAAAGCCTCGAGCAGCTTCGGTAGGGCCGCCTTCGCGTCTGGACCAATTCGAATGAGGACTTCGATCGCGATGTCGCGTAGTTTCTCGTTGGCGAGTGCCCGTCCGGCCGGCTCCGCACTTTGCTCGCCGAGGTTTGCAAAAGTGTCGATCAAGTTGTGCAGCACAATCGGATCGGCTTCGCTGACCAACTCTGTCAACTTCAGCTGAACCGTACTCCGATCGTACTTCAACGATGCCAGCCCTTTGGCAGCGGCTAACCGAATGTCCGCATCGTGATGCTTCAACCGGCCGATGAGATGATTGACCGCGACTGATTGCTTTTCTGTATCCTCTGGCGCCAACTTAGCGAGCGCCCAAAGCGAAACCAATTGGAGCAGCGGTTCATCGCTTGACCGGGTTTTCTCGAGCTGCCTGGTTGCTTCATCAAACCCGAGCGAACCGGCTGCAAACGCTGCTGCGATTTGAACCGGCTGGCTCGATTTCTCTGAGAGGGACTTCAAGACAATTGGCTTTGCAGTTGTCGCGACCTCACCCAACTTGGCCACTGCAAGCAAAGCCTGCACACGCAACGAATCCGAAATGGGTTTCGACAGCAATTCGATCAGATGTGGTGCGGTCGCTGCGGCAGTCTCCTCGAGTTCCTCGATCGCGAGACACGCCCAGAATGCGGCTTCTTCGTTTTCCAGCGCGGCGTTCAAAAAAGGAACCGCGTTCTCCCCCAAGTCCACGACTGTCTCTAGCATGCGGCCCGCGTAGAGCGGTTGTTCCTTGTCCGCAAGAATCTGAACGACGAGTGGCACAATCACCTTCGGATCGGACTCGAGC
>JBCCOI010000887.1:0-2416 GCA_039025515.1 Planctomycetota bacterium
GGCACGACAAGAGGATCCGGATTCGCCACGGCAAGCCAAGGTGCATCCGCCGGAGCGATCGGCATGAACGGACAAACGGCTGTCAATCAACAGCCCCAAACTCCAAAGAAGCAGACCCCGAGAAACCCCTTCCGCAAGTAAGCCAACTCAGCTGTCGGCTTGCCAGATGGCAAGCGAACGTCCCATCCAAACTTGAGAGACCATTGATCATGTCCATTCTCCGATACGCAAAGTCACTGCGTTTGCAACTGCTGGTCGTCGTGGCCCTCGCTACGACATTGGCTAACCGGTCCAACCGCGCCGAAGCACAATTTCGTGGTTTCGGCGGAAGCCTTTCGAATGCAGTTCGCGGCTTCGTTCCAAGCTCCAATCGAACCGGATCCAGTAACCGTTTCCGAACTCCATCCGTGATGCCCCCGTCGCGTTTGATTCCGCCTCCAAGACAATCGCTTGGGCAACAAGTCGGTCAAGCCGTTCTGTCGGCAGCCATGGACAGCATCGCGAGGCCGACTACCAGACGCGGCAGCAACCCACAGTGTGTTCAACCGATGCCGGCTCCGACACCCATGCCGATTCACAACGGGACGCCAGTGATCATCGACCAGAATGGTACGACGATTATCACCAGCACCCCCGTGGCTCCGTCACAAACGGTTGTCGCCGGGCGGCCGGCGCCCTCTCCGACTGAAGAAGAATTGAGGCTTCGTCAGATTCGAGACTTGGTCGGCGAAGCGAAGCAAAAATTTCGCGGCGGCGAGTATGACGTGTGTGTGGAACTGGTGAGCAATGCACTGGAGCTCTCACCCGAAGACGCCGATCTGTTGCAGTTCAGAGGCTTCGCTCACTTCGCGGCGAATGAAATCGAATCCGCAGCGGCTGATATCTACGACGCATTGCTGGTCGGCCAGACTTGGAACTGGGACGCCGTTCGAGACCTTTACCAATCCAAACCGCTCTATGAGATGCATTTGAGGCGGCTGGAGACTCAGCGGCGTGAACAACCGAGCATGGTTGGACACTTCACCCTGGCTTACCAGTATTTGACGCTCGGCCACTTGCAGCGTGGACGAAAGGAATTGCAGCAAGCGTTGAGCTTTCAACCGGAAGAGCCCCTCATGGTGCAGTTGGTCAGCGTGGTGGATCAAGCCATCACGGAAAAATAAAGCCAAGTCGCATGAACCGACCTCTGTGAGGCCAGACCTCTAACTGACCTCTGTGAGGTCGGGCCTGTACCTACTACCTCTTTGAAGTCGGGCCTGTACCTATACCTCTGTGAGGTCGGACGTTCTCCAACCGGCCATCACCGCGGCTGTAGCCGACCTCTGTGAGGTCGGTCCCGTAACTCAAACTCAGTATCGGAAGATGATTTCGGTCTGCAGTCGCGACTCGATGACATCCTTAAATTCTGTGAGCGGGAACTCGTAAGCAATACCCAGTTCTGTCGAGCGGCACGGCTTGTATTTCAGTCCCACGTTCTGCGTGACCAAGTTGTTCCCATCAACATCACTCGCGGAGAGGTTGAAAAGGTCCTGTCCCGCAACACCAAGCGGGATTCCAGCACTGGCCGAGTCGGTCCAGTGCCACCAAGCCAAACCGGTCAGCAAATAAACCGAATCGGTCAACTTGACGTCGAACTGGCTAGACCAATGAACTGATTCTGATTGAACCGCATCATCGACCGGCGTTCGCCATCCGAATGCCGACAAAAGGTGCGCGTTGCCACCCGCAAATCGTTGGCCGCCGGTGGCGAAGAGATGGAACTCGCCATCGCCAATGTCTTGTAGGGCGTCTTGGCTTCCGATCGGGATTTCGTAGGTGCCTCCCAACGAGAAAAGCGTTCCGCTCTGCGTGTCACGAAGCAGGTTGTATTTCAATCCGGCGGTGACCGATGCCCAGCCATCATCAAGCAACGTGTCGAGCGCGCCGTTCGTGCTGTCCCAGATGTAGCCGTCTTTCACACCGATCAAGCTAAGTCTTTCGGTGAGTGCGACTCGAAACTGAGCAGCAAGCAGTTGAATCGTACCGCCGGCGGGAACGTTGTTTCCGATCGTATCGGGAACCCAATGGTTCACAAAAATCGGGCGGAGTTCCGTCAGGTTTCGTGGATCTTCAAAATGAACGAAGTTGATCATCGGGCTGATGAAGTCGTCAAAGCATCGATCACTTGGGCGAATCAATCCCGCCAGGAAACGATCCGTTGAGCAACCGCTTGCCGAGTCACATCCCATCGAGCCACAAGGATCCGCGTCGCAACACAGTGGCTCACCGCATTCATCGTCGCACATCCATGAATCGCATGCTGCCGAGTCATAGCCGTTGCCACAGCTTCCGAATAGTCCCAAGCCATCAGCTTTCGCTTCAATCGCACCGGCCGCGACGAACAAGCACGCCACCAGCAGTCGCAGCTTGCTTTGGA
>JBCCOI010000888.1:0-2412 GCA_039025515.1 Planctomycetota bacterium
CGGCGGGCTGCTTGATTTGTACGGCTTCCGCGATCGTTTCTACAACATGCCTCGCACGCATGGCAATTCGACGGTGACCGTGGACGGTGGGTTCGTCAATGAAGGCGACATTCGAATCTGGTCCTACCAGGGATTTAATCCAGGCAATCCCGCAAACAGCGGCAGTCGAAGTTGGTTGACGATTACATCCGGGACACTGATCAATCAAGGAAAGATTTACACGCAAGCTCCCGTTGCTTCGGATCAGCAGACAGACTTTCGCCTTACCGGATCGGTCCTCAACGAAGGGCTGATCGAGGTCGATGGCCGCTCGCTCCGCTTCGAAAGCCTTGAGAACGCTGGTGAACTCTCGGTCGGCCATGACACGTCGTTAATCATTAATGAGTCTATTGAACAGACCGCTGGTGTTAGCCGTTTGGAAGGCGGTGAGATCACGTTTACTATCTATGCGACGAAAGAGCTGAATCTCCGCGGTGGAAAACTAACCGGAGATGGTATCGTGCGCGGCGGCTTGGATGTGGAGAACGCCATCGTCGCACCCGGCGACGATGGTGAAGCTGGCTTACTTCACATCACGAATGACATCTCGATCACACCCGCGAGCCGAATCGAAATCGATGTCATTGGTACCAATGATGGACAGTATGACCGCATCACATCAGCGTCGAGCATCGCGATGGCGGGCACACTGGCGATTGATACCAGTGGTGGTCAAGAGATTCCCATCGGAACCCAAATCGTTCCGCTTTCCTTTTCCACCGGAGGCGCGAACGGCTTTCCGCAATTCGAATCGACCTTCACGGAGACTCACGTCCGTTGGGAACCCAACTACGAATCAAATCGAACGGTGCTGGAGTCGCTTGAACTCGATACCGAGTACCTGGCGGATTTCGCACGTCGGCAATGGAACAGCGGGGTTCAGTCGCTCAGCGATTCGGTTGCAGGTTGGTTGGATCAAATCGACGCTTCGATTGATTTGGTTCCAGGAGTCGACGGTTCGCTCACGACTTTGGCCAACGCCCGCGACGCAATGTCAAACTGGTCGGATACCCACCTGCAGACGATTTCCACTCCACAGCAACCGTGGACCGATTTCGAACCCCTGCGAAACGCGATCGAAGCGATGGGACACGCGGGTGTGTCCGTCTATGGCGATCAGGGAATCGACGGCGATCTGCTAAGAGTAAACGTCCTTGAGTCGTTTAGCTCGCTGCTGGGTTCAATGGGCCTCGCGGGCGGGTTGGTCAACGCGTTGCAGGGATTGGCGACCACCGCAAATTTAAGCGGAACGCTGGACATCGATCTGATTCTGGATTTGGATTGGGTGCTGGGAGTCGATTTATCCGGCTTCTATCTTCAAGCCGATGAAGTGATTGATCTCGGCGTGACGGCCGAAGCATCTCAAGGCTTGAGCGGCGAAGCAACTCTTGCCGGCGATTCAAAACTAGTGTTCCTGCCAAGCAGTCGTTTTGACTTTAGCGGCGATTACGCAATCACGACGGACGACGCCAACGCGAGACAACGCAGCCACCAAATTGCTGCGGCGGCGTTTAATTTGGACGCATCAAGTTCAAGCACGGTGACGCTTGCGGGCCATCTGGAATGGGACAACATCCAGACGCAATACGTCGTCACGGATCGTTGGACGATCGACCAGACGGATTCCTCGATCACCGTCAATTCCGAACTGGCTGATCTTTCAATCGACGATTTTGCATCGGGCGTCGTGGAGTCTTTGCAAATTGCCGTCGACCAATTCTTGCCACAAGAATGGACCGATCGCCTCAGCAACGTGGCACTCCCTTTGCTTCGAGACCAAACACCGATCGCCAGCAGTGAGGACGGTCTTCAGCAGCCGGCATGGTGGCAGTCTTCGATTGATGCTCTGTCGGACATTTTCAACCTCGGCGCAAACAATGCAGTTCGTGGGATCGTCGGTACGGCCGGCGATGAACTGATTCACGCGAGTGATCTTCGTTCAAGAACAGGTGCAACGGGAACGGGTGTTCGCATCGGAGTCATCACACGTGGACTCGGCGACATCGATGCGGCAACACGTAGCGGTGATCTTCCCGGGCCGCCCGATACGGCGTCGACTTCCTACCCATCGCTGCAGGTGCTGAACCAAGGTGATAACGCGAGTGGTTCTGGATTGGCTGTCTTGGAGGTGCTGCACGACGTCGCTCCCGAAGCACAGTTGATCTATCACGGAGCGGAGACGGAACTCGACTATTTGTTAGCGATGCGGGCGATGGGTGACGCCGGAATTCAGATCGTGATCACCGATGTTTCATTCCCACGCGACCCGACGTTCAGCGATGGTCCGGCAGCGGCGGCCGCCAAGGACTTGGTCGACAGCGGCGTTTTGGTGATCGCGGCGGCGGGAGAACACGGTCAAAGCCAAGTTCAGCA
>JBCCOI010000889.1:0-2409 GCA_039025515.1 Planctomycetota bacterium
ATCGTCACTTTTGACCAACCGGTCGAAGATGCGGTCCTGCGATTCGGTGTTCGAGGCACCAGCCAAGCGATGAAGCCCGCCGATGAAACCGGAACGCGCTTTCTCGCGAATCTGTCGATGAAGACCTCGGGAGAATATCAAGTCGATGCGACGAGTCTTCAAAGTGGGCTCAACAATCCCTTCAGCCCGATGCACCAGATCATCCCCGTGCTCGATACCGAGCCGATGGTTGTTTGGGGTGACGACACACCCACATCACTTTTGGTTTCACCACTCTCTGTGCTCGATCTTTCAGTAAGTGCGAAAGATGACCTGCCGATGGATCAGCTGATCCAAGAGATTCGAGTCAACGACGAAACAACGCAATCTGTATCACTGCCCTTTGGTGACGCGGCCCGAGAGATTGAGTTTGCGTGGCCATGGGACCTGATGCACCGCCTGGGTAACGCGAATAAAGGAGACAAACTTTCGACCGGCGACTTCGTCCGAACACGTGTCATTGCCCGCGACCGCAAGGGGAATCGTGCGGAAACTGAGTGGATCGAGTTGATGATCGCGGATGAAAGCTTCGACATCGATCGCCACCATTACCTGGAACAGTTTGCTTCGAGGGTCGATACAATCGCCGGCTGGGCGGAGGAGTGTGAGGCGATCGCGAGACAGCTGGAGGCCGCAGCCAAGGAATCAAAATGGGAAGATGTGGCTTCGCTTCAAAAACGCTGGCCATCGCTCCAAAAAAGGGCGGTCGGACTGCTCGACGTCATCACTCAAGCGATTTCGGAAAACCGAAATCCGGCGAGTGCAACCATGACCGACTTGGCCGGCCGCGTTGTTTTGGATATCGACGCCGGACTGGATTCGTCGTTGACTCGCATCGGTTTCCTCGCGGAAAACGCACCCGACTTTGACTCGAGGATGCTGAAGCAGCTCAAGCAAGAATCTGCGAGGGAAGCGATTCGAATGGCTCATCAGTGCGAGAGGCTACGCCAATGGATGCGATCCAGGCTTGGGCTCGCGCACGCTGCGGCCATGTACTCCGATATCTCTGCACTTCGCCGCAACGTCAAACGCTTGATTTCAGATCCGCCAAGAGTTCGTACGGCGCGATACGCAAACTTGCTGCTCGGTCAGTTTCAAGAAGTCGATCGGCTCTTGGCTCGCTACGAACCCAAACTTCCAGAGCGAACGGTGCGGCACCTGGACGGCGAGCACTGGAGTCGGTGGTCTCAGCGCTGGACGCTGCGTCTGCAGGTTTTGGCGGAGGAGAACGCGGCAGGCGATCAATTCCTCGGCGTTCTCCGGACGCTCGACAAGGAGCTTGAAGATAAGTCACAGCACGTCATCGAAGGTGGCGGATACGATGACGCCACTCGCTACGGGCGAGACTTGAGAAAGGAGATCCAGTACCTCGCGGACGTAACACGCGGCCTTGCGGAATCGGGTCGCAAGTGGAATCAGACCGCGGAGAAGAACCGTCAAGAACGAAACGCGGCCGCTGCCATGAAAACCAACGTGCTGACGCAATGGTATGAAACGGAGTGGCAGACACAGAGACGACGACTGCTTGTACGTGTCGCCGGTCAGGAGCGGCTCCAACGAGCGGCGATGATGGTTGATTTGGAATACGCTGCCGATCAGAGCTTGTTCTCGCGTGCCGTTCGCAACGTGACCGAGGAGGGGTACGCGCCCTACAAAGACGAATCGCCCGAACAAGTCTTCGATGCGGTCTCGCGTGCGATTGCTGTTCTGCAAGCGTCGCACGAGTTCGCCGGAGTGAAGCAAGACTACCGGTCCATCGCAGAAGGTGAACGTCAACCGGAGGGATCACCGCTCCGTAAGGTCTTCCATCTACTTTGGTTTCGATCCGCGCAACCCCGTTTGGAGCTCGGGATTCGCTACATCGGTCAGGGCAAGCCTGACTTCGAACGGCAAGTTCGCATTCTTGATGAAGCCCGATACAACCCGGATCACCGACAGGTGGAGTCACGACTCGATTCGAGGCGTTGGCGCAAGGATCCGATGGTCTCAGCCGCCAAGCCGCTCGAGGCGTTGGCGGCCGATTTGGACAAAGGGTGGAAGGGACTTACTGACGTTCGTGAAACGGCGAGGCAAGCACTGCGCCGCTACGTTCTGAGCGTTTCGGAGCAAGCAGAACAGGCCGCTCAAGCTGCTCGCGATGCGGCCGAAGAAACGGATTCGCGCGAAGACGAATCCTCGGAAACCGTCGATGAACTGAAGACCGAACAACAGGACGCGGTCGATCAAGCGATGGAGACCATCCGGTCATTGATCGACGAAGCCAATACGGCCGACGTCCTGGACGAAGATCAACGGGAGCGGGCTCGTGATGCCGACGCCGCTGCGGAGTTAATCGCCGAAGCGACACGTGAGGTGACTGAATCGGTCGAA
>JBCCOI010000890.1:0-2408 GCA_039025515.1 Planctomycetota bacterium
CCACGGTGTCGAAATCCCCGCATACGCCGACTGTGTCCGCGGCCGGCGAATGGCAACCGTTGCAAAGTGCAAGTTCGATCTCGAAGTCTGCGGCGGCGTCTTTGTGGATGAGCCCTGTGTTATTGACGGGAACCTGGTGAGCGGCCGGACGTACCATGACAACGGGCACTACGTCGGCCCCTGGATCGAGAT
The DNA here is from genome assembly GCA_039025515.1 of Planctomycetota bacterium. Lineage (GTDB taxonomy): Bacteria > Planctomycetota > Planctomycetia > Pirellulales > Pirellulaceae > Stieleria. The sequence continues at coordinate 193 of JBCCOI010000890.1, forward strand.
GTTGGAAGCGAGCATTCGTCAGGAGTCCGCTCGTCAGGAGTCAGTGTCGTGAGCGTCATGCCGACGGCGATCGTCCGCGAGGGCGAGTTTGCAATCGTCATTTCATGGTCAGACGGCAGCCGAACTCGCTGGACTGCGGCAGAGCTACGTTCGCGTTGTCCCTGCGCGACGTGCAGGGAAAAAAAGCGAGCCGCCAACGACGTGGCGGCGAAACCAGTCGGCTTACCGGTGTTGTCTGCGGCCGAAGCGCAGCCGCTCACCATCACCGGCATGCGTCCGGCCGGAGCCTACGCGTACAACATCGCGTTCAGCGACGGTCACTCATCAGGGCTCTTTCAAATGAGTCTGCTGCACGAAGGACCGTAGCGAACTTGAGGCAATCCTGTTCGGCGCATCAGTTTTCCCGCCCTTTGACGAAGCCCGTTTCGGGAAGACGGATCGCATTATCGAATACGTGTGAAATCCGCCACTCACCGTCTTCCCGAGTAAAACGGATCAGTTCGAATGGGTGACTCTGTTTTGCCGACTCCCTGGCCCATCCTTCCTTGCCATTGACGGTGAGATTCCAAACGTAGCGATTATCAAACGGAGGATTGGCATCACGAAGCTTGGGGGAAGGAAAAAACTTTAAGGACGTCTCGATGAACTTCCGCGGATCTTTCAACATCCCGGCGGCCAGGATGGTCTGACGACGATCGAGAGTTCCAACATCGTCGTACGCCGAAGTGATCTGCGGCATCATCCAGATGACGCCACGTTGAAGTGCCGCTGTTTCTTCGCTGCCCGCGGGAGACTTGACGTGGCTCTTAATAAACCTCCCAATTTCAAGTCCGCGTTCCAGCGGGTATTTCTCGGGATCAAAGTCTGTGTCCTTGAACTGCTTTTCGGGACGCTCGGCGAATTCGGTTCCGGCTTCGATCAACGAGAGCTCTATCAACTGGTACCCGGCAAGTTCGTTGATCGCCTCATCGGTCATCCAGCCAAGGACGTCCACGATCTTGCGTCGATCAGTGATCGCCTCCTCCATTCCCTTCATCAGGTCATAAGGCTCTTTCCGCAGAGAAGCTTGGAACTTGCCCTCGAGTGTCTCGATCGCGGCTTCGACGCGCGAGAGGAGTTTGTCTTGAAGGTCGGGGTCGCCTTCAGCGGTGAGGCGATTTCGAAACGTCATGAGAACGGGTTGAGTCACTTCGATCGTTTCTTCGTCAGAGGCGAGCAGATCGATCAAGGTTTGCACAAAGACCAACATGTCGGGGTTTTGTTCCAAGGACCTGGAAAGCCCTTGTATTCCGTCATTACCAAAGCCGTCAACTGGGAAGCTGTAGTGGTAGACGATTTCCCGCGCAAACGGCATGACAAGAGCGTCCGCGTCTTCAAACTCGGCGATCACTTGCTTCCAGAGGGACGTGGTTTCCTCGAACGTTTTGCCAGATGCGTACTGTTTTCCCAGCATGATGATCGCGTATTCAGGCGATAACTCTAGCCTTTCTTCACGATGGAGTTCCCACACAAGGGGAAAGAGCTCACCTTTTCTCGTCCAGTCCGGAACGCCACCCATCATTGATTGATGCATGTTGTTTGCAGCTTCGTAAGGATCGCCTTCCGCTTCCTCCACCAGCCTGCGAACATCCGATTGATCCCCGTTGATGGTTGAGATGACCCTTGCCTTTAGCCAATCCGGGATCTGTTTCGAATCGTCGAAGGCAAGCGCCAGTCTCATTAGCGAACGATTCGCCGTGGCCTGTGCGGGACGTTTCGGACCCTCCACGACTTGTCGCAATGAGTTGACCAGTGAATCGAAGGCTTGTTTTTGTTCTGGTGGGCCATTTGCCATGCGAGAGAGTAGCACTGCGGAAGTCTCGGGCTGATCGCTCCGTACCTCTGACGGCATCACCCCGGCAATGTAGCGATCAAGAAGAAAGAGGCTGGCGATCTCACTACGTCGATTTTCCCACGCGAGCTCGTCGGTGAGCACTTCAATTCCGGGATCGGGCATGTAGAAGTAGTACAGCTCCGAGATGTTGTCCATAAATTCACTGCTGGGATTGCGTCCTCTGATGGAATCTCCTCCGTATTGTCTTGCTAACCGAATCGTTGCTTCGGCGGCTTCACGGCGTGACGAGGTTCCACGTGAGAGCAATTCCACCGCACGCATCGACTGGACGAGGCTGCTGATGTCCGTCTCGCGTTGTAGGACGTCCATCCAGTACGCGTAC
>JBCCOI010000891.1:0-2405 GCA_039025515.1 Planctomycetota bacterium
GCAAGGGCCTTCGGCACACCCCCGCTTTTTGCTCAAACCGCGATCACTTGGTACAATTTTTGGTGATTCGACATCTTTCGGTTCCGCTGAGGACGGGTGTCGTAAAAACCTCCCGTTGTTGGTCACAGGTCTATCGTTATGGACGGCATCCCAGACAACTTTCCCATTATCCATGACGACTATCACGCGAAGCACATCGGCAAACTCGCGGACGGCCGCCAGTTCTTCCTCACCACGCCGTTCGTCCCCGGATATGGCGACACCGAGGGTGGCGAATACATCGCGCTATTCACATTCGATGCCGATGGAAAACTGCTCAACGCCCAAATCGACAATCTTGGCCCACGCAAATCGCTCGATCAGGATGCAGCCTCAAAGCTGTACGACGAACGTCTGGCGTCGCTCGAAAACCCCAGCTTCACTGACATCCGAATCGCTCCGCTCAAAACGTTGCATGATGGCGTCGAATTCGGGCTGATCCCGCGCGAATGCGAGGACGATGACGACGTTCCCGCAATCGAGCTTCAACCCGGAAACTACATGGCGTTCTTCGATCCGTGGGACGGCTACTACGACACGTAATGGAGACCGTGTTGGCAGTTCAGTGACCAACAACATGGTTTTTACGCTGAGGCCTTCGGCACACCTTCCCTGTCTGGCGACGCGGGCTGGCATTGGTACAATTCTCGTAGTTCAGGCATCGTTCGCTTTGTTCAGGGCGGTGTCGTAAAAACCTTCCGTTGGCCGACCCTAGCTTTTCGTGATCGCACTCCAATACGAATACCACGACGCCAACCTTGTATCCGCTTCGTTCGGCCCTCGACGCGAAGCGTCGTTCGTCTTCGCGCTTTACCCAATCTTCTACCCGGAACTGACCGAAGTTTCGCTCCGGTTTGGAGGACTTTTCAACGATGACGCCGCTTCTCAGTTTATCACATCAATCAACGCGGAACCGGTCGATGACGACTCGTACCTTGCACGTTGCAATACGCTACAACTCGATGCCAAGAAACCGTCGAAAGATGGCGACATCTACGTGTTTGTTGACTTGGAATACTTCGGGCAGATTCGGATACACTGTCAGCATCTCTCCGAGGTCATCGCGGAACCGTAGTTTCCGGGTCGGCCAACATGGTTTTTACGCTGGGGCCTTCGGCACACCTCCCCTGTTTGGCTAAGCCTCCATCTGATGCTAGGATCTTTCGCAATCCAGGCTTCGCTCACTTCGTTCAGGGCGGTGTCGTAAAAACCTTCCGTTAGCCGACCTCAGTTTTCCGATGGGCAAGAACTCTCCTCCGCGTGAGAAAGTCTGGGCCGTTCTGCGGGTTGACCGCGACATCTCGTCCGACAGTTTCGAGCATCGCATCTGCGTGAAGGAGATTGTACGCACACGTGACATTGCCCTTGCCGAAGCCGAACGGCTCAACGAGCTGAATGGCGACCGCATCCGATGCCACTTTTTGTTCAAATGACGCGATTGTTCGCGGATGGCGAATCCTTTGGCACACATCCTGACGACGAGGCGACGGTCGGCTAACATGGTTTTTACGCTCGGCCTTCGGCACACCTTCCAACTTTGTCAACGCGGGCTGGCCTTGGTACAATTTCCGTAGTTAAGGCATCACTCACCTCGTTTAGGGCGGTGTCGTAAAAACCTTCCGTTATTCGCTCGCAGTCATCACGATGGCCGACCATTCCGCATCCGAAGCTGACGTCCTTCGGTGGGGCTATGAATCTGGCCATTTCGACAAGGCTCAAATCATCGACTGGGCCGACCGCCAACTCGAAGCATGCGACAAGGCATCAAACGCCCTCATTGATCTTTCGCTCTGCCGCGAGACTGACCCACGGCTCGTAGTTTCCAGTCTTCAATCGTTGGCCACGAACGATCCTCGAATCGGCCTTGACCTCCGTTTCGCGTTTATTGGACTTGCCTTCGGGGCAGAACGCATTTCGCTCGAACAAGCTGCACGCTCTCTATACGCAATTCTGCTCGACATTGACAACGAAGATCTGCTGGACGATTTTCAACGGAATAGCATTTACAGAATCGACGACGGATACGACCTCGCGTCATCCGGCTCCTATGGTACGATCGCTGAGGTCACATCTGACTTCTTAGGATTCGTTTCGCCGTACATTGCCAAACTAAACAGGCATCATGCCGAACTGGTGGCGAGCGGCGAATAACATGGTTTTTACGCTAGGCCTTCGGCACACCTTCCACGTTTGGCCACGCGGGCTGCTATTGGTACAATTTCCTCTAGTTCAGACATCGCTCGCTTCGTTTAGGGCGGTGTCGTAAAAACCGTCCCGTTGTCGGGCAATGCCTTGAATGATTCGGCACCCAAAAACTCCAGACTGCTTGTGGCCTGCCTTCTCCTTGGATTTGGCATAGGGTTCGC
>JBCCOI010000892.1:0-2400 GCA_039025515.1 Planctomycetota bacterium
GACGCAAGCAGCCGATCGCCAGCTTCGTTCAGGTGAATGCCGTTGATGGTGTACTGGTTACCCTCCTCTTGATCGAATGCTTGACGTGTTGCATCGAACACATCGATGAATGGAATGCCCAGATCTTCGGCGAGCGTTTTTACCGCGTCGCGATACTGAACGAGTGATCGATTTCGATCGGTAGCGTCCGGGTGCAAGGCATGCCCGGTCGATTCAAACGCTGCGGGCCCGATCAGGATGAAACGCGGTGCGCCACGTGCCGGATCGGGCGCGTCGGTCAACTGCTCCAGAAGTTCTTGATACTGTTTTTTGAATCCCTCGAGCGCCTCGGCGGATGTTTCGCCGTAAGACTCGTTGGTTCCGAAGAAACAAAGATAGAGGTCGGGCCCGTAGACCTTCAGCGGATCATCGATTTTTGTGTAATTGCTCGGCCGTTGACGCACGCCGACTTCGTCAGCGGGCCAGCAGAAGTTTCGAAACTGAATCCGCTTTCCGGCCGTTTGGAGATGGAATTGAGTTTCGAAATGGCCGAAAAGGTTGAATCTCTCTCCGAGCGAATTCCCGACCAGAGCGATCCGAGATCTGTTCTCGAACTCAATCGTATTGGCCGGTTCGGGTTCCGCCGAGTTTGTCGGGGCGGCAAATATGAGGAAGCAACACAGAAAAACTGCGTGATTGGTCTTCATGGCGGGCATCTAATGCAGAGGCGGTGGGATGGCGGGTTCTATAGATTAACTACAATTCCGCGGTTTCGAACGTGTTTCCTTGCCGCAGGTCGCCGGTTTGCAGACCCTTCATGAACCACCGTAGGCGTTGCTCGCTAGTTCCATGCGTGAAGGTTTCGGGGACGGCGTAGCCACGGCTTTGCTTTTGCAGCCGGTCGTCACCGATCGCTGCCGCCGCGCGAAGTCCCTCCTCCACATCACCCGGTTCGATCACATTTTTCATTTTCTGGGCGTGGTGCAGTGCGACACCTGCGTAAAAATCAGCCTGCAGTTCGAGCCGTACCGATGCCTCGTTCGCTTCCGCCTTGCTTTTCGTTCGACGAACCTGTTCCACGTAGTCGGTTTTGCCAGTGAGTTTTTGAATGTGATGTCCCACTTCGTGTGCGATCACATAGGCTTGTGCGAAATCTCCGGGAGCTCCCAGCTGCTGATCAAGTTGGACGAAGAATGACGTGTCCAGGTAAATTGCCTCGTCGGCAGGGCAATAGAACGGTCCGGTCGCTTCGGTCGCGTTGCCACAAGGCGAAGTCGTTTGCCCAGAAAACAATACCAAGCGTGGCGGGCGGTACGTCTCACCGATTTCAGCGAACAGTTTCGTCCATACTTCCTCGGTGTACTTCAGAATCACCCCGGCAAACTCGCCCTGCTCTTGTTCTTCAGGCGTGAGCTCCCTCGCTTCTCCGCCCTGAACAGCGGCCGCCGGTCGAGCCGGCTGCTGTTGTTGCAGGAACTGCGCAGGGTTCTTACCGAGCAGGGCCATGATGATCGCGATGACAACAATTCCGATTCCTCCGCCTGCTGCCGCTTTCCGGCCGCCACCCGTCCGACGACGATCCTCGACGTTGCTGCTTTGCTGGTGACCCTTCCAACGCATTCGTAAAATCCTTACTCGAAAAGACTTGCCTAACTTGAAAAGACTGCCGGCGATTCCGCAACTTGTTGCCGAAATTCACCTGCCGCGATTATCGTACTCGATCGATCACACAACGACGCAGAGGCTGCGATGCCATCTTCCTCAGTTTTTCCGGCTCTCCAATGACGAGTGGCACGGCTGCAAGCCCAAAACATCGCGACGAAGGCTCGCGTCGTTCGCGCTTTCGTCCTTGCGTCCTCTCTGTGGTCGCAACGGGCGTCGTCGCCGCTGTGCTGGTCCTCTGGAGCTGGATCGTTGGGGGACGAGGTTTTGCAGATCGGGCGATCACGGATCTGGTCATGCCAATCGGCTTGCTCTGGCTCGCGAGCTTCACGACTTCCTTCTACGGTTTTTTCAGCCGGAGTCGTCGCTTGCTGTTTCCAGGGATGTTCGCATGGTTCTTTGTGACCCTTTCTTTTTCCGATCCGATCGCAAATGCATTGATGAGAACGGTGGAGATTCCCGCGAACGAAGCTCCCGTCTCTCAGCTGGACGAGCCTGTCGACGTGGTCGTGCTTCTCGGTGGCTACGCGGACGTCGATCGTTTCGGAACACTCGAGCTTGGGACCGACGGGCAGCGACTTTTTTTAACGGCTCAGCTCTTCAAGTCAGGGAAAGCAAAAGCAATCGTCTGCACCGGTTCGGCTCACTTTGGTGATTACCACCCGTCTCGTGTTGGCCGCGAGTTATTGGAGTCCATCGGCGTGCCGAGTGATGCAATCTTTGAAGTGCCCGGCATCAACACGAGTCAAGAGATGCGAA
>JBCCOI010000893.1:0-2390 GCA_039025515.1 Planctomycetota bacterium
GGCTGCTGCCGAAGAAGGTGCGCTTCACACAGTCCGGAGTCTCAACGAAATTGCGAGTGAAGTCGGTACACGATTCTCCAGCATGCCGTCCGCGAATTCCGCCTGATCCCAATTCGAATTTTTGGGTCAACCATTCGTATATTCCGTGGTGGGTTGAGTGTTCAGTTTTGCAACGCTTCGACGCTAACTCAACAACGGGCCAAGATGGCGTGATCGCCGACCACAGGCATGGAGTTGCAAGTCATGTTCAGTAAATTCTTTGGGAATAGCGGCGATAGCGAATCGGTGTCCAAAGCGCGTGCACTCGCGAGAGTCGTCGACGAATCGGACACCGCCTTCATGATGGTCGACCGGGACTTCAACGTTGTTTACGTGAACACCGCATCTACTCAACTGTTTAGAAAGCACCAGACCGCATTCGCAAGCCGCCTTGGCAGCTTTGACCCGGAAAACATCATCGGGACAAATTTTGACTGCTTCCACACAGATCCTAACCAACGGCTAAGCACTATCGTGCAGTCATCGGCGAAGCCTGTATCGATAGATATCGTACTCGGTGAAACCTCTCTCGACTTACGGGTCACTCAGTCTGTGGATCAGTTTGGCCAACACGCAGGCAGTACGCTCGAGTGGAAAGACAATACCGAGCAGAAAATTCAGCAAAAGCGCGATGCCGATTTCAGAAGCCAGGTAGAAGCTGTCGACAGGTCACAAGCGCGGATCGAGTTCGCACTTGATCGAACGGTCCTCTATGCCAACCAGAACTTTCTCAATACGATGGGCTACCTACGCGACGAAGTCATCGGAAAAGATCACAAACAATTCGTAACAAGCGAGTTCGGCAAGAGCCCAGATTACAAGGCCCTTTGGGACACTGTGAAATCTGGCGAAGCAGTAGTCGGGGAGTTCGAGCGAGTTCACAAAGACGGCAGTCCAATCTGGCTGCAAGCCGCCTATGCACCGGTCTTCGACAACGAAGGTGCGGTCACCAAAATTGTGAAGATCGCCTCTGACATCACCAAGCAGAGACATCTACAAGACGCCATCAATATCCTGCTTGATGAAACGAAGTCCGTGATGCAACAGGTGAGCGATGGTGATTTGACCGTTCGAATAAACGGCGAATACAGCGATGGTCTTGGTGACTTGAAAGTCGCCGTGAACGAGACGCTAAACGAACTCAATCAGACGATCGGCGCAATCTACCGTGTTGCAGACACTGTCGGCACCGGCGCTTCAGAGATCTCTAGTGGCAATGCGGACCTCAGCCAACGCACCGAACAACAGGCCTCCAGTCTGGAACGCACCGCAACCAGCATGACTGAAATGACAACGACGGTTCAGCAAAATGCAACGAATGCATCAGAGGCGAACCAGTTGGCGATTGAAACTCGCGAGCAAGCAGAGACGGGTGGTGAGGTCGCACAACGCGCAACGAACGCGATGGGTGAGATCAACGCGGCAAGTAAGAAGATCTCCGACATCATCGGGGTCATCGACGAAATTGCATTCCAAACAAACTTGCTGGCGCTCAACGCTTCCGTTGAAGCAGCTCGCGCTGGTGATCAGGGCCGAGGGTTTGCCGTGGTAGCGAGCGAGGTGCGCAACCTTGCCGGTCGCAGCGCGACGGCTGCAAAAGAGATCAAGGATTTGATCGAGGATTCATCGCGCAAAGTGGAGGAAGGCTCCCGGCTCGTCAACCAATCCGGCGATACGCTCCGCGATATCGTCGAGCGCGTGCAGAAGGTCACACAGATCGTAGGCAGCATCGCAGCGGCAAGCTCCGAGCAGTCGGAAGGCATCTCGCAGGTCAACACTGCCATTGGTCAAATGGATGACCTGACACAACAGAACGCGGCGCTTGTCGAAGAGGTTGCCGCTGCGAGCCAGAGCCTCAACCAGGAAGCTGCGAATCTCAGTGAGCTGGTACGCAAGTTTACGGTCTCCACCAGTCGCAGCGATGTTCGCGCCCCGGCGGTTTCGGCGCCGAGCGCATCATTGCCAGCGCCCACGCAATCCGAATCGACCGCAAAGAAGCCCTTTGTCGAGCGTCGCTCAGCGGAGCGCCCCTGGACACCGCCCGTTGAACCCGAGATTCGCAGCCCGATGAATGATAGTGCGGAACCGGTAGACGATGAGGTTTGGGAGTCGTTCTAACGGGTAGACGTCCGACCGCGATATGATCCGGTTTCCAGCAGTGAGATCGGAGTCCGCGTGGATCTGATTGATGTAATTACTATCGTCGCGCTTTCCCTTGGCGAGATCGCGCTCGTCTGTTTCGCTGTTTACCTGGTCAATCGTCGACTTGCGAGCAGCTACGCGAATCGTCCGGATCAACAGGTCCGTAGTCCTTCGATCCTCGTTGCGACCGTACTGGTTGCCCTGATCAC
>JBCCOI010000894.1:0-2376 GCA_039025515.1 Planctomycetota bacterium
ACGTCCAGCATTGCGGCGGGATGATGCAGAGCCAGAACGGCACGGAAACGCGAGATGCGATACAAATCGTCTTCTAGCATCACGAGAAAGTTCACGAGTAGCGTGCGGTCTCTTCAGTCGGGGAACGTCTAGGATCACGCGGCGGCGACGAGAGATCAACCACTTCAGCAACCGCGACTTCGCCGCTCGTCGTGTATCCGATGGTTACCCGTCCACTGTTCAGCTAGCGTCAACCGGGCGGCCATTCGCCGTTGTCTTTCATCCTTTGAATTGTTCGATTAACGTCTTCCATGAATACGATTCCAACGATGCGCTCGCCCTTTGCACTCAGCGATTTAAGTTGCGGAGTTGGTACGTAGGCAAAGAGATTGTCCACTGCCGAAGGAATAGATGTGTCCGCAAGGCAAACGCTTACGTCTCGGCTCTTGCTATCTGAATCAAAGTAAAGCGTCGCCTGTCCCGGATCATAGTCATCGCGTTCAAGGATACGAACCGAAAACTCTCTGGAATACCATTCGATAATGGTATCGAGATCGGTACCCGAAGTGAAGACAATAGCCTCGTGGTAAGGGTCGCGGAGAAACTCAGTCTCGAGTGCTTCGTGGTATTTGGTCGTCGAGTGAAGGCATTCGTCAAGCGTTTCAAACTCGGTTTTCGGCATCGGTGTGTCGACGTCCAGTCTCTGATCGCTGCAACAGACGAACAGCGTTACGACTATGGGCAAAGCAGCGAAGGTTTTCATTTATGGATTGAGAAACAGCCGCGATGTTGAGTAAATGCGGTTCTGGATTCAGCACGGGTAACGTCGGCGATCACCCGGCCGCCGTCGGAAAACCGACCACTTCAAAAACCTGGGCTCGGCGGCTCGGTGTGCATCGACTGGTTATCCGCTGTACTGTCCAGATTGCCGCAGCATCCACGATTTAAGCAGCGGAACTAGCTGTCGGAGTACTTGGGCTTGCTCCACAGCATCGGTCTGTGGTGTCTCACCATATCCCCCACACATCACTCTCGGAGTTGAGATGCAGAAAGACTCACCTTCGATCTCCGATAGGTACGCCAGAAAACCGTCGCGTAAATCTGAGGGTAGTGACATTTCAGGGAGCTGAGGTTCAGGCTGTTTAAAGTGCCGTATCAATTCGCGCATAACCAATACATGCAAATCGGATTCCGTCATACGCTCGCGGCGGTAAGCATCGACGCAACGGGAGATAAACCTGTCTGATGGATTGGGATCTGCATTCATTACTTAAGCGCGGATAACGTCACGGATCACGCGACGGCGACAAACGACCAACCACTCCAACAACCCCGACTTCGCCGCTCGTCGTGTATCCGATGGTTATGGCACACCTTCAGTACGCTGGGTGACCGCCACGTCCGAAGTCATTGTACCGCGTTGAAACGTCAATCGAAGCGTTGAAACCCATTCGGGAAATACTACGCGCAGCATTCGTCCCGACGTTCATCTCCGGCTTGCTGACTACAGCACCTTCAACGTTGATCGGGAACACGAACAAAAAGAAACATGCGTTAACGAGACGCAGGGAAGTTGAGTGAGTCGCTCCCGGTCTATCTCTGCCCAAATGCTCCTTCGCAGCTTACGATCCGCAGTGAATCTGTCTCGTTTACGATGGGAAATGAGTACCAGCGGCGACGTGCGCCATCCTTCGAAATCCTGGCCCAAGCTGAACTCTGAGATGGCGGTGGAAGATTCATCAGTCACATCAACGTGACGCATCGCTGCTCTGCTGCCATAACGTTTCGGATCACGCGGCGGCGACGGACAACCAACCACTCCAAAAACCTCGACTTCGCCGCTCGTCGTGTATCCGATGGTTATGGCACACCTCCAGTACGCTGGGTGACCGCCATGTCCGAAGTCATTGTACCGCGTTGGAACGTCGATCGAAGCGTTGGACCCCATTTGGGAAATACTGCGCACAGCATTCGTACCGACGTTCATCTCTGACTTGCTGAATGCAGTGCATGCATCGCCGGTCGGGAACACGAACGCAAAAAAATGCGCCAAAGAAACGCTAGGCAACATAGTAAATCGCTCCCGTTCTACTGCTGCCCGAGTACTCCTTCACTCGATTACGATCGATAGTGAATCTGTCTCGTTTACGATGGGTAATGAACGCCAACGGCGACGCCTGCCATCCTTCCAATTCGTGCCCAATGAACTGTCCTACAAGACGCCGGAAGAAGAATCGTCAGTAATGTAGGTGCGACGCATGGCTGCTCTGCTGCCATAACGTTACGGATCACGCGGCGGCGACAAACGACCAACCACTCCAACAACCCCGACTTCGCCGCTCGTCGTGTATCCGATTGTTATCGGACGGATGATGAAATCCACCCTGGAAATTCCCG
>JBCCOI010000895.1:0-2363 GCA_039025515.1 Planctomycetota bacterium
TGTCGGCGGTGAAAACGCAGTTGCCAGATAGCAGACGCGATGGGATCTGTGATCTCGTTTGGCGCAATCGCAAGTTTTCGGGCAACGCGCTGCGTGTGGCTCGATCACATACGCTTTATCACGGAACGGTGCTCTACGGATATGACGTCGAACTGATCGAACATTGTCTCGCCTTCGCGCCGCGGCAGCCGACCTATCGGCAAGGCCGCAGTCATGATGCATTCGTGACCAACGCGCCGATCGATCCGGTCCAACTTTCACTCGATCTCACGATAGGATTTTCGGCGGTCTCGACGGTTTCCAATGAGATGATTCGCTCGCAAGTTCGCCCCATTGCCGATCGCCTTGTTGATGAACGCTACGGCCGGAATGAATGGCGGTTCAAACGCTGAACTCTGACTCGAAAGTTTCAGGATGCCGAGAATTGGACGGCAGAGTACACTTCTGTGTATCCCGCCCGCGTCCGCTCGCCGACGGAACCTTCACTTTCCCCTCGGGTTCCACTGAAAGCCGGCCAAACCCGCCCGAAAACGCATTCCACCGTTGCAAGCACGATGATTCACTTTTTGATCCAGGCTTCAAACCCACCGGGTTTTGTTCGCATGCGGGCGGAAGCGCGTCGCGGCGGAGTGACAGGCGCGCTGTTGACATTCGTTGTCATTATCGGCGTGCTTGGAGCGATCGGATATTCGTTTTATTACGATCGCGGCGATAACATTGATACCGGCGAGTTAATCACCAAACCGGTTACCCGCGGCGCCTTCGACCACATCGTGCTCGAACAGGGGGAGATCGAATCGAGCAGCAACATCGAAGTCATCTGCGAAGTCAAATCGAAAACGGGCGGGACGCCGATCCTTTGGGTGATCGATGAGGGAACGAAGGTCAGGAAGGGTGACAAGCTGGTGGAGCTTGACCGGACGCAGCTGGAAGAAACGCTGCGGACCAACCAAATCAACGTCAACACGGCGGAAGCGAACGTCACCACTGCCGAAGCGCTCGTTCAGCAAGCAATCATCGCGCGACAAGAGTACCTGGAGGGAACATTCAAGACGGAGGAGCAGGCAATCGTCAGCGAGATCGCCGTGAAAGAGCAGGAGCTCCGCAAGATGGAGTATGCCCTCAAGAGCAGCCAACGCCTGGTTGCGAAAGGACTCATCAGATCACTTCAATTGGAAGCTGATCAGTTCGCCGTCGCCAATGCTCGCAACGAGCGTGATGCTGCCAAGGGGCGGCTACGCGTCCTTCGTGAATTGACTCGGAAGAAGAAGCTGGTTGAGTTCGATAGCAATATTGAGTCTGAGCAAGCCAAGCTCTCCGCGTTTGAAAGTGAACTCATCACAAAGAAAGCCGAGCTGGCTGAGACGGAAGAACAAATTAAAAAGTGCATCATCACGGCTCCAGCCGACGGAGTCGTTGTTCACGCGAACAAGTTCAGTAGTCGGGGCGGCAGCGAGTTTGTGGTCGAAGCTGGAGTAAGCGTTCGCGAGCGTCAGGAACTCATTTACCTTCCGGACCCTGCGAAGATGCAGGTCAAATGCAAGATCAATGAGTCGCGGATTACGCTGGTTCGCGACGGCATGGCGGTCAAGATCGCAGTCGACGCTGTCCCCGGGCTGACCTTGAAGGGGATCGTCTCGAAAGTGAATCGTTATGCGGAACCGGGAAGCTGGTTTAGTTCGAACATCAAAGAGTATGCGGTCTTCGTTGACATTCTCGATCCGCCGGAAACGATCCGCACCGGTATGACGGCGGAGGTTCAGGTTTTCGTTGAGCAACTGGAAGACGCGACGCAGATTCCGATCGAAGGCCTTTATGAACACGGCGGCAAGATGTACGCACTCGTGCAGAATTCGGAAACGGAGTTTCGCACCGCGGAAGTCGAGATTGGTGCGACCAATGACACGATGGCCACGATCAAGAGCGGCGTCGAAGAAGGAGAAACCGTGATCCTCAACTTGCGCGATCACCTTTCGCTAATGACCCTCCCCGATGTGACGGTCACCGACAACAGCGAAATGCGAGAGATTGCCGAGGACGCTGCAAAGTCGGGTAAGTACAACCGTGGTCCACAGCAGGGTGGAAAAGCCGGTGCGAATGGTCCGCCGAGTGGCGGCGAACGGCGTGGAGGAGGTGGTTCCGGCGGTGGTGGACGCGCCGGCGGAGGTCCGGGTGGACGAGGCCAGGGCGGTGGAGCCCCGGGTGGTGGTGGCCAGAATGGCGGTGGCTTCGGCGGCGGCAGACCCGATGCGGCCCAGATCGCCTCATTCACGATGCAGCGGTATGACAAGAACAGTGATGGAGTCCTTTCGTCCGACGAAATTCAAGCGATCGATGCTCAGTTTCGTGATGGCACGTTGGAA
>JBCCOI010000896.1:0-2361 GCA_039025515.1 Planctomycetota bacterium
CCGCATCTAGAACTGGCCGTCTCCGACGCCTACGATCAGCTTGCCAAGCTGCAGTCTGAGCGAGGAAACAAAACGCTTGCCGAAGACATTTACCGACAGTCTGTCCAACGATGGCAGTCGATTCATGAGGGTGTTGGTTCGCAAAATACCCTCGACAAACTCGTGATTGCACACACCAACTTGGGCCTCACCCTAAACCAGCTTGCAAGACAGCCAGAAGCGATTGAATCCTATAACAAGGCGATCAACTTGCTTTCAAATCTGGAAGAAGCGAATCGGCGAGTGGAATCTTCACGCTTGTTGGCCGATGCACTCGACAAACGCGCCATTGCGATGATGCAGCAGGGCGATCTGGATTCGGCGATCGAATCTTACCAACATTCCGCCGAGGTATATAAGCTGGTTATTTCTCGAAAGCCGGATCACCCGGAGATCCTCTCCGACTACAGCAACATGTGTTCGAATTTGGGTATCGCATTTGCCATGTCCAATCGAACGATGAAAGCCCGCGAACGCTTCAAGGAAGCGAAGGAGATTTGCGAGCGTCTCGTCGAACTTTATCCCGATGAGTCAGAATACCGGTACGAGCTGGCCGGGTACCTGGCAAATTTGGCAAGGTCTCTCAATGAACTCGGAGAGCCGGAACAATCTGAGAAGTTCAGTTTGGAATCGATCGGGCACCTGCGGCAAGTCTCTGCCAAAGACGGGAGACTCGGTTATCGCTCTCGATTGATCGTTGCGTTGTCGAACTTCGCCAATTTCTTGCGGGACAACAACCGAATGAAAGAAGCACTGAGCTTTTACGAGGAAGCAATCCCGCAGTCCCGGCAACTCATCGAAGACCAGCCAGACGTGCCAGGAAACAAACGCGATCTTGCGAGGCTCTACAACAACTTGGGGCGACTGCATGAGTCACAGAATCGAATCAGCGAGGCCTTGGGGACGTACCGAGACTCTCGTGACCTCCGGCAGGAGTTAGTCGACGCCTACCCGGACTCCGTCGACTTTCGACACGGACTTGGGTTATCGGAGAATGGTCTCGGGACCGCCTACGTTAAATCGGGAGATCATCTTAAGGCCGAAGCCTGTTTCGAGCGTGCGAACGCCATCTTTGAAAGGCTCGTCAATGAAAACCCAAACGTAGGGATGTATCAAGAATCAAAGGGATGGGCGTTGGCCAAGATGGGTTTTCTTCATCTCAGCAAGGGACAGTATCCTGAAGCCAAGGATTGGATGATCAAGACGGTTGCCTCCAGAAGAGCACTCGTGGAAGCCGATCGTGAGATCGTCGAGTATCGGAATCTGTTGGGCGGTGCGCTAAATGACTTGGGAATCGCTCAACGCGAATTGGGTGAGTTTGAACAGGCGAGTCGCTCTTTTCAGGAGGCGATCGAACATCAGAAATATGCGCTCGGGAAGAACCCAAACCGAATCCGGTATCGCGAGTACCTGGGCGAACACCACATCGAATTGGCATTAACGAATGCTGCGACGCTTGAGTTCGACAGAATCGCCCAAGACGTCGACTCATTCTTGGAGCTTTGGCCCGGAAGTGGACGACGGATTTTTGATTTCGCGACGAGGCTTGCGGCGAAAGCCGACGCCGAAGTGATGCAAGAAAAAGGCATTCCGCAGGCCACCGAATTTGTCGAACAGGTCAAAAGACTGACCCGGTCGGCTTCCAATCTGGAGGACTTCGACGTCCCCAATCTGAGCAGCCTTCCACAGTTCGACGCGGTGCTCTCGATGCCGGAATTCCGTAAGTTTGCCTCAGAGCTTGAGACTGACGGATAGCATGCGCGAACAATTCACCATCGAAGCCTGGGTGGACCAATATTGGCTGCGTGCGATTTGCTCACAGGGATTCGGTGGTGACCCAGAGAATTCAATATGTGTTCGCGGCGGACCGGCGATGGCTTCGGTCCGGAAGGATTCATGATCTTTCTGGGAACGATCGCGACGGAGTCATTCGAGGATTCATCTCGAACAGTGAGTGACACGGTCCGGCGGTGACACGGTCCGGCGGTGACACGGTCCGGCGGCTGGCGACGAACCGCGCGGTTCGTCGGGCAGTAAAAGTCGCTTACCGTTCCAATTCAATGTTCTTGCGTCAAAACCATGTGCGTCACGACGCTAGTCGTGGAACGCGGAAATAACCTTGATTGTATCGGAAGACAAAATCCTAACCCGAAGCGTCAGCGAGGCGACAGTTCACGCAGTTGCCTCGCTCACGCGTTTTGAAGTTGCGCTTTTTGGACCTTGGTTCATGTGGCGACTCGGTATTCTTGCGGTATCGAAGCTGCGAGTAAACGTTGCAACTTTTTCAGCCCTCCGGAACTTTCTGTCCTTTTTTGGATGTAC
>JBCCOI010000897.1:0-2355 GCA_039025515.1 Planctomycetota bacterium
CTCCACCAAAACCATCGGAGGATGTAGATAAGCCCGGTGCCGGCGCCAATTTGAAGCAGAATACTGAAGCCATCCATCGCACTCTCGAGCATCAAAGCGAAAACACTCGAGAGGATCATCAGCGCCACCGTCGACAAACGGCCGATCGTGACGAGTTCTCGTTCCGACGCTTCGGGCTTTACAAAACGTCGATAAAAATCGTGCGCAATGTACGACGATCCCCAGTTTAGCTGCGTCGAAATCGTCGACATGAATGCCGCCATCAAGCTCGCGATGACAACCCCCAACAAACCCGATGGCAATAACGTTAGCATTGCAGGATAGGCCAAATCGTCTTTGACGATGCTCGGGTCGATGTTTGGAAACGCCGCTCTGATATCCGACAGGTCTGGAAAAACGACCAAGGAAGCGAAAGCGACAACAATCCATGGCCAGGGACGGATCGCATAGTGAGCCACTTGAAATAACAGGGTTGCCGTTGTTGCATCTCGCTCGGATCGTGCCCCTAACATTCGCTGCGCAACGTAGCCACCGCCGCCTGGTTCGGAGCCGGGGTACCAACTACTCCACCACTGCACCGCTAGAGGCACAATCAGCAACGAGACCAATGCCTGCGTGTCCGAAAAGTCTGGCAGCAGGCGAAGCTTTCCAGAGACGTTCTCGTGATTCAGTAGATTCGCGAATCCGCCCACTTCCGGTAGGTCGCAAACAACGAACGCTGCGGCGGCCGCGCCAATCATCGCCAAAACAAACTGAAAACAATCAGTGAGAATCACGCCCCGCAACCCACCCAGGAATGTGTAAACCACGGTAACGGTTCCAGCCAGCAACACGGTCTGTACTGGAGACAAGCCGAGAAGGATGCCTCCAAGCTTGATTCCGGCTAGCGTCACGTTCGCCATCACCAAACAGTTAAAAACGACGCCAAGATAGATCGCGCGAAATCCTCGAAGAAAGCTAGCCGGTTTGCCGCCATATCGAATCTCGTAGAACTCTAGGTCGGTCAAAACTCCGCTACGTTTCCAAAGCCGTGCGTAGACGAACACGGTCAGTAGCCCCGTCAACAGAAAGGCCCACCAAACCCAGTTTCCACTGACGCCGTCTTTGCGAACAATCCCGGTGACGAGA
Source organism: Planctomycetota bacterium (assembly GCA_039025515.1). Lineage (GTDB taxonomy): Bacteria > Planctomycetota > Planctomycetia > Pirellulales > Pirellulaceae > Stieleria. The sequence goes on from JBCCOI010000897.1 coordinate 1,129, forward strand.
TTCGGCGTATCAGCTGCGAAGGTCGTCGCGACCATCGACACGCCCAGCATCCACCAGGGCATCTTGCCGCCCGCCAGAAAGTATTCCGAAAAGCTCTTACCCGCACGTCGAGATGCAATGATGCCGATCAACATCGATACGACGAAAAAAGAAGCGATGATCGTGTAATCGAGTGTTGTGAGCTTCATGTTCTTGAACGACTACGGCCAACGCGTTTCACTTCGATCCCAAATACAAGGCTGCACTCGTACACAGCCCGGGCCTGCTTTCTCAGCGTAACAATTCGATCGCGGCTTGCCTGAGCCGATCGAAGTTGACCAATGTCCGTCGGTCGTACTGGGCGGTTCCCGCGTCTTGCTCGTCATTCTTTCTGACCACACCCGACAAGCTAACGTAGTGATCAATGAACTCTTTCATTTGATGTGAGGACCAACGCCGTTTCTTTTGAGCAAGCAACAAGTATTCCACGAGCTGTTCCGCCGAACGAAACGCCTTGAGCCGAGCTGAGTGATGCACGACCATTTTTCCGTCATCCGTTTGGTCGTAAATAAAAATCCCTAGCTGATCAGCTTCTCGAAGCGCCTTTCCCGACTTGTCGACGGTTTGCCATGGGACGAGACCGGAAGCTCCGTTTCGAAATGCATCGACCGCCCATGCCTGCAACTGTCGATTACTCTCGTGCACATGATTGGCGGTGCCGTAAACCCACACCTTCAAATGGTCTGATTCGATTCGGTCCGTAATCAGCCTGCGATAATTTCGAAAGGCTGACGAGGAAACAACCCAGAGGTCGCTTCGCCCGGCGAGTTGACCACGGCAAAACTCTGGACGGGAGATGTCAACTCGATAGTCGATGTGGACGTTCGCTTGATCCCGCCCACGATCCGTCAGCTCTCCATAGTACTGCAGCGCGCGAAAGTCCCAGAAGGAAGTCGGTTCATCAAGAATCCACGGGGACTTCTGCGGATCGGTCAGCGATCCCTTGTTATTGAAGTAAACCTGGAATCCAGTTTTTGTCCATTTCTTGGATCGAGCGAGCCGGGCAAAATCAGCGAGGACATTGACGTACGTCTCGGGATAAACGGGGCTCTCTACAAAAGCTTGAAAGGCATCCGGATTCCCATTGAAGTACGCTCGGCAATGAAGCGGCCAGCTCTCGTGAAACGTCAGATAGAATCCCGGCGGCGGAATAGGACCGCGGTGACCGCCACGAAAGCACGAACCGTC
>JBCCOI010000898.1:0-2349 GCA_039025515.1 Planctomycetota bacterium
CGCAACAGCCAAGAGCACCGGCGGAAGGAGCTCGACGCCGCGCAAGAGCATTGCCAAGAATGGTCGATTGCGGTGCGTTTCGTGATCAAACGGCATTCGCAGTCCGACGCCTTTCCGTCGTACCGACCAGAAACCAAGCGCGAGAGGGAAGACCAACAGCAGGAGCAAACTCGGATGAACGAACGTCATGACGCGAGCTCCAAAGGATCGTCAACGGTGGATTCCGCGATTCGGTAAGGCTGCAGCAAATCGTCTAGGGTCTCGGCGTCCAGTTCGGGGCGTGAATTTTCGGGGGCGTGAACCCAAGCCTCAAAGCTTCTCAGCAACTGGCCGGCTTCGGAGTGTTGCCGCAGTACCGGAATCGCGATTGCAACGGACTCCGGCAAACCGACTCGCTGCTGCCAAAACTTGTACAACACCAGCTCCAATCGACTTTGCTCTTCGACGGACAGCTTGCCTTCGTAAGCTCGTTGAACGAGGGGGCGCATCTTATCCGCCAGCGTTGGACTCGCAGCGACAGGTTCTACGATGATCTCCGTTCGCTTTCGCGCTCTTTGGATTCCCCAGATTACGGGGATGGAAAACCAGGTGAGTCCGAATGCAACCAAAACCGCACGGTATCCGCCGCGGAGACGCAATGGGGGATCATCGATCTCATAGAGATTGGTTCCTCGCCCCGGCGGTAGTTCGGAAACCACACGCACACTCATGCCGGAGAGTTCCTCGGCATCGGCAAGCGGCAAGCCATTACCTTGCAAAACGTAGTCCGCCAATTGGTAGTCGCCGGCGACGGCTCCAAAAAACCAGAGCGTGTATCGGTAACTCTCATCGTCTTGAGTGGGTGACGCGACGTCTCTTTCCAGTCGAACGAGGACCGGGGCGTCGATGGATTGATCTTCGATCGCCCGCAATTCGCCACTGGAATGTGCGAATTCAAATTTCGTCGTCAGGCCTCGCTTGACCGTTCGAACGCCCACGTCATTTGCGACTTGCTGTTCATTTGCGATGCAATGTGCGATGCAAATCAGGGATAAGCAAAGAAAGAGGATACTCATGCGGAAGGTCATCGTTGCCCCCGCATGTGCATCGCGCGCGTCAACAAGAACTGCCGGAGTGGGGCAATTGGCGGACGATCGGTGAGAAGTTTCAGATAGCTCACATCGGCGCCGGCAAGTTCACGTTGGATCGTGCATTCATCACGCCAACGCTGTTTTCCATGCCCCAAGAAAGCGCGTCCAGACTCGGCTTCGGAACCGCGAAAGTATCCCGCACGCAGGTTCCCCGCCTCCGCCGGATCTTGCAGGTGGACGACCACCACATCGTGTTGATGGCCCAACTGCTTGAGGGTGTTCATCGCGTCCGGATCGTGCAAGTCGCTGAACACGACTAGCAAACTGCGACGATCGAGTCGCGTGCTCAATCCGCTCAAGCGATCGCCCAAGTGTGTTTGCTCCTCCACATCATGTTTCCGCAGTGGTTCCAGGTCTCGCCAGAGATTATCCGGAGACAGACTCGGAGTACGATCGGAACTTTCTTTTGTGTGACGACCGCCGGCACTGAGGACGCTAACGGGACTGAGCCGGCGCAGGCCGACCAAGCCGATCGCCGCTGCCGCCCAGACGGCGAGGCCGTGCTTGCTGATCGATTGCGACGAGACGCTCATTGATGCGGACGTGTCAACGATGAGGTACATCGCAATCCGCTTCAGCGTTTCGTGTTGCTTGACATACGCGACTTGCATTCGCGCCGTCAGCTTCCAATCGATTTGCCGAACCGGATCACCCGGTTCATAAGGCCGTGACTGAGCGTACTCAAAGCCGGACCCGACAAACATCGAATCATCCGTTCCAAACGCGATGTCATCGGCAATGCGCCGCACAACCAACTCGAAGTTCGCGCGCGACAAGATGTCGGGCCGCGGCAGTTGTTCGAGTTGGTTACTGGACATGGAAGAATGGAAAAACCAAGGAATCGTTGTTAAAGCATCTCGTTGAGCAAACGTTCCAGCATCGTCTCGGGTGTGAGGCCGCCGGCGAGAGCTTCATAGCTCAATCGCACGCGGTGCAGGATGACGTCTTTGGCTAGCGTAAACAGGTCTTCCGGCACGACGTAGTCGCGTCCGTAGATAAAGGCGCGGGCACGGGAGGCCTGCACCAAACTCAGCACCGCGCGTGGGCTGCATCCGAGCACTAGATCCGAATGGTCTCGTGTCGAATCGATGAGTTTGACGCAATCATGGATGAACACCTCGCTCACGTGCACGGCTTGGACTTGCTCCATCGCTTCGGTCAAATCGCGAGTTTCCAGCTGCCGTCCGTCTTCGATTGCATCGAACAGCGACTGTGGCAC
>JBCCOI010000899.1:0-2344 GCA_039025515.1 Planctomycetota bacterium
GACGCTTACGGATGCTGATTCGAAACGTCAGCGTGGTGCATATTTTGTGACGGCCGATCGTCTCGATTGACGCTCGAAGGGTGAAGTTCAACTGATTTCGGAGTTGCTGATGCGATTTTCTTGGTTCCTGTTCGTTTTCACGGTTTCCTGGCTGCTTGTTCCCAGTTCGGCTTGGGGAGAGAGGCCCAACATCGTTTTGATCATGGCCGATGATATGGGCTTTGAGGCTCTGTCGGTTGGTGGCAGTGAGTCGTGCAAGTCACCGAATCTCGATCGGCTGGCGTCAGAGGGGATTCAATTCACGAACTGTTTTTCAAACCCGCTTTGCACGCCATCACGTGTGAAGCTGATGACTGGGCAATACAACGTCCGAAACTACATCAAGTTCGGCATGCTCGATCGAGGACAGACGACCTTCGCTCACCAGCTATCAAAAGCCGGCTATGAAACTTGCATCGCCGGCAAGTGGCAACTCGGCAAGGAGGTTGACTCGCCCGTTCATTTCGGTTTTTCAAAGTCATGCCTGTGGCAGCACACTCGGAACGGCCGATCCAAGCAAAACGGAACGACTTATGATCGACGCTACGTCAATCCGCTTCTCGAATTCAACGGAGAAGAGAAGGACTACACCGAAGGTGAATACGCACCTGAAATCTGTACAGAATTCATTTGTGACTTTATCGAGGGCTGTGCTGACCAGAAGAAGCCATTTCTCGTTTACTATCCGATGATCCTCACGCACTGTCCATTTGATCCGACGCCAGATTCACGTGACTGGGACCCGAGAAGACTGGGTTCGACGACGTACAAGGGAGATCTTAACGATCCGCAGCGGCACTTTACTGAGATGGTGGCGTACGCCGACCAGTTGGTCGGTAGGATTGTCGCCCAGCTTGAAGATAGCAACGTGCGTGGGAATACTCTCATACTGTTTACGGGCGACAACGGAACGGACAAGCCCATAAAGACTCCCTGGAAGGGCCGTGTGGTCGTTGGCGGTAAAGGAACGATGACCGATGAAGGAACTCGCGTCCCTATGATTGCGAATTGGCCCAGTGGTATCCGTGATCCGGGGCGAACTTCAGATGATCTGGTCGAGTTCTGCGATGTCATGCCAACGCTTTGCGAACTGGCCGAAACTGACCTTCCGGTAAACTATCCCGATGACGGTTCCAGTATCGCCCCTGTGCTGCGCAATGACGCAAAAGGTCGAATCAAGGACTGGATCTACATCTGGTATCGCGGCCAAGTGATGGTTCGCAACAAGAAGTATTCGTTGGTTGCCAAAACCGACGGCAGCGAAGCAAAGTTCACTCGCTATAAGGGCCCCTTTGAGGGGACCTTGCTAAAGAAGAAGGCAATGACGGAATCGGAGAGCGCGATCAAAACGGAGTTCTTGTCGAAGCTTCATGAGATGCAAAAGCAACGACTTAGCGGCGCGGACGTCGACCCGGATTCGATCGACTCATCGCGCTAGCGACGGCCAATCCATAACGGTCTCTAAAGTACCGGCTTCGGCCGGTTCATGCGAGGTCGCCATCCAAAGTTACTGAGCGTTGCGAACGTCCGATTCGACCAGGCCGTCGCGTAGTCGGATCACCCTTCTCGCACGAGATCAAACCTTGGTACTGAAGTGGCACTTTAATGTTCTCGAGAACACTCAGCTGTTGCAGAGGGTTGTACGACTGAAAAACGAAACCGATGCGACGCCCACGAATTCTCGAGAGCTGGTAGTCGTTGATCTGAGCCACGTCGTCGCCGGCAAGCAGGTATCCGCCGCTGGTCGGCCGGTCGATGCAACCCAGGACATTCAGCAACGTACTCTTGCCGGAACCAGCGAAAGCAACACGGACCAAGCTGCGATCCTGGGCTCCAATTCATGAACGATGGGGGGAAGTGTACTTGGTGATAAAGACATCACGGTATCTTTGACGAACCGAAAAATCGGCCCCACGGAAAGGCCGAAGAGTACGCCGGCCAAACCTCCACTTGCCGTCAGCACAACGGTTTCAATCAAGAACTGCCCAATGATGTCGCTACGCGTCGCGCCTAGCGCGCGCCGGACGCCGATCTCGCGTGTGCGTTCCGTGACGGTCGCCAACATGATGTTCATGATTCCGATACCGCCTACCAGCAATGAAATGCCCGCGATCACGACAAGGAGCACGTTGAACATGGTGCGTGTTCTTTCTGCTTGACGCAAAAGCTCTCGGGGAACGACGACCGCATAGTTTTCTTTCTCATGATATTTCTTGAGAATCGTCTCGATGATCTGAGCCGTCTCGTCGACGTCTTCGATATCGGCACATTCCACGGTGATCTGACTCAGCTCCACATCTTCACC
>JBCCOI010000900.1:0-2342 GCA_039025515.1 Planctomycetota bacterium
ACCCGCTTCAAAACCGCGACCAGTCAGCAGCGGCTCGATACTCGGATCGGCGCCACGGAAGTTGCGATACAACGCGTCGGCTTCTTGCAAACCGCCCGCCTCGTACACCCACTTCTTGAGGCGTCCAGCGACTTCCTGATCGAAGATGTCTTCCGCTTCAACAAACGCATTAAAGCCATCAGCGTCCAGAATTTCCGACCAAAGGTAAGCGTAATAACCGGCGGAATACCCACCCGCAAAAATGTGACTGAAGTACTGTGAGCGATAACGGGGCTCAATCTCGTCGATCAACCCGTATTCGTCTAGCACCTTCTCTTCGAACGCCGAAGCGTCCGTGATTTGTGCCGCCTCTTCCTCAGTCAGCATGTGCCAGCGAAGATCGAGCAACGATGCAGCGATATACTCGGTCGTGCTGAAGCCCTGATTGTGGTTTGCCGCCGCAAGCATGCGTTCGACCAACGCCTCCGGGATCACCTCACCGGTCTCATGGTGTTTTGCGTAAAGCTCGAGCATTTGCGGTTCCGCAGTCCAGTGCTCGAGGATTTGTGCCGGGAACTCGGTGTAATCACGCGGGCCGTCAACACCGGAGAATGTCGGGTAATCGATTTTCGTCATGATCCCGTGCAAGCCGTGACCAAACTCATGGAAGAGCGTAGATACTTCGTCAAATCGAAGTAGGGTCGGCTCTCCGGCCGCTGGCGTCGTCAGGTTCATGTTATTCGAGACGATCGGTCGGATGTTCGAACCGGCATAATTCGAAGCCTGACGGAAGCTGTTCATCCAAGCACCGCCTCGCTTGGAGTCACGCGCGTACATATCGAACATGAAAACGCCAAGGTGCGTTCCGTCCGCTTCTTTGACTTCATATGCCGTAACAACGTCGTTCCAAACCGGCGCATCCAGCGGAGTAAACGTGATACCGAACAAGCGTTCTGCCATCTCGAAAGCGCCCTCGGTGACCGCGCCAAGCTCGAAATACGGCTTCAATTCGTTTTCATCGATATCGAACCGTTCTTTACGAATCTTCTCGGAGTAGTGCCACCAATCGTGACCGGCAAAGGTGAACGCATCACCGATCATGGCCTGCATATCGGCACGCTCTTCCTTCGCGCGTGCAAGGCCCGGTTCCCAGACGCGAAGCAGGAAGTCTTCCGCACCTTTCGGCGTGCGCGCCATGTTGTACTCGAGGATGTAATGCGCATGCGATTCATAACCCAGCAGGGCGGCGCGCTTCGCCCGAAGCTGCGCCACCTTGATCGCTATGGGGCCATTGTCAACGTCGCCCTCACTCGCGCGCAGACGATATCCATTGAAGGCCTGTTCACGCAGGTCGCGATTCTCGGACTGCGTCATAAAGGTCTCGTAGACCGAGCGATCGAGGGTAACCACCCAAGCGTTCTCGTCTTCGTTCCAGATACTGGACTTGAAAGAGTCAGACAATCCGGCGGTGTCCGCTTCGTCGGTGATCTTGAGCTTGAACGCCTTGGTTGAGCTCAACAGGTTCTGACCGAAATTGGTCGTCAGGCCCGACAGCTCTTCGTTGATCGCCGCCACTTTCGTTTTCGTGTCGGCGTCAAGCGCTGCGCCAGAACGCACGAACGCACGATGCGTGAGCTCGAGCAAGCGCGCCTGCTGCTCATCGAGATCCAGCGTATCGCGCGCCTCGTAGACCGTCTTGACGCGATTCCAGAGCGTGTCGTTAAACGTGATGTTGTCGGACTCCCGCGTCCACAGTGGATAGATAATCCCCTGCAGCTCACGCTTCTTCGCGTTGAGTTCGGTGCCGGTCAGATTTCCGAAAACGAGGCCGACCTTGATGGCAAGTCCGCCCACCGACTCGAGCTCGAGGATGGTGTTCTCAAAGGTCGGCGCATCCGGGTTGTCCACGATCGCTTCGATTTCGTCGCGCTGCTCGAGCATCGCCTTCTTGAAGGCAGGAAGGAAGTCATCGTCGGAAATCACATCAAACGGCGGCACACCGAAAGGCGTGTCCCAGTCGGCGAGGAACGGGTTGCCTTCCAGCTCGGCGTCGGTGACCGCCAGCTCATCGGTTTCGGTCGACGCGGATTCGGTGGTTTCAACAGTGGTCTCGGTTTCGCCGCCGCAAGCAACAACGGCGAACGCCGCCATGAAAATGGCTAGCAATCGAAATAGCTTCATTGGTTTATAGTCCCATGCAAATGTGCGCGATCGATCGCGCCGACAAAAGCGACCGGTTGCGACAGAGCAACCGATGAACGTTATAGTATAGCAGTTCCCGTCCCCCTCTGAATGGATTCCAACCGATGAAGAAGTTGTTTGCGTTGTGCCTCGCACTGGCCTGTTCCTGCGCCTTGGCGGAG
>JBCCOI010000901.1:0-2338 GCA_039025515.1 Planctomycetota bacterium
CGCACCGCGACAGTCCATTGGAGAGCGGCCCGACCAAATTGCTGCCCTTCTCTCAGGCTTATCGTGCGGGCTATGCGGCGTGGCGCCGAGACGACTTCCGGGCACTCTTTGAGGAAAAACACGTACAGTTGCCGCTGGCCAAAGGAGATGCCGTTTTTTTCAGCCCCGCTCTGTTCCACGCTGCCGGTGCTAACACGAGCGATGGCATCCACCGCTTCGCCAACCTGTTGCAGCATGCCGTCGGTCTTGCCACCGCGCTTGTGCGATTGGTCGAAATGGGCAGTGAAGCATCCGACCGGCATGTCGGGGGTTTTGGCGTACAAGCGATGGCGGCACCGCCGCTGCTGGATCGGGTGAAGCGACTACTCAATCAAAAACCTTCTGAGGATCGAATCATGCAACGATGGTGTTTTCTCTTGCTCGCCGCCGGATTGATGATCGTCTCGGCATTTCAGTTTCGCCTGGTCGAGGCAGCACAAGAACAGCCAGACGAAGATTCACCGTTGCGTGTGGTCGCCGGCGAAGTGGAAGCGGAGTTGCAGCGACTGGAAACTCAACTCGATTCATCGGACACCGCGACCGGTCGTATCATTGAACTGCTTGATACGGAATCCGGAAGGATCGCATTTGCGGGCCTAATGGATGAGTTGGCCGATCGTGAACGCGAATCAATGCGGGGCGAAGCAGTCGGCAATTTCATGGCCAAGTACTTTGAAGAGACCGCCGATTCAAACTACAAGCTGCTTCCCTCCAGTCGCGAAGCTTCCGAGGATTGGATTCTGGAAGCGGCGAGCGTAGCGCGTGTGAATTTGTCGATTCAAGAGAGGTTCGCAAAACTCGCGGGTGACCTACGAGACGATTCGATACCTGGACAGATGATGCGGCGTTTGCTCACCGACAACGAGATCGGATACGCATTGATCTTGGAGGCATTCGAAGGCCGGTCGGATCCGATCGACCTATTTATTTCCGAGGCGATGGAGCGAACTCTCGTTGCGCGGGGCGAGAAGATGATAGTGATTCCCACGTTGTCCGCCGACGCTCGAGCGCAACTGGAACGATTTTCCACGGCAGAGAAAATCTTCAGCATTCTGGAGCTGGAACTTGATTCCTTCGCAGACGAGTTTGCCACCGCGGACGATCGTCACCGTCGCTTCGTGGACATGCTGAAAAGGCAAGCGGGAAAGGCCATCGTTGCGGCAACACTCTCGGAACGACGCGGCCGTGCGCCCGCCAGTCAAGTCGAGGATTTCTTTCAGCAACTCGAGGAAATCTCGAAAGACACACCGGGCGGCTTGGTGATTCGCGAGGAAGAAGCTTGGGAAGATATCCACCAAATCATCGAACTCGCCGAGCGGGCGGAGGGCCGCAGTGAGCAGGTCCGGGCTCGTCTAACAAAGCTGGCCGCGACACTGGACACTGACGATCAAGCAACGAGTTCATTCAAGGAATCACTGACAGGGAACGTGATGCCGTTCTTCATCGCGAGTGAGATCCCTTACGCCGAGTTTGACATCGCCTGCGAAATCGAATCCCGACTCCGCGAGATCATGATCGAAGAAGGCGGCGGGCTCAAAATCCGTGAGGACGCGGTGCAAGAAGTCAACGAGCGCGCGAGCGAACTGCTTTCCATCAGCCGTAGACTGCGAAGATATCTACGCAGAGTCGGAACCGTGATTTCAAAGATTGATGACGTGGAATTGAAGGAAGCACTTGGTGACTCGGGAGCATTCGTGATGTTCGTTGAGATGCGGCGGGAGGCGGAAGCTGCACGTCCGGATCCGGTTAAGTTGGTTGTCCGCGAACTCTTTGAGAAGCAAGGCGACCGCTTGACGATACGTCCTGACCGACAATTTGTCGTCGATGAGCTTTTTGAACGAGCGGCCGAATTGGAGTCGGAACTCGCACGCGACGACTTTTAAGCGTTTGCGAAGACTCCGGCGAATCAACGCTTCGGCGAAATGGATGTAAGTGGGGATCAACTGATGTTTCGTTTCATGATCGCACTGATCTTGCTCGACGTTTCGACGTGTGGTGCGTCGAACCCGATCGATCAGATCCTTTCTCGGCACCATGCGGAGAAGGGGCTGACATCGACCGCATTGGTCGACGACGCAAGATTCCTCCGACGGCTAACCTTGGATCTAGCCGGCCGAGTTCCGACGAACGATGAGCTCAGTGAGTTTTTGAAGTCGCCAGACCGTGAGTCGGCGATTGAGCGATTGCTGTCGTCGCCCGATTTTGCAAGTTACTGGTCGCAGCTGTGGGCCACAATTCTCGTTGGTCGAGGCGATGAACCGCAAAGCGATCGCGAACGATTGCGCCTTTGGATGGAACA
>JBCCOI010000902.1:0-2336 GCA_039025515.1 Planctomycetota bacterium
ATGCGACTTTTCTTTTCCATATCGCTCGGGAGTTGCGATCATGAGTCAGGCCATGCAAGAGTTCACGGATCTGCTGCTCCGCAGCGGCACCATCAGCCTTGATCAACTCTCGGAAGCCGAACGGGTCGCCAGAGACACCTCGAAAGGTGTCGGCGAAGTCCTCGTTCAGATGGAATACGCTACGCCCGAGGAAGTCGCCGAGGCGATGGCAGAATTCCACAAGATTCCCTTCGTGGATCTTCGGCAAGAGCGGATTCCGGATGAAGTCATCGAACTCGTGCCGGAATCCGTCGCGCGGGAAAATATGGTCCTGCCGTTCAAGGAAGAAGACGGCGCCCTACGGATTCTGATCGCTGACCCGTTCGATTTGGAGACCATCGAGAAGCTTCGTTTCATCCTTAATCGGAAGATCGAGACGGCGCTTTCGCCCTTGGAGGCCATCCAGGGGGCGATCAACCAGTACTATGGGCAGGTTGAAGGTGAATCGGCGGACTCGATGCTCCAGGAGTTCACCGACACGGCGATCGACTTTACCGAGACGGAATCTGGTGATTCGTCGGGCGAGGCGACGGACGATGGAGATGAGAGCAGTGCTCCTGTGATTCGGCTCGTCAATCTGATGATCCAGGAAGCCGTTCAGCTGCGTGCCAGTGATATCCACGTCGAGCCCTTCGAAGAGCGTGTGCGGATTCGCTACAGGATCGATGGCGTCTGCGTGGAACGTGAGAGCGCGCCACGGCGGATGCTCTCTGCCTTGATCGCGCGGATCAAGATCCTCTCGAAGATTGATATTTCCGAGAAGCGAAGGCCGACGGACGGTCGGATCAAGATCACGGTGGGTGACAAACAGCTCGATTTGCGGGTGAGCATTATCCCCACCAACCACGGTCAGTCGTGCGTGATGCGGCTGCTTGACAAGGACAACATCAAGGTCGGTGTGCGTCAGCTCGGCCTGAGTCAACGTGACTATCGGACGTTCAATTCGCTCATCCGGCGGCCCAATGGAATCATTCTGGTGACGGGGCCGACCGGTTCCGGAAAGACGACGACGCTTTACGCATCGATGAACGCGCTCAATCGTCCCGACCGCAAAATCATCACGGCCGAGGACCCAGTCGAGTACTACCTGCCCGGCATCAATCAGGTCGAAGTCCGGCACAGCATTGGGCTGGATTTCTCACGCATCATTCGCTCGATGCTGCGTCAAGCTCCGAACATCATTCTGGTCGGTGAGATGCGAGATCACGAGACCGCATCGATGGGAATTCAGGCCTCACTGACTGGACACCTGGTTTTTAGTACTCTGCATACGAACGATGCGCCCAGTTCTATTAGCCGAATGGTGGACATCGGTGTACCAGGTTATATGGTCGCAAGTTCGGTGATCGCCGTCCTGGCACAGCGATTGGTGCGTACGATTTGTCCTCGATGCAAGGTCCGCTACCAGCCCAGCGAGAGCATCATCGCTGACGCAAAGCTGCCACCGGAAATGGTCGCCCAGGCCGAGTTCACTCGAGGTAAGGGATGCCCGTATTGCGGCCGAAGCGGCTACCGTGGCCGTATCGGTATCTACGAGCTGATGGTGATCAACGGAAGGCTTCGAGAAATGATGTTCCGCGGAGCAGACACTAAGGAATTGCGGGTCGAGGCCATCAAAAGTGGAATGTCGACGCTCTACGCTGATGGGATGCTGAAGGTCATTCGAGGCATCACCACATTCGAAGAGGTTCATCGCGTCGCCAAGATGACCGAACAAGAGGATTTGGCACTTCACCACCTCGTCGAGGATCTGGATTCGCTGTAGGCGGGGCGTGGGATGCAGAGCAGATTGCCCGTTGGACGGCGAGCAGAACCGCAGAAGCTTTGCGTGATGCTTCTCGGCGTCTCATCGCTCTGCAAAGTTCGAACACGCCGCGGTTTTTGCAGTGGTTCGCCTGGGGGGGTGGGTTCGAGTCTTTTTTTGGGTCTGCGACAAAGTTTTTTGAAGTCCTGAGAATCGTCGAGATAATGGTGACAACCTCGTTGACCCGCGAGCAATGCCGCACACGCAGACCGAGATGAATCGGTTTGTATTCGACTCGAGGCTGATCCCTTCTCTTCTTTTCGACCCATCCGACCGCTGGAGATTGAGCGATGGCAACGGTTCTGATCGACAAGCTGCTGCAGGCGGCCGTCAAGCAGGGCGTCAGCGACATCCACATCGTCGTCGGGCAGCCGCCTGTCTTCAGGTTGCATGGACGGATGCGGAAGCTGGAAACCAAAACACTGGAAGCGGAAGACGCGGTCGCGCTGATGAAGTCGATCACGCCTGAACGATGCCAGCGAGAGCTTCAGGA
>JBCCOI010000903.1:0-2328 GCA_039025515.1 Planctomycetota bacterium
CGTCTTCGAGTTCGACTTCGGCGGCGATGTCCTGATCACCGGAGCGCCCATCTTGGATGGCGACACGTTGGTCATCGGCGGGACGACGTTCGAATTCGATACGGGTGCCCGCCTGATGATCGAGGAAGTCGATGCGAACGGCGGTCTTGACGTCGGGCAATCGGTAACCGTCCAGAGTCCGTCCGGCGGATTCCAACGGTTTGAATTTGTCGACCAGGGAGGCACTCCGAACTTCGGCGGCGTACCGATCACGATCCGTTTGAGCGATGGTCAGGCAAGATCACCGGAAGCGATTGCGAACGACCTCGCACTCGCGATCCAACGCGAATTGCCGGATACACTGGCGAGCGTGCTCGGCGATGAAATCAACTTCCAAAACGGCACGACCTTCCAAACGTTCGGAGCCGGCGTCAACTCGGTCGGCAATGACGGAGTCGCCTTTGGAAACATCGCAATCGACATTGACGAGACGTCGTCCAGCGAAGAGGTACTCACGGCGATCGTTGATGCGTTGACCAACGAAAGCATCCCGGTCACCACCAGCGGACTAACGTTCAATGTTCCCGGCGCCGCCTCGGTCGCTGTGAATTCGCAGGGCTTGGTCGGCGGTGGAGCGGCGGGCGTCACGGTCGGTCGCACACCGATCATTCTTGAGCTGGACGATTTGGCGATCGAAGTCGCCGACAAAATCGCTCTGGCGATCAACAACCTGGGCGGTTCCGCCACGGCAACGGCACTCAATCGCAGTGTCGCGATCGGAGGAGGATTTATCACCAGCGTCAGTGGCAACTTGGTTGCCGGTGGTGTGCCCAACGGCGGAACGATCACGGGTGCCGAGTTCATCGGCAATGATCTGTACGCAATTAGCGACAACGGAAGTCTGTTCCGAGTCACCGATGGTGAATTAACGGCCGGTTCGAACCAGTTCGTCAACGGCGCGAGAACCATCGGTTCTTACGTCACGACCGCAACCGACCTGCTGCGTCTCAACGAAGACTTTACCGGTCTGCGTGCCGGCCCGAACAGCGTCAGTGGTGGTGCGTACTCCAACGTGTTGTTCGGCATTACGTCCAGCGGCAACATCTATGCGTTCAACACGGCCGGAGAATTGTTGCCCTACTTCGCGGGCGGTGTTTCGATGATCTCGACCGGCGTGGCAAACGCGCAGGGGTTGGACTTCAGCACTCTCGATTACAACTTGTGGCACTTCACCAACACGCGAGGCGAAGATCCCGGCCACGGTGAAACGGGTGGTACTCCCAACCGCTCCTTGGCATTCTCGTATGAGACTTCGTTCCAATCGAATTACTCTGACCCGGTCGAATTCCCGACTGCGACGCCACGACGAGACGGGCAGGGCGTCAATCAAACGTACAACTTCCCCGGCGGTGCGAAGGGCGCGATCCAAAGTCAAACGTTCTCGTTGGCTGACTACTCGCCGAGCGACTTGCCGACGCTTTACTTCAACTATCTGATTGAGGCCGATGGTGGCGGCGGAACCGATGCGTTGCGAGTGTATGTCGTCGAGCCCGATGGAACGGAACACGCGGTCGCGTTGAACACGACAGCCCGTGGCATTGGTTCGGCGGATGACGAGTTTGACGATCCACCGGTCGTCGCGCCGTACAACGATACGATCGATGTCGACAAGCAACAGCTGTTCGACAACACCGACACGTGGCGTCAAGCTCGCGTGTCGCTTTCCGAGTTCGCCGGACTGACCAACCTTTCGCTGCGTATCGAATTCACCACGGCCGGCAGATTCGCTACGGCGAGCACGACCGTTCGTGCCGTCGCGGCATCGGACCTGGTCGAAGGCGAACTGATTCGCATCAGCGGGCAAGCCTTTACCGTGGACTTCCCGCCGACGTTGATCACGCCCCAAGGTTCCGAAATTGCGGATGCTTATTCGCAGAGCACGGTGACACGTGCGGAATTCACCTTGGATGGCCAAGTCTATGTGCTCAATGACGGCACCAGGACGATCAATGTGGGTGAGAACGAAATCGACCTCACCGCCGGATTGACCGGAACGCTGACGGTGGCCGATCTGAGTTCGGCAGAAATCTCAGCGATCATTGTTGCGGCAGTCAACGCAAATCCGCCGGTCGTGATGAACTACAACATCGCGGACCTCGGGAACGCCGTAGAGTTCGGAGAAGCGATGACGCTGACATCGAACTCCTTATTGCTGGACGTTCGGAACACCACCGTCAGTGGTGGAAACACGATCGACGTGCGAGCGGAAATGACGGCCGTCGAAGTCGCAGAGGCTCTTCGTGATGCCATCATCGAGCGATTCTTCTCGACGCTGCCCGCGAATGCTCC
>JBCCOI010000904.1:0-2327 GCA_039025515.1 Planctomycetota bacterium
GAACGTTTCGGATCACGCGGCGGCGACAGACAACTAACCACTCCAACAACCCCGACTTCGCCGCTCGTCGTGTATCCGATGGTTATGGCACACCTTCGGTACGCTTGGTGACCGACAAGGACACCACCATTGTACCGTGACCGAAGGAGAACTGACGTGACGAAACAGGAAGCAATTCAACACGCACGAATTCCTGTTGACGTTCATCTCAGGCTTGCTGAATGCAGCAAATCCATCGTTGATCGGGAACGTGAAACAAGTGAAAGATAAGCCCACGAAACGCCGGGAAGCTTTGTGAAATCACTCCCGCTTTGTTGCCGTCCAAATGCTCCTTCTCACGCTTACGATGGGTAGTAAACCTGTCTCGTTTACAATGGGTAACGAATGCTAACGGCGACATCTGCCACTGTTCGAAATTCTACCCACCGAGCTGTCCTGCAAGACGCCGGAGGAAGAATGGTCAGTCACGTCAGCGTCACGCATATCTGCTCTGCTGCCATAACGGCGGACATCACCGAGGACGCGCGAAAGAGTCCACCATTGCCAAACCGCTCAGCTCGCGTCCTTCGGTGGATGTCATTGTTCCCCATCTTCATCGGGTATGTCAAGAAAAGGGAGGCCTTCCGGCCACGTGAACTCTCGTCTGATCGGAAATGGCACTAGGAACGTCAACAGCCACAGCAATGCAATTGACGCATACGATGCTACCCACATCCAAATCGAATCAACACCGAAACCGCTTAGTGTGCTTGCAACACATGCGAACACGCCCAATGATGCGGACATCAGTAGCGCGATTGCTGACATCACTTTTGTCATCGCGAGCAAACGCGGTTGAACATCTTCAAAGGCGTCAGTGATCTTGATAGGGAGAATGACAATCCAGGCTACGCCGACAATCGGTGCGAGAGGGTGTAGCAAAAATGGAACCAATGGGGTCAGACATTGAGCGACCCAAGAAATCGCGAAAAGCTCGAAGCGAATTAGCTTGCCCCACGTGAAACCGTCTTGTTGCAAATCTGATTCGCCCTCGATCTCAGCGGACGATGCGGTTTCATCTACTGTCAAGAGCCTGCGTTATTTTGGGGAACGCTACGGATCACGCGGCGGCGACAAGCGACCAACCACTCCAACAACCCCGACTTCGCCGCTCGTCGTGCATCCGATGGTTCTGCGTTTCTTGGTGACGGATCAACGCCACGACGATGCCCAAGAAGTTTCCCGAGATATGTCTTGAAACGTCTGTGGACCACGCATCGTAACTTGCTGTGTCCGGACGTACGGAGTCTCCCAAACGAATACAAAAAACCATAAAAAGTAACGTGCCTCCACTTCGCCGTTGGGAGATGCATTGGGACCACCAATTGCCTTCATTCGCCAGTGCTCAAAGACGAGTGGACATACATAACCAGGCAGACCGCCGCCGTGCTCAGCTTCAAACACGCGAGTGACATCCGCACGACCGTATTGTTTTGTAGCGATCCCCAGCGAAAAATACAGCGCAACCATTACAGGTAAGCAAAGTAGTGTTCGCATCGAGAATCTCGGACGGAAACGGCGAAGAAAGTTTCTGAACAAACTGAACCCTTCGTGTGTGAGGTCATCGCAGAACGTTCGCGATCACCGGGTCGCGTCGGTCAACTCAACCGTTGGCAAAAAACTCAACACGCGACTCCGGTGCATCGCGTGGTTCGCCGCTCAGTTAATAAGTACCGGGAGAAAGTCTAGGTGAAGCAATCACGGACAGCCAAAGACTATCGACCTCAGGTACGTCAGCAAAGAAACGCTCATCGTCGAACTTACCCGTGTAGTGACCTGTCGATTCATGCGTAAGTGAAAAAGTTGAGTTCAGATCATTGCCAGTGTCAGGATCACGGAATCGAAGTTCAACAACGAAGCTATCCGTGCCATAGTCGTATACAGAATTGGTAACAGTCACGGGACCGGGATGATCACGAAGTTGATGCGTAACGTCAGCCCCAATATCCCCATCCGTTGGTATTCCATGAGCAAGCTCGAGCGATTGCAAACGCTGTTTCAGTGCAGAGTTCGTAATCTGAAACCGAACCACCGCTGCGATAGAACACGAAAGAGCGACTGCTACCAGTAGCGAGCGCAAACTAAACTTCATCGTGCGACGACCCCATCGATTTGGACGGCAAGTGTTCGGGAATTGCGAGCCGGCGAACGGAAAGGATCACGCGGTCGGCGCGAGTGATCAACCACTTCAAAAACCACAACTCGCCGACTCGTCGTGCATCCGTTGGTTACCCGTCCTCAATCAGGCGAACAGTTGTGCGACCAAGTTACCGATGAGAGAAACCGCA
>JBCCOI010000905.1:0-2326 GCA_039025515.1 Planctomycetota bacterium
CGGTCGACCCGAACGCTCCAAGAACACTCTCGGAAGCAATGCGGCCGATGCAATCGACGCCGGGTTTTGAATCGATCCCCGCTCCGTCGCCAGAACTGCCGTCACGCGAATCGATGCGAGCGGAGCGTCAACGGGTCGAAGAATTTAGAGCACAGTCCGAAGCTAATCAGCGTGCGAATCGTGAAACGCAGCAAAGATTCGATTTAGCGCAGCTCGATCGCGGTATCCCATTCCGTTACAGCGATTCAAACCAATTCAGTCTGGAATATGAACTGGAGGCAATCGGTGAACTCGGCGCGCAGGCGATCGAGCTGTACGGCAGCCTGGACGGAGGTGAGACGTGGGAGCGTTGGGGCGCTGACCGCGATGGTTCCAGCCCCTTCGACATCGAAACCAAGGGAGAGGGCGTCTTCGCTTTTCGCATGGTTGTGCTGGGCAATAACGGCCTTTCCAGTCCTCGCCCGCTTTCCGGTGATTCGCCCGACATTGCCGTGGTCGTCGATCAGCAATTGCCGCAGGTGAAAATCACTTCTGCCCGCTATGGTCGCGGTGATCGAACGGGTTCGCTGATCGTCGAATACGAATGCGAAGACGATCACTTGATGACTCGTCCGATCGCCATTTCCTTCAGCGATTCACTCGAAGGACCATGGACGACCATTGCCGCGGGGCTTCGAAATGACGGTTCTTACGTTTGGCCCGCCGACCCGCAGTTGCCGCCAAGGATCTTTCTGCGCGTGGACGCGACCGATAAGGCCGGCAACATTGGGACGTACCTCTTGGATCAGCCGATCGCGACGGGCGGCCTGGCACCGAGAGCGAGAATCCTGGGCTTTCGATCTCGGTAAGGAACGGCCAATCAAGTTCTGGCGTAAGTGGGTAACACGACGAGTCCATAGGTTCGGGGATTGGTCGCCTCATCCACTACGAACCGCGCCACTTAGGAATGGGCGATCAATTATTGTCGCCGATCGGCTCCGTCCGATCGATCTTGACACGTTTCCATCGGGCGGAGCCGATGGGCGACTTTCAAAAACACGCTTGTTAATGATGGGCCGTTCCTTGGTTATCGGAATTCCAGCGTCAGCGGCATATGATCGCTAAGCTCAAGCCAATCCTCAACATCACCAACCGACATCGAACATTCAGTATACAGCCCAGTCGACGCAAACATGTAGTCGACGTGATACGGCTTAGATCTATTGCGCTGGTGAAAAAGCGTTGGACGTGTCTCTGATCCTTGCGGCTCGTCAAACTCATCATGATAGATGCTGCGAATTCCAATTTCCTCTAGCTCTCGAACAACGTCCGTGTGATTCCACGATCTGTCCCACTCATCCCAGCATTTGTTGCTATTCAGGTCACCACAAAGAAGAAACTCATCGGTCGCCATCTTCTCTTTGTGCAGCTGCAAGTACTTCCAAAGCTGACCGATGTACCGAAAATTGGGCGAATGAGCATGCTTCGTCCAGACACCGAGAAGAGCAAAACGTTCGTCAACATGGCAAGGGAGGAATAGCTGCAAAACGTCATCGTCCCAATCGAGTCGCCTGAGCGTTAGTTCAGAGCGAGCAACAATTCCTATGCCCTTGTTCTTGCTGTCACCATGCCACAGGTAATGGCCGGCCCACGAGCGGTACGCCTTCGTTGAGCGTTCAGGATCCTCGCACTCTTGCACAACGATGAGATCCGGATTCAGCCGGTCAATCGCCTCGTGCTTTTTGCGCAACGCACCGTTGCAATTCCATGAAACAATTCTCATTCACGTATCCGATAACGGCAGCGATGTGAGGGCGGCCGGAGTTGATTTTGCGTTCGTGAGCGGCGACCACCGCCGCTCCGTCACCATCACATGGTTATCAGCGATTATAAAAACGTCGGCTGCGCGTACACAATGAACCAATCAGAAGACGGTCCATGGTCTACGTAGGATGTCTTTCGGTTGGAATCAAAATGTACCTTCAACCATCCAGGATTGAAATGACGGATGTATGCCAAGGAGAGGTGCAAGGACACTACTTTACCGCGGAGCCGCAAGCACGCGGACCACAGCGATGTTGACCGCAGCGGTTTCGAAAGGCAGCAAGTCGAGATCAACAGGCCAAATGGGCAGCGATTTGGTACGCCAAGCTGAAACAGTTTCATTTCAATGCCGTGGCCCAACAGCACTCAAATCAACACCCGAATATCGAGCGTCAGGTAAAGACAAGGTCGGCAATTCATGAAGGTCTGTAACTTGAAGTGCCAGCGGATTTCGGGGATAGAGTCGTTAGACATGAATAAGCCGACGAGCGATAGCTCCGGTTTCGCGGATCAGCGTGATTGC
>JBCCOI010000906.1:0-2325 GCA_039025515.1 Planctomycetota bacterium
AACAGACTTCGAATCCGTCGCGGTCCGATCGAACGTGGCCCTTGCCACAACAGCCCTGGGTCATGCGAATGACTTGGTCTGAATTGCTGTTCGCACACTGGCGGGTCGATCCTGACAAGCTGGCGAGACAATTGCCTGCGGGTGTGACCTTGGACACTCACGAAGGAAATGCCTGGGTTGGAGTTGTTCCATTCCTCATGACTGATGTCGCTCCAAGGTTTTCGCCAGCACTGCCAGGACTCAGCCGATTCTTGGAGTTGAATGTCCGGACTTACGTCTCGGTGAACGGTAAACCGGGCGTCTGGTTTTTTTCGTTGGATGCCGAAAACAAGATCGCCGTCCGCGTCGCGAGGGCGACGTTTAACCTTCCCTACATGGATGCCGAGATGTCAATGCGAGAGAATCATCGTGAGGTGTCCTACTCAAGCCGTCGAACACATCGCGGCGAACCCGCGGCAGACTTTGATGCAACCTATCGCAGCATCGGTGAATCGTTCGAGGCTGAGCCCGGATCTTTGGAGCATTGGCTCACCGCGCGGTATTGCCTCTACAGCGTCAATCGACGAGGAAGGGTTTACCGCGGCGAGATCGACCATCCACCTTGGCAACTGAGTAAAGCTGACTACCATCCGCGGGCAAACACGATGGGTAAGCCATTGGGTTTCGATTTCGACGAAGCGCCACACGTGCTCTACGCCCAACCGGTCGCGGTGAAAGCCTGGATCGTTTCGCGGTGCGATCATGAGTGAGTGGTCACTGGAACATGACGGTTTTTGCTTGCTGAAACGAGCCATCGATCAATCGGTGATCGTCGAGCTGATCGGCACCATGGGAAACGCATTTAGCCAGGAATCGAATTCGGTTCGTGCCAAGTCCGATCGGGGAAACGTTTACGCCGTTCGCAACGTAACCGAGCTGGTTCCGGCGGTAAGAACGATTTGGAAGACACCGACGCTCTGTGAGTTTCTTTCAACGCACCTGGGTGATCGCTGCGGTCTTGTTCGAGTTCTCTTCTTCGACAAGCCTCCCGAGCAAAGCTGGAATTTGGGTTGGCATAAGGACAAAGCCATTGCCGTGAAAGACAATCGACTGGCATCCGCTTTCGTTTCTCGTCCGTCCCTGAAAGCAGGCGTGCCGCACTTGATTGCCGGTGATGAGATCTTGTTAAGAATGTTGACACTGAGGATTCACTTGGACGAAGTAACTGACGAGAACGGTCCGCTGATGGTCGTTCCCGGCTCGCATCTCTCGCGAACTTGTGAGGGTGAAGGTACCGAAAACGCTGTCACCATCTATGCCGATCCCGGAGACATCCTCGCTATGAGGCCGCTTGTCAGTCACGCGAGTGATCGATCCACCGAGGGGACGAAACGTCACCGCCGGGTCCTTCACTTGGAATTCGCGGCCGATCCCTCATTGCCTGATGGGATCGAGTGGAATGAGTTTCATCCGATGCGAAATCCGGCACCGGTTTCGTAGAACCTCATTACAATCTTGATCGAATTTCTTCTTCGTTTGCAATACTCTGTTGCGCGCCAGCCTTGCATGCAGCAAGTGCTCCGGCTGCACTGGCGAACTGAACTGCGCGTTCAAGCGAATCTGTTCGGCACCACTCGACGGCCAGTGCGCCGGCATAGGCGTCCCCCGCCGCGGTCGTATCGACGGGATCAATCGAAAGCGATGGGACTTTCGTTTCGGCATCGCCGGTAGAAAGAAACGTCCCTTTCTCTCCCAATGTTATTGCAACTTTTCTCGCGCCCATTGAACGCAACTTCGAAGCGGCGTGCGGCAACGCATCCTCTTCGCCCAAGTCATACCGCGTGATCAGCGCCGCCTCGGTTTCGTTGGGGCACACCAAGTCGACCCCAAACAATCCAGAGGGAATCGTTGTGGGCGCAGGCGCGGGATCAAGAATCGTACGTACGCCGCTTTGCCGGGCGATCTCGATTCCCTTCATGACGGAGTCATACGGGATCTCAAGCTGGACGATCAAGCAGTCCGCTTGTTCAATTACCGATCGGTTTTGCTCCACCCACTCGATCGTGACGCGCTCGTTCGCACCGGGGAGAACAATGATGGAGTTTTGACCTTCACGATCGACCGTAATGACGGCTAGCCCGCTCGCCTGCCCGCATTCGCCCCTCACGGCATCGGTGTCGATTCGGTTTTCATGAAGATTGTCGATCAGACGCTTCGCAAAGGGGTCGTCACCGACGGAACCGATCATGCTGACGATCCCGCCGGCACGTGCAGCCGCGACTGCTTGGTTTGCCCCTTTGCCGCCACAGAACTCCGCTGAGCCACTCGCCAATCGAGTCTCACCGG
>JBCCOI010000907.1:0-2319 GCA_039025515.1 Planctomycetota bacterium
GGAAATCTTCCGGGCATTCGATTTCGACATTCATGATGGGTTCCAGCAGCTTCGGGCTGGCCTGCTTGAAATATTCGCGGAAGCAACCTTGGGCAGCCGTGTAGAATGCCTTTTCCGATGAATCGACTTCGTGGAACGAACCGTCGTCAAGGTCGATCCGCGTTCCCACAACCGGGTATTCGGCGACGGGGCCCTTGCCCAGGATGTCGCGAAAACCTTTCTCGATTGCCGGAATGTACTGCTTCGGAATGCGTCCACCGACCACGTGATCTTCGAATTCAAACGAGTCTTCGCTGTCCGATTCGATCGGTGACAACTTGCCCTTGATGTGAGCGAATTGCCCCGAACCACCGGACTGCTTTTTGTGCTTGTAATCGAACCCGACCATTTTGGTCGGGCTTTCGCGATACGAAACCTTGGGCGCACCGACCGTGATCTCCACCCCGTATTCGCGGCGGATGCGTTCGATGTAAACGTCCAAATGCAATTCACCCATGCCGCTGACCAGGATCTCGCCGGTTTCCTCGTCGCTCATGACTCGGAAAGTCGGGTCCTCCTTGCGGAACCGCTGCAGTGCCTTGCCCATCTTGTCACCATCGCCCCGATTCTTCGGTTCGACGGACAACTTGATGACGGGATCGGGCACGAACATCGATTCCAATGTGCATTGATTGCGATTGGCACAATACGTATCACCGGACGCCGAATCGATGCCCGTGATGGCGACGATGTCGCCAGCGGACGCCGATTCGATCTTTTCGCGTTTATCACTGTGCATCCGCACGATCTGGCTGAACCGTTCGGTCCGACCGGTGCGTTGGTTGACGTAACCGGTGCCCTTTTCGATCGTTCCCTGGTAGATCCGCATGAAGGTCAATTGGCCGAATTCGTCGTCGGTGATCTTGAAGGCCATGCCCACAAAATCCGCTTTCTGATCCGGCTTCAATTCCACCTTCTTTGTTTCATCCACCGGGTCACGACCAAAGATCTCCCGATCCAGCGGACTCGGCAAGTAACGATTGACCGCATCCAGCAGCGGCTGCACGCCTTTGTTCTTAAACGCGCTACCGCAATACACGGGCGTTGCGCCGTTAAGCACTGCTCGGCGAGTGATGTCGTAGATCATGTCCTCGGACACCTCTTCTTCGCTAAGCAGCATTTCCATCAGCTTGTCGTCGTACATCGACAAGGCTTCCAGCATTTCGGCTCGCTTGGCTTCCGCTTCATCTTTCAAGTCGTCCGGCACGGGGCCTTCGACGATCTTTTCGCCTTCGGTGCCGTCGTGGGTGTAGGCGACCATTCGAATCAGGTCGACGACGCCTTTGAAATCTTCTTCGGCGCCAATCGGCAACTGCATCAGGAACGCATCGGCTCCCAATTTTTCGCGTAGCTGTTCAACCACCTTGAATGGATTGGCACCGGTGCGGTCCATCTTGTTGACGAACGCCAAACGCGGCACTTGATACCGCTTCATCTGGCGATCGACGGTGATCGACTGGGATTGCACGCCACCGACGCTGCACAGCACAAGCACGGCGCCGTCCAGAACACGCAGCGAGCGTTCCACTTCGACGGTGAAGTCAACGTGGCCCGGCGTGTCGATCAAGTTGATTTTGTGACCTTTCCATTCGACCGTGGTCGCGGCCGAGGTGATCGTGATCCCTCGTTCGCGTTCCAGATCCATGTGGTCCATCGTGGCTCCGTCACCATCACCGCGAACGTCTTCGATCTTGTGAATCCGACCGGTGTAGTAAAGGATTCGCTCGCTGAGGGTGGTTTTGCCCGAGTCGATGTGGGCACTGATGCCGATGTTACGGACGTTTTCCAGTTTCATGGGTGTGTGGCCAAATGGGCCTGTGTCAGAAGGGGAGCCGAGATTGGCAAGTCTGCCAGTTGTGAGGATTTTCCCGCGAATCGCGGGAATATGGCAGGGAAATTGCCTCCCGGAAAGGGCAAATGTGGAAACGAGAATTCCGCTTCGTGAGTGCTGAACGGATCCATCGCCGGCAATTGGCCTTGCCATCGCCAGCAATTGGGCTTGCCAAGGTCGGCAATTGGGCTTGCCAAGGTCAGCAATTGGGCTTGTCCGTCCGGCCGGACGCTCTCATACTTCCAGGCCCGAAATCCATCATCGCCCCCTTTTAGGGAACAGTCGGATTCGGTGATTCCCAACGAGAGTTCGGCAATTTCTTGCGAAAATCGTTGCGAAATCCGCTCGGTACGAGCGGAAATGGCGAGCCGACAAAACGCTTTTGTCGGCCGTACAGACCACTCGCCTCACCTATGGAAGCACCATGCCTCGACCCATGAACAACCGCA
>JBCCOI010000908.1:0-2298 GCA_039025515.1 Planctomycetota bacterium
CTGGCGGACACTTCGACCGCTGTTCGCCGGGAAGTGCTGCTCGCACTTCCGGCGGCAGCAATGAAACACGCACGACGAATGTTCCTGCATGCAACCCGGCATCGGCTGTGACTTCGAATGTGCCATCAAAGACAGGAACCGAAGCGGCCGGCCCGCCTGTTCCTTCCTTGGGCTCGAAAGTGATCACAGCCCCCGACAACGGTTCACCGTCGACCATCACCGTTCCCGCCACCGGAACTCCGCCCGGCGTCGCTTCTGAGCAACCTGCTGTGGCCAAGAACATGCACAGCATCAAAACGCTGAACGCCAACGCAACAACTCGCGTCACCACGGATCCGCCTCAAACACTTCACCGTCGTCTCGTGCAGCCAATTTCCGCAGCGTGACGGCATCGACGGACTCGGTCAGGAACCGAACACTCCCATCGGACAGAACCATATGCACGCCACCGGGATGAGGTCCGCGAAACGACTCGTATGAAGGAATGTCGAAGATGGAAATCTTCTTCGCGTTGAAGGTCCCGAAGACGCTTGCCGTCGAATTGTAAGGGTAGCTCGCCGCCCACCAACCGACCGCTTCTCCGCCAGAACCCGGGAAAGGAAATGGGAGTGAAGAAGTGTCCCGCACCTGAACACCGAACTCTCCAGCCATCAGTGTATGACTGGTTCCATCGGCATTCGAAATATCGTCCACCTCCAGCCAACTCATCCATGCGAGATCCGCCGGAATCCCGCCGAACACTCGCTCGCCCCGAAACACGTTCATCGCATCCACCACAACACCGTCGTGCATCTGGTTGCGATATTTCTTTGTCCCCGTTGAGAACGCGTAACTGCCGTAACCCTCGGTTTCACTGGGAAGCGACATTGACGGACACAATGCATCGTCGTCGCCCGAAGGCTCCTTGATGACAGCCTACGAAGAGATAGAAATCAAGCTGCCACCTCAATGTCGAAGAGTTGCATTACGTTACGCCCCACAAATTCGATTCAAATGCAGAGAATCTTAACCTGGGTCTCACTCCAAGCTGGGCTGATATTCGCGCCCTTTCTTGCTTGTTCCGCTCAAGAGTTTTCGAATCTAGGAGTTGCTAAATACGTCGTGGATCAGTCAGGTGAACCACGCGGTCCGTCGCGGTCACCTTTCCACCCTTCCGCTGCGAAGACGATCTTGGAGTGGGTTCTTCAGGCCGGTGAGACGCAAGATATTCTGAATCTATCAGAAACCGATTTTGCGAAATTGCGTTCTGATTTCGCGTCCATTCGGCCCGCGGCGACGGGCGTTGCTAGACTCTCCCGCCTTCGACGTGTAGACGAATTCGATGCACCCTACAGTTCCCTGTTGGCCTCCCATTTCGATGACTCGAAGCTGATATTGCGACAACTGATAGTATTTGAGGGTTTGTCAGCTCTACGCCGCCCCATCTTCCAAAAGTTTGTCGGACTATCGAGGAGTGACCAGGAAGCACTTACAGAGGAACTAGCACCTGTCTGGGAGCAAGCAACCGGCCTCCACCGTGCAAACTTTGAGAAAACCGATGTGAATCAAGCAGCATTAGGACTGGAACTGCTCGCAACACAAGCAGATTTGATTGTGATTCGCTCGCTTTCGCCTTCGAGTCTTGCTCGAGTCTTGCTCGAGTCTCAACGATCTGGCTAGCCGAGCCGATCGGGCCGGGGCTCTATGATCGAGAAGACGCAGGAGCGGAAAAGTCGGATAGTGGTCGCTAGTCTCGATTAATAACGATCGTCAACTATGCGGCCGGGCTGTCGAGGAAGACGCCGATGTGACGGAACTTGTCGTAGCGGGATTCCAGAAGCTGCTCGATCGGCTGCGACTCCAAATCCGCTAGCGTGCGCGACAGATAGGTCTTTAAGCGTGATGCCATCTGGTGGTGATCGCGGTGGGCTCCGCCCAAAGGTTCCTCCAAGACGTCGTCGACGACTCCGAGTTGTTTCAAGTGTTCGCTGGTGAACTTGAGCGCCGTCGCGGCCTTCGGTGCATGTTCGTGGCTCTTCCAGAGAATTCCCGCACAGCCCTCGGGACTGATCACGCTGTAGTAGGCGTGCTGCAACACTGCGATTCGATCCCCAACTCCGATCCCAAGCGCACCGCCGGAACCGCCCTCCCCGATCACGACGCAGATGATCGGCGTCCGCAACTGACTCATCTTGAACATGCTTTCGGCGATCACCTGCGCTTGGCCGCGTTCCTCGGCACCGACGCCCGGGTAGGCTCCCGGAGTATCAATAAAGCAGATCAGCGGCAGTTTGTATTTTTCCGCCAAACGCATCTTGA
>JBCCOI010000909.1:0-2298 GCA_039025515.1 Planctomycetota bacterium
AAGTTCACGTCCTGCATGCCTGCCGCGATTATCGCGATGCTGACGGTATCCTTGATCGAGTGCGTCACGATCCTTCCATGTCACTTGGCACATAAGGAGAGCGTGGTCTTTCGAATCTGTAATGTGGTTTTCTACGCATTCAAGTGGGTCTTACCCGTCGCGATGTTCTTTAACCGTTACGCGACGGCCGGATTGGAGTGGTATATCCAAAAGGTTTACCGGCCGACGCTCGGCTGGGCTTTGTCCAACCGCTCGATTGCCATGGCGTCTTGTGCAGCGGCACTGGTTTTGACTTATGGGATGTACAACTCTGGCATCCTTAAGTTCTCTTTCTTTCCGAAAGTCGACGGCAACTCGCTCCGCGCCGGAGTCGTTTTTCCGGACGGCACGCCCGAGTCGCTTACGTTGGACGCGACCAAACGTATTGAGGATGCCTTCTGGACGGTCGCGGATCGCTACGAACAAGCGGGCACACCGATCGCGAAGACGTCATTCCGCGTTGTCGGTGCGTCGATTGGTGGAGGCGGTTTCATTGCCAGTTCGTCCCCTGGCGTTGGCTCACACCGTGGAAGTGTCGAGATTGAATTGATCAAAGCCGAAGACCGTGGCATTCCGAGCCGCGAGATCGTCGGCGAGTGGCGCCGTGAAGTCGGCACCATCGTCGGTACCGAAGAGTTATCGCTCGGCACTCGTTCTTTTGGCCCGGGTGGAAATGCGATCGAGTTCAAACTGTTGGGGTCTTCCGAAACGGTGGATCAGTTGGATGCCGCCGTCGAAAAATGCAAAGCCAAGCTGGCTGAATATCCCGGGATCTCCGACATCACGGACGATTCGGTTCCCGGCAAGTGGGAGTATCGCTTTCGAATCAAGCCAGAGGCATTTTCGATGGGCGTGCGAACGTCGGACTTAGCCGAGACGGTTCGCGGTGCCTATTACGGCGAAGAGGTACAACGAATCCAGCGCGGACGTCATGAGGTCAAGGTGATGGTGACCTATCCGCGCGAAGACCGACGCTTGCTCGCAAACTTCGACGAAGTCCGCGTCAGGCTCTCGGACGGGATCGAACGGCCGATTACCGAGATCGCAGAAATCGATGTCGTAAGGAGCTACGCGAAGATCAATCGAATCAACCAATCCAGATCGATCACCGTGTCTTCCGATCTGGATGAGGAAGTCGGCAACGCCGATGAAATCGTCAATGACTTCAAGACGACGTTTATTCCCACATTGATCGCGGAGTTTCCCGACGTGCGAATTCGTTGGGAAGGTCAGCAGGAAAGGCGTGCCGAGTCCTTGGGCAGTCTGTTTGCGGGTTTTGGCGTCGCTTTGGTTTTGATGTACGTGCTGTTGGCGGTCGAGTTCAAATCGGTGGTTCAACCGGCGCTCGTGATGTTAATCATCCCGTTCGGAGCACTCGGCGCGATGGTCGGCCACATGATCATGGGCATACCGCTCACGATTTTTAGCATGTACGGCATCATTGCGCTGACGGGGATCGTCGTGAATGATTCGATCGTATTGATCGACTTCATCAATGCTCGCGTTCGACGTGGTATGCCGATCGGTGACGCGATCCGCGAGTCGGGTGTTCGTCGATTTCGTCCAGTGATGTTGACAACGATCACGACGATCGGTGGCCTAACGCCGATCCTGCTTGAAACGTCGATCCAAGCGCAGATTCTGATTCCGATGGCAACCAGCATCGCGTTCGGAGAGTTCTTCGCGACCATCGTCGTGCTCTATCTCGTTCCGGTATCGTATTCCCTATACTGGAGTTTCGGCGGACGCTTTTCCGAAGAGATTGAATCCGGCAGCTGGGAATCCGAGACCGAAGGAAGGGCCGTTCTAGCTACGTCGAAGTCGTAGGTCGCTTGATTTGGGAGTCCTTTCGATGAGAAATTGCCTCGCGATTGTTGTCATCACTTTGCTTGTCGGCGTTTGCCCCGCCCAAGAAGTTCGGCGCTGGGCACCTGGCAACACGTTTGTGCTCATTGTTGGAGTCTTGGACTGGCAGCAACGTTCTCTGACGACCTATGCGAAAGAGGATCGTCAAGATGTAGCCTTGAAGGATCAACTGGTCCGGAGGGGCGTCCCTCGCGAGAACATTTCAATGTTGCTCGATCGCGATGCGACACTCGAGGCCATTGAACGAGAGTTGCTTGCGGTTGCCAAGCGAGCGAGTCCCGAGTCGACGCTCATGGTCTATTACGCCGGCCACGGCATGCTGGAAAATGGCGGGGGCGTCTTTGCGAACTTTGACATTGATACCCGGCGAGCACTCGAGACAGGCTGGACGCA
>JBCCOI010000910.1:0-2289 GCA_039025515.1 Planctomycetota bacterium
GAGAAGTCCTCCGCCGCCGAGCAAACCGCCATCGCAGCACCCGTCGCCGTTGCCGCAGCACATTTGCCCCATCGCCGCCGTCATCGGCATCGTGTCGCAACCGCCGCTGTCGCATCCATAGTCGTGAAAGCCTACGGGCATCACGGGACCGCCCATCATTGAGTTGGGCATCATCGCACTGGGAGGCATCATGCCGACGGGCGGCAGGCCTGCCGGAGCGACATAGCCGCTCGCGTCAAAATCGTAGTTGGCGAGAGCATGCGTCTGAGCTTGGCTCGAACCGGATGTCAGTACGGCGGCTGTGATCGCGAGACCGCTGATCCACGCCGCAGCGTATTGACCGGGCCCGCGATGCGGCTTTTTCAGTGTCATGATTGTCAGTGGGTTGACGAAGTTTCGAATCATTCGTTGCATCGCAAACGTCTCCGCGGTCGCAGCCGCCTCGCAAATGGGGCTCTATCACCTTGGCGAGACCGGCATTTACACCCGTCCGCAAGAGTCGGAACCGCAAAGGGTGGAGAGATACGGGAAGAGCCGTTCCGGCGATGAGCCGGACCGTCGTTCGCGAGTCAAATACCGCGACACATCCCACCAGATCCCCCCTGGTAATGGTGTCTTCGAAGGAGTCATCCCCGACAGTCAGAACAGGTGCAAAACGCACATTCCGTCGCGAGGGAAGAATCGCTTCACGCGGAGTTATCGGCACAGACCGCCCCGGTGGTTTGGTTAATTCCGTTAGAACGACTCAGGAAATTTGTGACGACCGTTTTGAGGATGTCGATTTCCGCACTTATCAACACGAGACATTCATGTTGTGGAGGCGAACCCCAGCCATCTCGCAAAGACGGTACGGCATGAATTCGTCCTCCCTCGGGGGGCGAGCGCGTCTTGGCATTTGCCCTTCGACGCCATTTTCTTGACAATGCGTTTACGGACCTTCGTACGCTTTCTAGTCGTATGATTCAATCTGTTGAAACATTCGAATCGATCTCAGTGAAGCTACTGGCGACGAACGACTGAATGAACGCCAAGCCGAACCGAAAAAAGAGAAGCCGCAATCGCCGAAGCCGCGAAAGGATCCCGCCGCCCGAGTATTCGGGATCAAGTCCTCAAGAGTCGGTCGCGTCTCTATTGCAGCGACTTGGACAGCCCCGCAACGACATTAGCGAGTTGCTCGTTCAACGGTTTCGAGAGGCCGCCTATGCGTCGCTCTCGCGAGGGATCCCGTTGCGACGCGTCGAGCTTGACCATTGGTTTATTTCCGATGGCGGCAAGTTACGCTACGAAGATCCCTCTCGTTCCGACGGTCGGCAGAAGCTTGATCCTGCATCGCTCGAACGGACACTCGAAAGACTGACGGAGCAATTTGGAAAACAGTTGGCCGACGCGAAACCGAAACAAAGAAAAGATCGATTGCTGGATCGCTCACTTGCTGTTGAAAGCCAACAACACGCGTCATCCGAAACGGAGAAACAATCCCGATCGAAGTCAACAAATTCGGGCAGGACTATGGAGGGGCCAATCCAGCCTTTGTCGCAAGAAAAAGATCCGGCAACGCCTGGCACAGTCACTTGGCAAGCGAGAGCGATGCGTGCACGGCCGCCCCAGTCGGCAAGCCTCAGTGCCGCAGCACTCGAGCAACACACGATTGAAGAAGACGATGAGTCGAGATTTACGGAGATTCAGAATCTCCGGCGGGCCGAGTTGGCGGCTGTTTTCACGGATTCTCTAGCGGAACGATTTGGGGAGCACGTCAGACTGCCGGCCGACGCTTCCTTCACAGTCGAGCGCCGCACACCTCAAGCGATTACCAAAGACAGGCCGTTTAACTGGAACCTCGTTTTCGGTGCCGTGACAACTGTCGTCGTTTTATTGATGGTCGCGATCGGTTTCTACGTTTCGAACCAACGCGACAAACGAACGCAGCAAGAGCTGGACTCGCTCGCCAGAGCATCCACCGATACTTCGCGACCGAACGCAGAGGAATCCGATGAGGATGCAGAGTCGGAGCCCGATCTCCTTTTTCAGCTCACAAAACGTCCTACTCCCAAGGTTTCGGACGAGTTCATCGAGAATGCGGTCAACAGTGAACCAACGGTAACTGAGCTGTCGTTTGATTACGAAGCGGTAATGAGACGCCAAAAAGAGCTGCAGGCCGCCGACCCGACGATGGATGACTTGAGTTCGATCGTGGATGCATTTGAGGCTCCGATCGACGAAGCCGGACGCATTGAAGAGTTTCTCTCAAAAACACCGATCGCCGATGAAGCGAATGCGGATCTCGCTCCC
>JBCCOI010000911.1:0-2284 GCA_039025515.1 Planctomycetota bacterium
ACAAATCGAAGGACCGAAAGCACTCAACCCGTTCCTTCATGGCGATCTTGGCGACGGTGCGTTCACCCCTTACATCCCCAACCTGCTGGGCGGCGCGCAGGTCTACGGCATCGTGGATGGCCTGAACGCCAGCGAATTGGACTTCAACCCGCAAACGATCGAACAAGACGCGGCCGAATCCGGCGCGTTGGTTGCCACACTTCGATTGCCCGGCGGATTGGCGGACATCGGACTGGGGGACCATCCTGCGGCGATCAACTTCGTTGGCTATGACTGGGTTCTGGTTGCCAATGTGTCCAGTCTTGATCTGGCCGATCCGATGATCGGTATTGGTGTTCACAGCGATGGCGTCGCCACCGAAACGACGATCAATGAGCTCGCATTCGACGACATCGACCGCAACTCCGATGGACCGCAAGTGTTGCGATCTTTGAACGCCGGTGACGTTTGGGCAACGTTGGTTCCCAACGACGGCAGCTCACCCACGGTTCGGGTCAACATGGCAATCGGCGGCGACCCGTCGCTCATCACCAGTCTCGATGCGGTTGAGCTCGCTCAATCCGGCGAAGACCAAACGGCCTACATCACCGCGACCAAGCCGATCTTGCAAACCATCGGCGTCGCCAATGATGTTGAATCGTTCGGCGGACTGACCGAAATCGCGACTTCACCTCCAGGTGTTATCTACGCGTTGTCCGAAACGCGCGACGCGTTGTTGGTCATCGACGGCACCGATTTCAGCATCTTGCAAGTCGTTGAAAACAACGTGGACGGGATCACCAGCTTCACCGATCTGAGAAGCCTGACGGTTGGCAGTCTGGACTCGTTCGTTCAAGTGACCACCGGTGTGAATGGTGTTGCAACCTTTGCCCGCGATGAAGCATCCGGACTGCTGACGCTCAACCAAACGCAGTTTCTGGACTTTGGTTTTGATCCGTTCAATTTCACACCTTTCTCCGACGGGGTCAATCTTGTCAATCTAACGGCCACCGACTTTGGTGGTACTGATACGAACGGTACTCAGATCGATGCGACCGTCCTGGCAACATTCCGGTTTGCCGACGATGACAGCGATGACGTTATTTATCGATTGAAGGCATTCACGCGGGAAGCAGCCACTGGAATCCTGAATGAAATTCCCGATTCGAATCCTGATGATGCTGGAAAAGACAGCGAGATTGATCTTGCCGTTGGCGAGACGGTTTTGGATGTCTCGGCGGCAGAAGCGAGTTCCCTTCAATTTCAAGTCCTTATCGGATCAGAAAATGGTTATCGGGTCGTTCCCTATGACATCGGCCCAGACCTTTTCATGGCAGTCGGTGGGATCGCACACGACGCCACCTTCCGGCTGAACAATGCGGACAAAATTATCGTCACCGGCGACTTCGTCCATGTGCTTAGTTCGACTGAGAACTTCGTCACCACGCTTCGGGCCTCTGCAAGCGGCCCAGCGATTAGCTACGAATTTGTTCAGACTATCGCGAACGGACGATCGGGTGTCTCGGGAATGCTGGCTCCGACCGACCTGACCGTTTCCCCAGGTGAAGAACTCGCGTACATCACGGGCCGTGATTCGGATTCTGTCATCGTGGCCCGACTGGATGGAAGTGGAGCCATGGTCCAACGACTTCGAAACAACTCCGCGGGCGTCGAAGGCTTCGTCGCTCCGGTCGGGCTCGTTTCGGGTGCCAGCGGCGGAAGCCTGGTCGCGGCAACTCTCGGAGATTCCAATACCGCTGGCGGACTGGTTTCCTTCGTCCCGGCCGGACAAGTTGGAAACGCGCCGATTTCAGACAGCGGTGTGCGAAACAACGAAGATGAACTTTATGTGCTTTCGCAGCCATTCGGTGAAGCCGAATCAAGGATTTCGCAGTGGCGTTTCCTAGCACAAGAGGATTCGTTTGGCCTAAATGGACCCACTGAAATACGGCCCTTGATCCTGGAACCATCGGGTGACGACTGGGTCGTGACGGGAATCGGTGCACCGCGAGTCCTGTCCGCACAATCGGGCGGCGTCCTGAACTTCGATTTCGAACTGGAGTTCGGAAGCGATGTGACGACGGGTCGATACTTCGGTTGGTACGCCAGCTTCACCGACGGACGACCGGAAGACGTCGCCAACGGACCACGCGGTTCGGTCGGTTACGAGGAAAACGTCGGAGCATCCGTCTTCCGCCTGGACCTTTCGACGGGTGATGCGATCCATGCGATTACCGACTTTGAAGCTTCAGATGTGACCTTCGGCAATGCGATCACGCTGGACCGCCGTTACTCCATCCAAGCG
>JBCCOI010000912.1:0-2281 GCA_039025515.1 Planctomycetota bacterium
ACGGGGAGGTAACGTCTTCCCCGATCGGGACTTTCACCCGACAATTCAATCGCCTTCACAGACGCACTCGCCCATCGGCTCCGCCCGATGGAAACGTGTCAAAATCGATCGGACGGAGCCGATCGGCGACAATCATTGATCCACCGTTCCTTACTTCATTACGCCTGACGTTGACTGTCCATCTTTTTAGGAGTGCCGAAACCGTTGATCAATCCGTACGAGCCCCCGTCAACGGAACCCTCGATTCAAACCACGCCTGCCGTGATTCGGAAGCGAGTCTCGCGCCCCGCCACGGCGCTGTTGATCATGTCTTCGATCCATGCAACGCTGCTCTCGATCGACCTCATTTCGAGTGGACTACGCTACTTCCAAAACTTGAATCCCGCGTTTTCATTCGTTTTATCCGGATTGATTGCGGCACAATTCATCGGACTGATCCTCATTTCGATCGGTGCGGCCAAGCTCGGATTTCTCGAGTCGTATCGGCTCGCATTCATCGGATCGATGCTCGCCTGCATTCCGTTCGTGACTCCTTTCTATTTCCTGGGAATTCCATTTGGAATTTGGGCCTTCGTGCTTCTTGCTGATCCGGCTGTGCGGAATTCATTCCCCGATCGTCCGGATACGCAGGGCGTTTAGGGAACCCCGTCGCGACGCCAAACGTAGAACTCCACAGAAATGAATTGCCGCCTGAGCACTGCTGCGGATGTCGCGAACAGCGAATTGCAATTCAAAATCAAACTTCCTGCCTGCTATCAGGCTGGCGTATTTTGCTCTTCGTTTGCGTCGGTCGTCACCTCCGAAACCTTGCGAATGTGTTCGAGGACACGTAGATGAATCGCGCCGATCACTGAGTCTGCCCAGAGCTTCCAGTACACGCGGGGACGAACATCGATCGAATACCATGTCGTGCCGACCAATCGCGTTTTTCCATCGGGCAGCCGTTCGATCTCGAACTGACCGCGATGACTTACAAATCCATCATCCAAGTGCGGCGGGTGCAAGCCCGAAATCGGCGTCCATTCTTTCATCGGTAGCGGTTGTTCGACGACATCGAAACACAAGCGGCCGTCGCGATCTGCAGTCGGTGGTTGCCACTTCGTGATCGGTTCAACGAACGGCCCCGTCGAGAACTCGCAGTATCGACAAGCCCCAACTCCAAGAACCTGCGTTCCTTCGGCAGGCTCAATCCGTGCCCGGACAGGCATCGCAATCCCGAACTTAAAGAACCAGGCAGGCTCCGAGTCGATCTCGGGAAACGCAATCACCTGCTCCCAGACCGTTTCGGGTGACGCATCAATCACAACACTCGTTCGAACCGCATGCATCGGCCGATGATCATCGAGCGGCTCGAGAATGAGTGCGAGCGGCAACATCAGCATGCTCGAGTACATTCCGAAACGCTCATCACGACCAGGACGCAAGCCCGCAGTCGCAATCGCACTTCCGATGATCGCTCCAAAGCAACTAAGCGGAAGCAGCAGAGGAAATGCCATCGCCAAACAGATGGCACCGTCCAACCCGACGCACAACATGACAACGTACGAGCAGAGATTCATTAACAGCACCATCCCGAGCAGACTCCCCAAACTCGGCTTGTGAGCAGTGCTGTACGTAAACCCGGAGGTTGCCCCGGCAATGACGGGCGCCGAGAAGAACAGCAGGAACCCATACTCGCGCAGCATCCAAACGCTGACCATGCCGACGACGACCTGAGTCACACATCCGATTCCGATCGCAGCGAGAAAACTTCCCCAGTGCGATTCTCGTTCCGGCACGAGAGTATTGTCGAACTCCGTTTCGTTTCCGAAACCGGACTCAGAAACCGCAGAAGCACGATAAGCGGACCGCAAGATTCTGTCCCGCCGCTCGTGTTCGCGACGCCACTCCTCCTGCGTTGGTTCACGATGCGGAGGCAGTAGCAAGATCGCGATCACAGCGAGATTCAGAATCGGGATCAACATCAAGAAACCGATCCAGGGGCTCCATCCCGCGTCCGCCGCGCGACGTGCGCTCATGGAGACGCTGATCGCGATGAAGGGGAGTGTGAAAACCAGCCAAACGATGGCAATCAACGGCTCGTCGTTCAGGAAGGGTGCTCGGCTGTCCAACCATGGATTCACTGCTTCCCAGGGCCTCATCCATCGGCCCGTCATTGCGAAGGCCCCGATCGACTCGATGACATATTTGAAGACCGCAAGGCAAAAACCGACGGTCGCATACTCGCGCCGACTCACCGATCCACGAATTCGAAACCAACTTCTCGGGGAATCGATCATCA
>JBCCOI010000913.1:0-2277 GCA_039025515.1 Planctomycetota bacterium
CCGAGTTCCGACTTGAACAACTTGTCGCGTCCCAGAAACACCAACACCTGAATACACGCGGCGATGATCGCTAACACTTGCGCGTACCGATTCAGGTAAATCAATTCGCTTCCGCCACGAATGCCCGACTTGCCGTTGCCGAGAAAAATGGCGAGCGATGCGGAAGCGGCGAAGATCAACCCGACCAAGGTCCAAGCACGAAAACCCGAGTGAAAGTTCTCGAGCCAAAAATCATCAGGCTTCGCAGCGTCCGCGTCATACGGTTTAGAGAGACCTCGCGCAAGCAACAGCAATCCTTCACCCACAATCGTGACGAACAGCAACGCGAAGAATGGCAGGAAAGCGATGAGAAGCTCGTTACCTTGCTCATAGAAGCCGAGTGTTTCGCCGAACAGCTCGCGAAAAATGATGCCGTCGAACGAACGCCAAAACAACGCGGCAAGCACCGCGATGATTCCGAAGATGCCAAGGTAAAACGCAAGACTGAACGCGAATGACCATAGGTAGGCGGGAATGAAAACGAACGGCCGGCTCAGGTAGCCGCCAATTCCCGCCAATCGAGCCTTGTCGACCTTGCCACTAACCCGGTCGCGGCCTAGGTCACTCGGCTCAACGACTTTGTCGGATTCTTTGCCAAGCTTCAGGTCATGCCATGATGCTTCGTCGCCGGTAGCTTCTTCTTTCTTCACCGGCTCGCATCTGGCTTGCGAAGCCAAATGACCGGCGATGTATCCGCCACCAGAAACGCTGCAAAGATAATCGACGTAACGCAGCAATCCGCGGTGCGAAAGGCCCTGCAAGAATCCATCATTGAAGAGCGCCGAGCGTATCCCGCCTCCGGACAACGATAATCCGGTCACCTGTTGCGGCGGCGATGATCGATCATTCTTTATCCCGTGCGCCTTTTCCCGCCGCTGCTGGATACACTCCCATTCCTGAAGCTGCCAATCCGGGGGTGATCCGGGTGCGCTGTTGACCTGATTCGAATCCGCTTGCGGTTCTTGGCTCTGCGGCTGCTCCGACATACGTTTTTGCCCCCGTCACGATGCAGCCCCGAACCAAAAGCGGAAAACGTCAGCCGATCGATGCTTCGTTTTCCGAGATCTCTGCCGAGCGCTGCTCAACCCATGAAACAGAATGTTTCTGAAGATACCAGAACCAGCCCCTGCGGGTGGTTTGAAAATACCATTACAGGAAAAAATTTATCCGAGTACCCGAATGAGCGTTCTCCGTGAGTGGGGATGTTAGATCTCGCTCGGTCCCCGCCGGAACGAGTGCGCCCCCGTGACCGGTTCAACAGAGGGTCGTCATTAGATCACCGTCCTACCCTCCGTCGTCGATCGCTCAAAGCTCTACAAGTACACCATGTCGTCCAATCACCAGCTAAGTCGCTTCGTGATACACTTGAGGAATATTCATTTATCCCAGCGTTACTTCTTCGAACCGCGTCTTAATGAATCCTGGCGTTTCTTATCGACCTCACTACACCGTCACCGATTATCTGCAGTGGGAGGGTGACTGGGAGCTTTGGAAGGGAGTCGCGGTTGCAATGACGCCATCCCCGTTCGGTCGCCACGGCATGATGCTGATGCGACTCGGAACGGCACTGACGAATGCGGTTGACCGGGGAGAGTGTGACGCGTCAGTGCTCGCTGAGATCGATTGGATCGTCTCCCCGGATACAGTGATCAGGCCCGACATCTCGGTCGTCTGCGGCCCGCCTCCGGAAGGTCATATCGAATCCAGCCCCGCGCTCGTTGTCGAAGTTCTTTCCGAGTCGACTCGAGAACGGGACCTTCTCCACAAACGTGAGCTCTACCAAGAGAATGCGGTTCCCTGGTACATCATCGGCGATCCCGTCGAGCAAGAGATCACGATTCTGCAACTCAGCGACTCAGGAAAATACGAAGCCGTCGAAACATCGGAAGAGTGCGAAATCACCCTGTGTGACCATTGCAAAACCACGATCGATCTGCGCTGGTCTCGTCGCTAGATTGCAGTCAGGCAGGCGTCAGTCGCCGTGGTAGTCTATCTCTTTCGATGTTCATAAATTCTAACGTGTTAGCCGTGGGCCGGATGCGAGGCACGAGCGGAGGCACCGGGTCAACTGCGTCCACGCCGTCCAACAATGCCATATCGATTGACGAGTCCTTTGAAGATCAGTCATTGACGGGCTTTCTTCCCGGAACGCCGTGACTTGAATTCGGTCCCATCAAACGGTGATTGCAAGATGCATATCCCTAACAGGATCAACGTCATCTGAATGATGGTGACCGC
>JBCCOI010000914.1:0-2276 GCA_039025515.1 Planctomycetota bacterium
GGCAAGTACATGGTGATTCGCAATATTCCGTGGTCCAGCGATGATCGTGTGATCAGCATGACGCACGCGCCTCTTGATGCGGCAGTGTTGCGAGCCAATCCGGGGGCTTGCGATTTGCAGTTGCCGGGATTGTTTGCAGCGGCGGCGGATGGAAGCCGGAGGGCAACGATGGCGGGGTTGGCGCGTCTCTACCCG
Organism: Planctomycetota bacterium; assembly: GCA_039025515.1. Lineage (GTDB taxonomy): Bacteria > Planctomycetota > Planctomycetia > Pirellulales > Pirellulaceae > Stieleria. The sequence goes on from JBCCOI010000914.1 coordinate 196, forward strand.
TTGATGTTGCATGGGTCGAAAGACGTTGAGCGGGCGAAACTTGAGCACCAACGGTTGTTCGGGTTTTACCCGGCCGAGCTTCCCGGTGATCAATGGGTGTGGCAAGACAACCGCCTCGTCAGTCGTGAATACGGGCATCCGTTGCAGCAACGCCAACCCGCATTCGATCCCGGCAAAACGTTCGGACTACTCAACCGAGTCGAATCGCTCGAGTTGAACATGCAGTTCGAGGACGACGGGCTCCGCAGCACCGTGAAGTGGCGCCTACGTTAGGAACGGCTGATAGTGTCGCTAGCCGCGATCGATTTTCCCTGAGCCGATCGGCGCTAGCCGGCGGCCGAGTTTCTCTGAGCCGATCGGCGCTAGCCGCGGTTTCTGCATATCACCAAGCAGCTCACCTGTCGAAACCGGAGCTATCGCTCATCGGCTATCGGGCTGCCGCTGCTTCGGCCTGCTCGAGGACTCGCATCATGTTTTCGCTCATCACTTTGCGAATTTCGGCGGCGCTGTAGCCTCGGTCAAGCATGACCTGAGTGATGTAAGGGTACATCGAGACATCTTCGAGCTGTTCGGGCAGTTGCGGGACGCCGTCGTAGTCGCTGCCCAGTCCGACGTGATCGATGCCGATCCCCTTTGCCAAATGGTCGATGTGGTCGACCACGTCGTGGACGCTGCCCTTGGGCGGCGGATTTCGTTTGACCCAGGTTTGGGTCCGGATCGTCACCTCCCGCTCATCACCGCCAGTTTCTTCTTGCCATTTCTCACGCAGGTCATCGATCTCTTTCATCCAGTTTGCTGCGTCCGAGAGGATGTAGCCGCTGAAGAAGTTCACCATGACGATGCCACCGTTCTTGCGAATCAATGGAAACACGTCGTCGGGAACGTTTCGCTCGTGACCCGTGATTGCTTTGGCGCTTGAATGTGAATAAATGATTGGGGCTGTTGAGACTTCCATTGCATCTCGCATCACCTGGGGCGAGACATGCGAGAGGTCGACCAGCATGCCGAGACGGTTCATCTCTCGAACGACTTCTTTTCCAAAGTCGGTAAGCCCGTTGTGGGGTTGGTCATCGGTGGCGGAATCGGCCCAGTCGAGCGTCGCACTATGAGTGAGCGTCATGTAGCGAGCCCCGGCAGCATGGAGCCTACGCAGATTTGCGATCGAGTTTTCGATCGAGTGACCGCCTTCCATTCCGATCAGCGAAGCGATCTGGCCTTTGCGACGAGCTTCCTTGACGTCGCTCGAAGTCAGTGCCAGGTGAAACGTGTCTGGATAACGCTCGCACATTCTTTTGACGAGTTCGATCTGTTCCATGGTGACTTGGAACGCCTCACCCGTCTTGCGAAGACTCGCGGGAACATAAACGCTCCAAAACTGTGCACCAACGTTTCCCTTGATCAGTCTTGGAATATCGGTGTGCAACTCTGGACGGTCTTCGGCGATATCCATCGCAACGAAAGATGAACCCGCCTTGCCACGAATCGCCCAGGGCAAATCGTTGTGCCCATCCCACACATAGCTGGACCGATGGATTTCCAACGCGGCGTCGGAGAGGACAACGGGTTTACGACTTTCCGGCGAGTGAACTTCTTGAGCGAACGCCGTCTCTTGCGTGAGGATGGCCAGGAGCGAAAACAGCAAGAGGCATCGATACATCGGCTAACTCCAGTCCAGCGAGTGCGTTCTTTGCCGGCGAGCGTAAACTCAATGCAAAGTGACTGCAAGCGTTCGCGACGAGTGCATCGTCAACTCTTGAATTTTGGGTTCGTGCTACCTGAGCCGATGGGCGATAGCCCCGGTTTTTTGGGAACAACTGCGGCTAGCGATATGCGGCTTAATTCTCAGTTTAACATCGACGAAGCCCTAACCTTCCGAAGAGACTGAGGCCGACTCTTCCTGAGAACGCAGTGCGGATTCGATAGACGCCAACAGGAGTTGCTGAAGTTCGTTTGCCCCGATCAGATTCTCAGAAATCGAATTCGAGTATCTGTATTCAGATCCGAACGCTCCCGGGATGAAACGTATCAAGGGAAACTGAACGAGGCCATCGACATCCGGTGTCGTATCTCGGACGATCAAC
>JBCCOI010000915.1:0-2269 GCA_039025515.1 Planctomycetota bacterium
AAAATAGACTTTGAGGCCGTATCGCCCAGCGAGCCAGAATCCTCTGGAAAGTCATCGTCGGCAAGCATCTCGAGCGCGTCGCGGAGCGTTGAATCCTGGTCTTCGGACAACTCAAGCGGCGGCGGCTCCGTCGCGGCTGCCGGATCGTCCTGTGCGGTGGCGAATTGGCACGCAGCAATCGTCGAAAGTGCGATACCGAAAATGCGGTACGAGAGAGATGAAGTAAACCGCGTCATGATCGGCTCCGTGGCGGGTCTTGGGGAATCCGTTCCGTTGGTGACTATCGTCGCTTTGATCGGAACAACCACACCGCGCCGTCGCCAGAACGATTGACGCACAAAAACCGCAGGAGCCTCATAGCCGTCACAGCTTCCCGCGGCCCCATCGAAACCGGCGGCTATCCCTTGAGGGCTTCGATACCTTCCAGCGAAGTGCCGTTGAGCTCGGTCTCTTTCTTCGTCGGTTTCGCTTTCGATGACGCGGGCTCAAACTTCATCGCAGCGCTATTCATACAGTAACGCTTACCCGTTTTGTCACGGGGCCCGTCGTTGAAGACGTGACCAAGGTGCGCCTTGCAGCGACTGCAATGCACTTCCTTCCGCGGGTAGAAGAGATGGAAGTCTGTTTTGTAACCGACATGATCTTCTTTGATCGGAGCGTAAAAGCTGGGCCAACCCGTCCCAGATTTGTACTTCGTTTCACTCGAAAATAGCGACAGCCCGCAGACAACACAGCGGTAGATGCCTTTTTCCTTGTTGTCCCAATACTTGTTGCGAAATGCTGGCTCGGTTCCCTCATTTTGCGTGACTTTGAATTGCATCGACGTGAGTGTGCGCCGCAGTTCCGCCTTCGTCTTCGGCTCGTAGTCGGGCTCTTCGATTTCGTCCGACCCGTCGATCGCGGCGGATTTTTCGTCGGAAAAGGCGGCAGCGGCGGGCATCAAACAGGCCGGGGCCGCGACCAACACCAATGCTTTTCTTCGGGAGATCCTGGGAATGAAGCTGTCTTTTTTCTTGGGAATCACGCTCATGGTTCGTCTCAGATCCTGTTTTCATGCCGCCCGCCGGCGACATCTCAGCAATTTGGGTGGGAGTGCGATCAGGTCGGATACAATTCTATTCTATGACTAGTGTCCAGCTCTCTGAACTTTCGCTTTCCCTAGGGGGAATTTGTTTCCTACGTGATCTCGCTCTCACGATTGGCGATGGGGAGTACTTCGTGATTTTGGGCGCGAGTGGATGCGGAAAAACATCGCTGCTGCGATCAATCGCTGGACTTTTGCGTCCGTCCTCCGGCCGTGTCCTTTTCAATGGTCAGGACGTCACAAACTCCGCACCGCGTCACCGCCCTGTTGCGTTCATGCCGCAATCCGGCGGCCTTTATCCGCACGTCGATATTCGCACTTCCATTGTCGCCGGTATCCGATCGCAGATGTCAAAAAGCGAAAAAAGAAGACGAGCCGAGGATGCGGCATCCAAACTCGGAATCGAGGATTTGCTGAACCGTGGGCCAGAGCAACTGAGCGGCGGTCAGCTACGCCGAGCTTGTTTAGCCAAAGCAATCGCGCGCGGGGCTGCGATTCGGCTGTTCGACGAACCGCTCTCTGCGATCGATAGCCATCTGCGATTCTCGCTCGAAAAAGATATCAGGCGAGTGCATGAGGAAATGGGTGGTGTGACTTTCCACGTCACTCACGATGCCGGCGAGGCTTTTCGTTTGGCCAACCGTGTTGCCGTCATCGAGGACCGTCAAATCGTCCAGGAGGGTCGCCCCGAGGACTTTCGAGATCGACCGGCAACGTTGGGGGTGGCCAAACTTGTGGCACAGGTTCCGCTTACCACCATCAAAATGATCCACAAGGAAACTGGTTGGGAACCACTCAACTCACCCATCGACGGGACGCCCCATCCCGGCCCTCCGGCGCCTCTCGGACAAACGGCATGGGTAACCATTTCAAATGAGGCTATCGGCAACGACGCGAGCGGAATGCCGTCATCCAATTCACTCTCCAACGACGATCGCAAGTGGTTCGAGAGTGAAGCTCCATTTCGCCGGATCGACATCGCGACACGCCGACTTAAGAGCTAGTGGTGGAACGCGGAAATAACCTTGATTGTATCGGAAGACAAAAATCCTAACCCGAAGACATCTGAGTTGTTGTCAACGGGTTTGGGATCATTTTATTGGGCAGAAGGTAGAAAGGCGACAAGTTCGGGGAGTTTGCGTTTCATGATCTCTGTGTAGCGAGCGTCGTCATAAGGTTGACGCT
>JBCCOI010000916.1:0-2251 GCA_039025515.1 Planctomycetota bacterium
GCATCCGCCAACCGATTGGGATCTTGGCTCATCAGGTGGTTGATGTGAGTGACGTTCAATCGCCTCAATCGAGCGGCCGCGACCGCGTCCACCGAAGGTGCCTGATCAATCGGGCTGTCAACGTTCAAAAAAAAAGCGGGTTTCTCTGCGGACCGAGCTGCCGGCTGCGCATGCTGTCCATGCATCGCTTGCATGTTTGGTTGGACTGCGTTAGCCGGGACTCCGTTCTGATACTGCTGCGTGACTGGGGCGGTTGCAGGAGACGTCGTGTATCGATCCGCGAAGTAGTATCCGTCGTGCCAATTTGCGTTTTGAGAAGCGTAAACTGATGGTTCCAGGGTTGGCCGCTGCATTCCCGCGACTGGTTCGGCATAGTGAGACGCGACCGAACCACCGTAATGCATCGCGGCAGAGTCGCCGTAGGGAACTTCGCCGTCGTGACGATGATACCTGTGCCCAACCGGCGGGTAGCTGGGAGGAGCGACACTGTGGGGCGACACTCCGTATGCTTCTTGCCAGATCGCATCGAGGTTGCGGTTCACATCTGCCAAGGAGGCTCCGATCGGTAGATCTTGGAAATACTCATCGTCATAGCGGTTGATGTACGCATCGGTTCTGTGCAGCGGTTCATTTCGATCGAGCGGCACCGGAGAGTTGATGTGTGGTCCCGCGTATGTTTCAGAACCATAGTGTGGCTGCCAAAGCGGACGATGTTGCTGACTGACGCGTTCGCCCGTGATTTGAAAGACACGTCCACCTCGTCGGGCGACTTGTTCGGCAAAGATTGCATCACTGCCCAACAAGATGACTTGATTGCCCAGCTTGGCGTAATCGTCGAGAGCAGCAATAACGGCCAAATTGACTTCGGGAACGATTCCCGACGAGTAGCTGTTCGCAGCGTATTGGTTCGAATAGTCAACCACCGGACGAAGGAGTTCCCGGTGAGCTTCGACGACAAGTGGAACGCTTCGATTTGTGCGACGAAGCAGATCTGCTGCCGCCATCCGTACTGCAAGCGCGGCGTATGCCCGATCGTTCGCGGAACATTCGCTTTCGGGCCGGCCACCGATCGTCACCAACGCGACCGATGTCGACGCAGTGTTGGTCGTGAACTCGGCCGGATTCCAGTCGACGCGGCGGAGACGCCCGGCCGATAAACGAACCAGCCATTGGCTTGCTTCGTCGGCAAGCGGAGTGGTTGACTTGGGAGCATGGGGCACCGCCAATTGCTCCAACAATTCCGCACGCCTTCGTTCCAACCAAGCGAGACGCGGATTCAATGCCGGCGTGTGATGATGAGCCTGCAAAGATTGAAGCTCCGCAATGATCGAATCGACCTCGGCTTGCGTGGCGTTTAGCGAAGATTCTTGATTCACAATGGGCAGTGCCATCATGTTTCGTCGCAGTTCGGCCGCTTTCAAGAGTCTCTCATCCAGCTCACGGGCAACCGATTCCAGCTCACGTGTCCGTGCGGCGTATTCGGAATCGACGTGGTCCACGTACCAGGGCGAGTAGCCGCGCGGAGCAACCACCGTGTTTAAGAACCGAGGGTATTGAACCATTTCCGCGAATTGCCGGTCGCGAACAAGCGACTCGCGGTGAGAAAGCAACTGATCGATCGCGGCAACAACCCAGTGCCTGCATTGCTCAAGGTCGAGCAGGTTCCGCTCGCGGCGAACTTCATGCTCGTAACCCGAGGCCGCCATCATGAAGCCGTGACGACGTGCATGAACCAAGTCCGCACGCATCGCTCCGAGCGCATCAACCAGGGTGGACGTGCCGCGATAGCCGTGGTTGGATGACAATCCCTGATACCACGCGACCGGGACACCGCCTCGGTAGTGGCGATTCAACCAGTCGATATGCCCCAGAACCGACTCGACACGCAAGTCGATCTCGTCCGGCCAGCGATGTGGTCGATTTGTCCAATCGCCGTGACTCATACCCGCGATGTAGCCTGAACTTGGAAGGCGTCCGAGCAATCGATCTTCGAATCGCTGGTGAACCGGCACGCCACCATTCCATTCAGGATGCATCGCCAGGTAGTCGACTGCGGATAAAACATGATGCATCCGCTCACGTCGCAACGTTTCGTCACTGATGGGCATGCTTCGATAACCGGAAACCCAGTTCTCAAGTGATCTACGGTTGACAGCGGTCGCGACCGCGTGGCTCAGGCCGTCAATCTCAGCGGAAACGCGGCGCCAACGAGCAATTTGCTGATCGATGTCTGTGAGTTGTTGACGGAGCC
>JBCCOI010000917.1:0-2249 GCA_039025515.1 Planctomycetota bacterium
CGGCCGAGCATAGAATGCGTGCTGGCAGGAACTCCACGAATGAGCTGAACGAACTTGACGAATACAGAAGACGCCACGCCTGCGTCCGAGACCGAAATCGAATTGTCGGCATTGGAGAAAATCAAAGAGGCAGAAGACCCGGTTGAGGAATCGACGGCTTCCGCGACTGAGCCACCCGGCGATCCAGATGAAGGTCGGTCAGAGAAAAGGCCTGAACCTTTTGCGTTTCCAGCCGATGCACAGAAATTGGACATCGGTCATATCAAAGCCGAGAGAATCGCCTGCTTCATTCTCTTCGGGTCGATCTCAATCGCCGTGATTTGCTCCGTAAATTTCGCCGCGCTCGCCATTTTTTGGCCACCCGGCTGGGGCACGCTGCTATTCGTTGTTGCAAGTCTGTTGATTCTTGCCGTCATGACCTGGTTTTGCATCTCGTTTCCCAAGCTGCAATACGACAGAACACGCTGGCGGGTCACCGGAGAAGGCTTTGAGATTCGAAGCGGCGTGATTTGGAAATCGATCCATGTGATTCCGCATGACAGAGTCCAACACACGGACGTGACTCAAGGCCCACTACAGCGGAGATTCGGAATCTCAACTCTGACAATTCACACCGCAGGAACCAGCAACGCTTCGGTGCAATTGGAAGGTCTTGCGATGGCGGTCGCCGGTCAACTTCGCGACCACCTCATTTCTCGCCAAAGCACGTCCGGAGAGGAAAACGCGACGCCTGCGGGCGAAGAGTTCCACTTGAGAGATGTGCCCCCGGCAAAGACAACCTCCAATGCCTCGACGGTGGAGCCTCCGAGCGATGACTAGCGAATCATCATCGCCACAAGCCGAAGGCGTCCAGCGGACCGAAACTGAAGCGGCTGCTCCAACGGATCGGGCGTTGGACGAGCGACTGCTACGGGGCCCGCAACGGTTGCATCCGAGCTCGATTTTGTTCGGCGTGTTTAAGAATGTGCGTCAGTTCTTTGTTGCCTTCTTTTTCGCCATCTTTCTGGCTTCCAGTGGAAATCGAATTGGAGCGTGGATCGCCGGTGCTGCGCTTTTGCCGGCGACCATCAAGACGATCGTCGACTACTTTCGGCTGAGATTTGAAATCGTTGACGGCGAGCTGCGCGTTCATGAAGGATGGTTGATGCGCCGAGACCGCGCCGTTCCGATCGAGCGAATACAGAATCTGGACCTCGTTCAAAACCCACTCCATCGGCTCCTGGGCGTAGCCGGAGTTCGCGTCGAAACGGCATCCGGAAAAGAACCAGAGGCCGTGCTCAACGTGCTCAGGTTGGAAGACATCGAACGGCTTCGAAATAGCCTGTTCCAAGGTGCGACAGCCGCCAAGACCGACGTTTCACCGGAACGTCTGATCGACGGTCCGGCTGAACACGCCGAAACATCTTCGCTTGCGACCGCAGAGAAACTTACATCCGACGAACTGTCGACAATGCCTTCGACGGTGCTGACCGCGAGCGTTCTTCGCTTGGCGATTTACGGAATGCTCAGCCTTCGTGGCCTCGTTGCAGTTCCTCTGCTCTTCGGCTTGTACTTCCAATTTCAACCGGGCGATTGGTTTGATTACCGATCGATTCGTGGCTTCATGCCCGACCCTTCTTTCTTCGAAAACGGCTGGCTAACCGGTGTGCTACTTCCGGTGGGCGTCATCGTTTCCATCGGCATCGCGTCCGCGATTTGGTTCGTCACTCGGTTCTATGGCTACGAATTGAGACGGCGTGGCGATGATCTTCAGATCGCATTTGGACTGCTGACCCGCGTCTCCGCAACCGTACCACGTCGTCGCATTCAATTTGTCAGCGTTCAGCAGAACCTTTGGGCTAGGTGGCTTGGGTTGGCAAACATTCGAATCGAAACGGCGGGCGGCGCCACTGGTGAAGGAGTCGACCCCGCCGCGGCAGTTGCCCGCAGGTGGTTCGTCCCAGTTGTTGCGATTGCAGATGTCCCAAGAATCTTGAACGAACTGAGAGACGAACTCGGGTCGACCTGGGAGAGGACTGAGTGGCGGAGACTTTCGCCGCGGACTTTCCGTAGGCTTTTGATCATCGCGGCAGTCGAATCCGTCATCGCGTCCGTATGTGGATACTTTGTCTGGCGTCCCTGGGGCGTCTCACTGGGACTCATTGCGTTCTTGCTGTTGGCGTTCCGCGCGAAACGTTATGCCAATTCGCAGAGAGTCTTCTGCGGTGACGGCCGAATCTCATTTCGACAAGGCTTATGGACTCGGCGAA
>JBCCOI010000918.1:0-2244 GCA_039025515.1 Planctomycetota bacterium
GTTGCCAGTTGGCGATCGCGAGAAACAACCTTGCCACGCTACTCAGTCAACGCAACGAAGACGCGGCTTCGCTCGATCTTACGACGCTGGCACTCTCGGGCCTGGATCAAATGCCTCCGACTCGGACGGTCCGAAGGCAACGGGCCGTCGTCCTCAATAACCAGGGAAGGATTCTCTTTCAGTTGAGTCGAACCAGTGAAGCAAGAGAAACCCTGCTGGAATCAGCGTCTATCTTTCGAGAGCTACTGGAATCAGAGCGGTCCGATGGTCGTTTGATGAGTCGGCTTGCGAGCGTGCTTCACAATTTGGCGACCATCGATCAGTCAGAGGCTCGTCTGACCGCAGCCGAGGGATACGTTAAAGAAGCAATACGGTTTCAAGAGTCCGCGATCGAAAACAGTCCACTTTCCCATTCATTCCACAAGTACCTGGCATTGCATCTCGAGTTGTTTCGGCAACTCAAGCAAAACTCGCATAACGATCTTGCATCGGTCAACGCGGCTGCAACAAGAGTGTCCAGTCGCGACGAAGCGAAAGCGGCTGAGAACCTTCAAATCGCTGATCGAGCTGGAGAATCAAAATGATTGGAGACAGGGACGTCCTCTGCAATACCCACTGTGCTCGCTTGCGATCTCGACGACAACGCCGACGCAAACTGCTGTTTTTGCAGCGGCTTGAGAAGCGGCAGATGCTGGCTGCCGATGTGGTGGATTTTGACCAAATCATCGAACCGGCGGAGCAGCAAGACTTCGCTGTGATCGTTGAACTTGCAGACGAAGCTGCAAAGGAAATTTCGCCTCAAACAACCGAAGATAGCATCTCGCTTGATTCGGATGAGACACGGAACAACGTGCAGGCTGAGGCGTCTGCCCGTTTGGGCACTGGCGCCCCGGCACTCCCGGAGTCTCAGTTCGCCTCATCGTCCGGATCGCATGCCGATTTCTTTGCAGCGTTACCGGAGACAACGGACTTTATCGGTCCCGCATTGCAGTTTGATGAACAACCAAAGCTGCTGAATCTGACGGATGAAGCTACCGTGGAACCTCAGCGGGTCTATGGCCCATCTCAGGTTCCATTTCCAATCGAAAGGAACCAGCCGGCCGAGTCAGCGCTTGAGCCGAGTGTGTATTCAGACTCTCCAGCCGGTGACATCAAACCTCCATCGTTGGTCGACTTGGAGGAACCGGTTATCGTCGACATGGATCTACCGGTCATCGCGGAATTTGAACCTTTTGCGATGGAGGCGGAGACCATTGGTGTGCAACCCGAATCCGAAGCTTCGCATAACGTTCCGCCCAAGGACCTGGTGGAAGAACTTGAGGAACCAACGCTGGTGGAGGAGCTGCAGCCGACTCTTAGTCTTGCGCACGAATCGGAACAGCAGCAAGATGTTGATTCAGCTGACGTCGGACTCGAATTGGCGAACGAGTCTCGTCAGAACGATGTTCCAATGATTGCCCCGGTCTCGCTCGTTTCCGAACTCGAGCTCGAGTTCGATGTGCTGGAGCTTCCATCACAATCGGCACTTGATTCGCAAGAGTTGCGAAATGGCCTCACGCTTCAAAATGAGTTCGCTTATTTCGAAGACAGATTCATTGAGACCGACGCATCGCCTTTCTCGATGCGATCGAAGCAAGAACTCGCCAACTCGATGGAACATGATCCGTTCATCGCGATGATGATCATCCATCCAAGAACGTCGCCGGATCGTTCCGTTGCCAAACGGGACACAAACGTTTCGACCGATTTTCAATCTGTTACCTCCGTCACCGATCGCGGGATGTCGAGACTGGGCAAAACCGCGTCATCTGTGGCGCACCGTCAAGACGAACGTGCAGTCAAACGATCAAGCCTCGAGATAAAGGCTTCAAAAGAGCTCATTGCGACACGCGAGGTGATTGCCCGTTGCATGAAGCAAGCCGAACGCGAATCAGAGCCAGCGCGTCATGAAACGAGAGAACACCACGTTCCCGTTCCAGTCGAATCTGAGCCGCAGCCGGTCGAAAACAAACCGTCCCACCGGGCGGCTTCCGCCGGCTTGGTTGCAGCGGTTGCATCGTTTTCTTTGAAACAGAGTCGCGAGAAGAAAGAGAAAACGCGGTTGAGACTGAATTGACCGTTGCCCACTTGAGGCATTCGATGGGGTATGCTTCGTCACGACTGACATTTTCGGGTGTTGCCCGTTTTTCGTGCCCCCCCTTCATGCTTCCCGCCTTTGCCATGGTCCACTCAACCGTCCGAAAC
>JBCCOI010000919.1:0-2237 GCA_039025515.1 Planctomycetota bacterium
AGGGCATGAATTCGAAGGCAAAGCTCGCAATGAAAAAGGCATACGGTTTCAAATCCTACGAAACCATCGAGATCGCCCTGTATCACCAGCTCGGAAAGCTCCCCGAGCCAAAACTCACCCACCGTTTCTGCTGACGAGGCTGAAGTTTAGTTGCTGGCCGAACGCTGATGTAGGTGTGTTGTTGGTGACACCCAGGCTACGAAATCCCGGAACCTTGCCCGCCGCGAATATTCCCTCGGTGATATGCTGCTTGATGATATCCTCCAGTCGCTCGTCGTTCTCCGGACGAAAAAGAGCTTCACGCGTTTCTTTGGGAAGCTTTGCGAAGGCCTCATCGGTTGGGGCAAAGGCAGTGTAAAGCCCGTGCATGTTTTGAAAGAGCTTTCCCTGGCGACTTGCTGTGATCGCCTTCGTAAAGATCGAAAACCTTCCGTCCTTCTGCAGAGTCTGAAAGAGATCATTCGTTGTTGGAGTTAAAACGGTATCAATCAAATAAATCACGCCATTGGAACATGAAACTGCTTCACCCGTGAAGTTTGCACCTCCGATCATTCCTTGTTCGTATTGGATATCAACAAACTGTCCCGTTGCCATTCGCAAGAGAGAGTATTTCTCGAGAGCGAAGGCGGGCTCCGACCTTGTCAGTACATGAAACGCAAATACTTCCTCGAGCCGATCATCATTTTTTGGGTCCAGGAGCGTTTGCAGTGCGGACGGCGGAAGCTTCTCAAACGCGGCATCGATCGGAGCGAAAACCGTATATCGAATGTTTGTTTTCTCAGAGAGCTGCGATCCGATTTCTGTCTTCTCGAGTAACTCTAGAAACCTACTGAGGTCGTCGCGTTCGCGAACTGTTCTCCCAATTGTCTTCGCTTCTGCTGGATCAGCACCGCGGCTAGACTGGGGAAATGCGTGCAACAACGCGATGACGAAGAGAATTGCTATTGGGTATCGGCGCATTTTCGCTCGGTGAGTTTGAGTTTTGATTGTGAGTGTCAGTCTCCTCGTGATAGCGTTCGCTCGATCTGATTGAACAGATCCAAGAAGCAACTGAGATTTTTGGACTTTTTTGAAATGGGCATGGATTGCTTGGAACGAAACCCGATGAGGTGAACGAGCTTCTTTCGAAGCTTAAAGCCCGATTCCGATCGCCTCTTGAATGTGGCTGAGTCCGGCTTGTTCCAGCTTTTTCAACAAGCCCAATTGAATTCGCTTTGCGACGCTTGGTCCCTGGAAGACGAATGCGGAGTAAAGCTGGAGCAACGATGCACCGCTACAGATTTGTCTCCAAGCATCGTCGGCGTCGGATATTCCTCCGCTACCGAAGAGTACATATCGATTCCGGTCCATGCGCATCGCAAGACTTCGCACGCATTCGTGCATATGCTCGGCTATCGGTCTCCCTGCAACCGCACCTAGCCGCTTTTTGATCTCGTCTTGACTTGAATTCCAGCGAAGCCAGTTCGGCTTTCCGGGGGCCAAATTGAACATGAATCCCTTCACAACGTCATACGAATCCACTTCGCTAAGCCATCGTTCGTGATCTGCCACGCAGCTCGAAGGAGGCACTTTTAAGAACACCGGGCATTGCACATCCAGTGATTTGATCTCGTTAAGCAGTCGGTCGATACTTCCCGGTATGCCGAAGAAATCACGGCCTCCTGCGGCGTTCGGACAGCTGAGGTTCAGCATCAAGTAATCTGCAACTTCACGGAAAGACCGAACACTCTCCAAGTAGTCTGCGATCGTCTCGTCCTCGTTGAATGTACGTGACCGATCATTGGTTCTGACCAAGTTGACACCCAACGGAATGCAGCATTTTGCATTCGCGATTCGTCTTGCGATCGTCACGGCACCGTCATTTGGTAATCCATAGTTGACAACGATCGCCTGTTCATCGGGCACACGGAAAAGCCTCGGTCGCGGATTACCCCGCGAGGGCTGAGCGGAAACGGAACCGATTTCAGCGAAACCGAATCCGAACGCGTCGATTAAACGCAGCGCGACGCCATTCTTATCCCACCCCGCAGCCAGCCCGAGCGGGCTCGGAAAACGCAATCCGGCGACTTCCAACTGCAGGCTTGGGTCTTCAACAGTGCAACAATGGGAGAAGAGCGAGTGGGCACCGGGTAAATAACCCGCGACTTGCAAGCCCCGCATTCCTAGCTTGTGAGCCCGTTCGGCATCGAATGCAAAGAGAAACGGACGAACCAATCGACGGTAGATCACGCGACCAT
>JBCCOI010000920.1:0-2236 GCA_039025515.1 Planctomycetota bacterium
GGGCTTCGGCTGGAACGCGGAGGTTGATCGCTTTTCGGAAGTAGCAAGCCGAACCGACTGCGATGGATTGTTCCGAATTCGAGCCGTTCGCCCAGATCCATTCGGCTTCCTCAGCATGTGCCGGCGGGCCGGTCAGCCAAGTCGCGGCAACAATCGTCGAAAAACCAATGGCGCGAACGAGCATTCGTTCACAGCGCAATCGCATCTTTACGGGTGAGCCATCCATGGCGCATTCATCGTGGGGTGAGGGTCGACGGATTCACGCTCGCAGCGTATGAGTTGTTCACCGCCCAAAGCAAGATCGATTTGCTAAACTCGCGAAGGTGCATGGTTCACGCCGACTGGGCGTGCTTTACTTCGGCTGGGACAGCCTGATGACGGATCAAACAGCGGAATATCGAAGGTCGACACCGATTGAATCCCTTCCGCTCGGCGGATCACGAATTGGTGCGACCCGCAGCAGAAAACTCGCAAAGATCGGACTCAAAACGGCTGGTGATCTGCTCTTTTGTTTCCCCCGTGACTACGAGTTCCCCGCCCCGCCGACCAAGGTTGATCAGTTGAAAGAGGGGCAGCCGGCGGCAATGGTGGGCGTGGTGACCGATGCCGAAATCGTCTCACGTTCCCCCGGCAAGTCAATTTTTGGCGCGTTGTTGGAAACGGAATCCGGTCCCGTGCGGCTCGTTTTCTTTAACCAGCCTTTTCGCGCCGAACAGATCACGTTTGATTCGCGATTGATGATCAGCGGTACGCCAAAACTGAATGGTCTGCGATGGGAGTTCGTTCATCCCAAAGTTACGATTTTGGATGAATCCGGGGAAACGCAGTCGCCCAGAATCCTTCCAGTTTATCCACTGACCGAAGGCATCAAGCAGGCCGAAATGCGGCAGATGGTTCGTTCGGCGGTCGAGTGCCTGGGTGTCTCGCTCCAAGAGGTGTTGCCTGAATCCGTTCTGCGGATCGGCACCGAGACGATACGTGGCAATGGTGTCACGTTCTCAAGACCACTGGGTGGCATTCAAGACGCAATCGTCTCCGTCCACTGGCCGGAGGACCGAGACAGCTTGCTTGCCGCTCGTGCCAGATTCATCTTTCAAGAGCTGTTGGTCATGCAGCTTGCCTTGGCAATGCGGCGACGCAAGTTGACGACGGAACTGCGCGCCGCTTCCCTGCCCATATCGGCCATGATGAATGCCAGGATCATCAATCGATTCCCGTTTGAACCAACCAATGATCAAAAACGCGCGTTTGATGAAATCGCGGGTGATCTGAAACGTCAGTTTCCCATGAACCGTCTCTTGCAGGGCGATGTTGGAAGTGGAAAGACCGTCGTCGCCATCCACGCAATGATGGTGGCGGTCGGAAATCAGCATCAAGCTGTGTTGATGGCTCCAACGGAGGTTCTCGCGAGGCAGCACTTTGGAACACTCTCCAAGATGCTCGCCGAGAGCCGCGTGACGATCGGATTGCTTTGCGGCTCACTCACCACTCAGGAACGACGTGACACACTCGAACGCACGGCAAGCGGTGAGATTGACTTGCTGGTCGGGACGCAGGCGTTGCTTCACGGCGTCGAGTTCAAGCAACTGGGGCTTTGCGTCATTGATGAACAACACAAGTTCGGCGTGAAGCAACGGGTTCGTCTGCGGAGCGGTGGTGTCGATCCGCACTACTTGGTGATGAGTGCGACGCCGATTCCACGAAGTGTCGCAATGACGATCTTCGGCGATACCGAGTTGACGACGCTCCGAGAAAAACCGGCCGGGCGCGGCATGGTCAAAACCTATTTGGGACGCGACGAATGGAAAAGTCGCTGGTGGGAGTTTGTGAAAGAGCATCTACGAGAGGGCCGTCAAGCCTTCGTTGTGGCTCCACGCGTCAGCGCGACGAAGGAATCAGAGCCGGAGGGTGACGAACGAGATCGTGAAGACGTCGCTTCCGTCGACTCAGTCTATCGAGAGCTCAACGATCACGTGTTCAAGGAGTTTCGATTGGGACTGCTCCACGGACGGCTTCCCAACGAAGAAAAGCAGGAGGTAATGAAACGCTTCGCCGATGGGCTACTGGACGTTTTGGTCACAACGACGGTGATTGAAGTCGGGATTGATGTACCCAACGCGACAGTGATGACGGTGTTGGGGGCTCAACAGTTCGGGCTGGCGACACTTCACCAGTTGCGTGGTCGAGTTTCCAGGGGATCGCATCCGGGCCATGTTTGCGTCTTTACCGACGGTGA
>JBCCOI010000921.1:0-2217 GCA_039025515.1 Planctomycetota bacterium
CTGCCTCTCGACACGCTTGGTGAACTTGCGACTGCACTTGACGGTAGTTCGCAGCGATCTGTTCGGCGATCGTTCGGTCGGGTAGCGGATTCGTTTCTTCTCGCAGCATCAATCATTCTCAACGGTGACCAAGTCTTCATAAGATTGTTCCTCCGGGTCAAACCGCGCACAGTAAAAGTCAGCAATCATGTGCTTGCCGAAAAACGTCCTCGGTAACTCCGCCCGAGCGAGTGATCGATAGAAGAGCCAGTGTGATGAGGAGACTTGCAGCCGAAAAGCTGACGCTTCAGACGTGGAAAGCAAACGCAACTGCTCACCAACCGTCAACGGGCGCCATGTCCTGGGCTTCCGAAGTCGCTTTCGATCAAAGTCGATCCAGATGGGAGCGAATAATCGTGTGGAGCCTCGCATGCTGTGCACGAGATAATGGTCCTCCGTGTAAGTCAGGTTCGCGGGTGAAGCCATCGTTCGCCATTCTCTTGCTGCAAATGGAATGACCATTGCCTGTGGCTTCGTCGATTCCAAAATCCACTCGGTTGTTTCTTGCAACGGAACGGCTTTGGTGGACGCCGTCAGCGGGATGCGGAGCCGATACTCGATCTCTGGGTGGGCCTGATCGGACACATCACTTGGGACGACTGCATCGGCAAGCATGCAGCACCGGTCTTCGCGTACCAACATGACTTGCCGTTGGAGCACGAAACCGCACTCATAGAGTTGTTCCACCTCTATGTAGTGCACATCGTCATCGGTGTATTCACAAGTATTCACCCAACCTCCACGAGGCTTCAAGAGTGAACCTTCAACCAGGAGTTCGCATTGCAACGGCCCTCGGATCAAAGTGTGTTTTCCCGAAGCCAGTTCGATTTCGGTGTCTCGGTTTCGATACTGGAAGACCGCCCTTCCCTTGCGAACATCCCACTCCGGTAGCAAACACGCAAGCTTCGCATCTTCATCGTGAAGCATGGATTCGGGCAAACTCACCTGCCAAGCCAATCTTCCCCGCGAACGGTCCTCACCCAGTGCCGCATTCATCGCTGGCAGCAAGCACTCCGCGTCGATGAGTGCTGCCGTCCGAAGCAAACCCTCGCTCGCAGAATCGTCGCGTGATGTCTGCCGGCCAAGCGTTGAAAATGTCGTCGAGCCATTGTTTCGTGACAGTGCAGCGCACCAAGTCGTGAGTTCATGGATCAGCTTATCCAGTGGATCGAAAAGAGCGCGGCACGAACTGCGTTCTTCCTTGTATTCCCTACCCTTCTGACGTTTCGAAAGCGATTGGACCAATCGACGAACACGCCACGCGGAAGCCAGTGCAAACCGCGTATGAAGCGGATCTTCCAAGCAAACCGCCATCGCAAAATCGACGTGATCAAGCCACTCGGTGAGAGCCGCCAGGCTGCCTTGCATCGCCCGCCGACAAGTCGGCAGCGTTCGCAGCGAGGACGCCATCGTCAATCCGACCTCGCCGACACCGACCGCCTTGAGTAGCGGTTCGCGTTCTCGACGCGTCAACGATTCACGAAACGACTGGATCGTCCCCAACAAGCTCCACCAGAGGTCCTCACCAGCGTACCGCAGTAAACCAGGCATGGCGGCGGTGTAAACGAGCACCCGGCCCACATCCGCGAGATCCGCCGACAACACCGGCAAGTCTTTTTGAAACTGCCGCATCCAGTGTTCTGGCGTCGCGTCGCGAAAACGTTTCGCCCCCGTTCCGACATCACAAGCAATTCTGGATACCCACTCCAACTCGTCGGAACAGGGTTGGTTCAACAGCGTGGCCATTCCCCATCGATAGACGCCTCCCTTTCGGGTCGCCCGTCCATAGACTCCGCTCAGCGGGAAACTTTCTTGATCTCGCCGAATTGTCTCCTTTAACGTCGACCACTTGGTGGATTCGATGACGACGGCTTCTTGCATCAGTGTTTTTCTGCAGGTTTTTTCGATGAGGCTCCCTTTTCACTGTAAGGGAGTCTGGCATTCATCCAAACGGGTGACGTAGAACTATAGCTGCTGCATCTTTCGTCGCTATTCGACGCATCGTCAGTGAAATCGCGAAGCAGGAATTTAGAAGAACGAGTGGCCCGAAAGTTGCCACACAGCTTTGCTTCCATCGCTTTTACGCTCATGTGCCCCCCGGCCATCTCAAACACGAGTCATCTGCAATGAACACGCGAACTCTTTGGTTTGCAGAACGGAACCCCACACCGTGGGCCA
>JBCCOI010000922.1:0-2214 GCA_039025515.1 Planctomycetota bacterium
CGTAGTAAAGCGCACTCTTGGTAAGTCTTCTGGATCTTTGGAGATCAACTCCTGCTCAATCTCGTACTGCTTCTCGATCTGATTGAACTGCCCCATCAACGCTTTGTCGATGTCCTCGATTTCTTCCTCAGTCAGTTTCTCGTAGATTCGCTTGGCCTGCTCGAACTTTCCGTTCATCATGCCGGACCGTGCGGTTGCCTGAGCGATGTAAACCATCCTGACACCGATGTCCATCATCTTCCCGGCGCCTTCATAGGTGTCGACATCGTAGACGTCATGATTTCGGCGTGCTTCGACCTCCGTCATGATGAATCGCGCGGCATCGGGGTGAGGCATCAACACGATCAGGTCAAGCGCATTTCGATACGTCGTTTGGATCAATGCTCGTGACTTATCGCGCAGGGTCAGGTAGCTCTCTTTGTCATCGCTGTAGCCGTTGACGACCCGAGTGTGCTGCATTCGCATCTCGATAAGCGTCTTCGTAAGCTCGGCACATGAATCCTCGAATGCCTTGACTCGCTTCAATCCGAACTCGAGTTCTTCTCCCTTCGCGAAAGACTTGAATTCTTCAACGACCTCTTCAGCGGTCAGCGTGGGCGCGTCGGGAGACTCATCGGAAGCAGCTTCCGTCGCAACGGATGAATCGCTGCCCGAACTCGTCGTCGGAAAATCGGGCAGCGGACTCCCCGGATCTTGTGCCGGAGCCGGAAACGCAATGGCACAAACAATGGCGACAAGAATCAGGCTTCGGGGCGAATGTCCAGTCATTCCAGGGCTTTCAAAACTCGAGTGAATGACGGCGGCGCCGTCAGCGGTCGGATCGATAAAACCAAAGCATCGTATACGATCCTCAAGCGGTTTCGGTTTACGTCGTTCACCGGTAATATTGACCACATGAAAAAGTTGAGCCGCAAATGGTCTGAGAAAGATGACCGGTCGACCGAGTCAACGCCGAAATCCTCGAGGGTTCAAAAGCGGCGTGCCCAGAAACTGCGAATTATTGGCGGTTCCATGCGGGGGCGTACTGTCATCTACCATGGGGCCGAGTTCACCCGACCGATGAAGGATTCCGTGCGCGAGAGTCTCTTCAACATCATCGGACCTCGCATCAAAGGTAGTTTGGCGGTCGATTTATTCGCCGGTACAGGTGCGGTGGCGTTCGAATCGATCAGTCGTGGCGCTTCGCGGGCAATCGCCATCGAACGTAACCGACATGCCGCGAAGTTTCTTGCATCGACTGCGGAAACCCTTGGAATTGCGGACCGGTTCTCTTTGCTCACCGGTGACGCTTTCCGGCTGGGCGCAGGCGTTTTGGGTCCGATGAACACCGATCAAGCGGAAGCCGAAACCCCTCGGATCATCTTCTTCTGTCCACCCTACGCGATGTGGGAAAGCGAGAACGAGTCACTACGCCGATTGTTCCAGTCTGCCCGAACGAACAGCCCGCCCGGTAGCCTGTTGGTGGCCGAAACAGACAAGCATCAAGACGAAGAGCTGTTGCCAAAGGGGACGTGGGATCACAGAACGTACGGCGGCACACGACTTTCGTTTCTCGAACCAGAGTTGGTCTGCGGGATGCGTGGTTTCGACGCATGATTCCTCCGCTCCGCGAAGCAGGCGAATCAGAGCAGGCGAGACAGACGAACTCTCCATCTCTCAGTTTCCCGTCGCTTAGCCGGGATGCTTCGTTCCGCGATAGATCATCTGCTCCGCTTTCTGGCTTGCCCGCTTCGTCACGCTGGGTAGATCTTCGCTGTGTGAAAGAACGATAAGGTGATCACCGGCGCTGACCGTTTCATTCATTTTTGGATTTCGGCGAACCTCACCACTGTCATGTCGAATGGCGACCACAACATTCCCACCATCGCCGATCAGTTCGATATCGCGAATACTACTTCCGACCAGTGCGGAGTCACTTGCGATGGGAATCTCGATCATGCCGAGTCCGAATGAATCGAGATCCTGATTCAAGCGACTGAATGCCTTTTCATCGCTCACAAGTAACTCGACCGTCGGGCAGGCGATTAGGCTCGCAATCTTCGTCGCACCAATCATCGTTGGCAACACGACCTGATTCGCACCACTGCGAAAAAGTTTTCTCTCAGTGGATTCACATTCTCCCCGCGCGATGATCTGAATCGAATCGCTTAGCTCGCGTGCGGTCAGCGTGACGAAGACATTTTCGGCGTCACCAGGGAGCACGGTGGCCAGAAC
>JBCCOI010000923.1:0-2209 GCA_039025515.1 Planctomycetota bacterium
AATCATCGAGTGCTTTTCCGGCCGCCTTCAAGTCATCGCCTTCGATGACGATGTCTGACAACTTACCCGACTTATCTAGAATCATTCCTTTTCCGATGGTCATGATTCTGATCGGCTTCTTTCCCTTCTCACCATCCACTTCAAGTTCAAAGCTGCCGTCATCGGTTGCTTGCGTAACCACTTTCAAGATCATGTCGCGCGTCGACTTTGGTAGCTCATCAGCCAAGATGGCTTCCAATCGAACCTGAATCTCGGATTCCTTCTCAGCCTCCTTGCTCTTCTTCTTTTCTTCGTCATCCATGGGGATAGCAATCGCGCCATTGCAAGACGATGCAGCGACCACGCACGCACACAAAATCCAATTCTTCAGCCAAAACCGATTCAACATCGAACATTCTCCTAAGGTTGGTGAGAAATCAAAAATGCTTCCCGGTTGGGAACCACATAACTATTTCCGTATTGATCTTCGATCACGTAGATAACCGGTTCTTCAATCGAAATCACTCCGTTTTCCGCCAGCATCTGTGTCGCCTCTCGACCGATGAGGGGCTCCGAAACGGCGGCAGTCAAGTACTGCAGCGTTTCCACGGCCTTTCCGTCTGCAAGCTGGTCTTGCGGACCGAGATCGGCGGTCATCGTGTCTCTCGCGACGTCCGGTTCGGACTGACTCAATGCGACTCCGTTGGGCGCCGAACGACTGCCGAGTGAGAAACTCACTGCAGCGATCAAAAGGCCGGCTGCAAGTGCAAGCGCGAGCGTCGCGAGCCTCTCCGCCCGAGCCATCCCGGACTTGGAAGCACTCATCGATTCCGGCGGCCGACTGCTCTCTTCGTACGCTCGGCGCAACGATTGTTCTTCGATGAAAGACATTGCGACCGCTCGCCAGTTCGATGCAACGATGTCTCCGTCCACCCCATTTACGTCCGGGTGATACCCATCTGCCTCATCCACCCATGCGATAAAGCAATCGACTTCGTCTGGTAACAAACGACCATCGACCATCCTCTGAATTTCAAAGACATCCACATCGTTCGGATTACCGACACGCGATGACTGGTTGACGTTATTCATCAGACTCTCCCACTCTCTGAGCTTCCGATGTGAAACTCGCCAGTGTTTTGCGAATTTCTTGCTTCGCGCGAAGCAAGCGATACTCAATCTTCCTTTCCGTCGTTTCAAAGAAGTCTGCAAGCCGACGATAGCTCCATCCTGACTCGAACTTGAGCCTCAACAGCTCCCGCGTTTCCGGTGACAATCGCTTGATCGCTCGGTTGAGTTCCGCGAACGAGTCCTCTCTTTCGGTCCACGGCGCCGGATGAAAGAACTGAGCGGCATATTGCTCCGTCTGTCGGACTTCACTGGAGCGTCGTCGGAAATGGTCCGCGACGCGTCGCACAATCAAACGATAAAGCCACGGCCGAATACCGCCTCGGAGAGCTTCCGATGGAGGGCACTGGATGGCAGCAAGGAGCACCTCCTGCGTGACATCATCGACCTCGCTGGGCTGGCCGACTCGCAGAGCGACGCGTTTTCGCACCCATTCTGCCTCTGACTGGACAGACTCTGTCCAGTCAGTGATCGTGCAGACATCGTCCGGCAGGGGCTGGTATTCGTTTCGTTCGATTCTTGTCGCCATCGCCAATAGAGTCGTTGGCGGCGGCCTGATCCCCGAAAAAATCTCTCCGCCCGATGAAAATTTTTTCCTAAAGTTCGATTCTTCGACTGGTGGCAGGACGATCCACCACAGCTCTCGCGATTGCGGGACGAGTGTTGGCTGAGAAATCACTTCCTTTCGAGAAACCGCTGGAGCGCCTCCGCAAAATCACCGGCACTCGTAAATCGGTCCTGCGGATTCTTCGCCAGTGCCTTCATCAGAATTTGTGAGAGGCGAGAATTGAAGTTCGGCTTAATCAAATTCGGTGACCGGGCCTCTGAAGTTGCAATCGTCCGGATGATCTCTCGACTCTCACGGCTTTCGATCGGGTGTGGGTGTGTTTTGAGAAGCATGATGTAGAGCATTGTCGCGGCAGCATAGATGTCAGTCCGCCCATCCACTCGGGAGGTCTCTCCTCGAGCTTGTTCTGGACTCATGAACAACGGTGTCCCCATGATCGTTCCGTCGACGGTTTGATCGCCATCGTCCTTCCGTCTCGAGAACATCGACTTGCTCAGGCCGAAGTCGACGATGCGGGGTGTACCTGCCATATCC
>JBCCOI010000924.1:0-2208 GCA_039025515.1 Planctomycetota bacterium
AACTGAAGTGTTGGGCCGTTCGCAAACGCCGCCATGTTCAGTTGTGTATCGGCGTTGATCGCGACCGCGAGTGCCGCGATGAAGTCTTCCGACGAACCCGCTTCCTCGATCGGCACCCGGGTTGAAATCGGAAGGACCGCATTGTTGGAGTCCAGCTCGAACGTCCGCGTGATGTTGCCGTCGAAGACGACTAGCTGAATACCATCGGCGTCCACGCCTGTCAGCGTCGGGAACAAATCAACGATGATGCCCGTCTCGTATTCGAAGACCGTGTCTTCACCGAGGCTATCGGTGACCGTCAAGGTTGCTCCGTCTTCGTAGACGTTTCCTTCGCCGGCTTGGATGATCGAGTCGGAGGCATCGACCATGCGAATGACGTAAGTCGAATCGTCTTCCCAGACACCCGCAATCGGCGTCAATCGAATCGTGTTGGTGCTGGGGTTGTATCCGAAGCGGTAGTCCGTTCCTTCGATCAAGGGAACGCCGTCCTGCAACAAGATCAATGAACTGCTGGAGACGGACCCGTCATCGATTCCGGTACCCGGGACAAAGTCAGCCGGTGGCAAGCCGTCGACCAGCTGGATCTCAAACGCCTGCGGCGCGGAGCCGGTCACCGTTGCTCGGCCAGAATCCAAACCGATCCCAGGTGCGAACGGAGACAGCAATGTTACACGTGGTCCGCTCAGGTCTCCTCGGTCAAAGGCACCACGGTCCTTGAAGACTTGGTCGCCCAAACCGCTCGGAGGTTCGACGTTTGGATCGTCAACGCGGACTTGCCCGTTAACGTCCAGGTTGGGTGCCAAGATCGGAGACGGTGGGATGC
Source organism: Planctomycetota bacterium (assembly GCA_039025515.1). GTDB lineage: Bacteria > Planctomycetota > Planctomycetia > Pirellulales > Pirellulaceae > Stieleria. The sequence goes on from JBCCOI010000924.1 coordinate 824, forward strand.
CTACCGCGTTGCGGACCGTGGTCAAGTTGTCTCGGTCCGGAAGCGAATCGATCGAACTGTCGACAATACGGGCACCGGATGCGGGAGCAAAAACCAACTCGGTTGGGTTAACGAAGACCGCTTCCGAGTCGGTCAGCAATTGCGGGATCTGACCCAGAGAAACACCGTCAGCCGTGTTGCTGATGTTCTGGTAGTACGCATTGCCGCCCGAGATGAACCCGGGGTTCACGCCCGAAACTTCCACACCGACTTCGCTGTTAGCGATCACGTTGTTGAGGACAAACGGCGAAGCATTACCGATGATGCTGATACCGACACCACTGGCATTGTAGCTGTCGACGGGAACCGAGCTGATTGCACCAATCGCATCGATGTCAGCACCGAGCGACGTTCCGGTATTGTTTCCTTGCCGCTCATCGGTGACTCGGACGAATGCGAATCGATCGTTGGGCCCAAACCCGAAGGCGTCCAGGTCGATCTGGTTGGTCAATCCGCCGACGTTACCGACGTCGAAGAACGTGATGCCGTCGCGGCTGATCTCCACGCGTACGGACTCGACTTCGCCGTCCTCAAAGATGACCAAGTCGCCTCGGGCATCACCGCTACCGGTCAAGAAGTTATTGGTGAACTCGACCGTGAGCGTTCCTTCGATCCCGAGAGACACCGACGTCTCGCCGTCCACGGGCTCTGCACCGCGGCCGATGCCGTCGGGAAGTCCGAGCGCGGAATTGGGGATTTGGTGGATCAGGCTGGGGGGAGATCCGCCGGCACTCGGGTCATAAACGACGACGCGGTCGGCAAACGAGATCGTACCCTGATCGAACAAGATGCCTTCGAACGTGGCTGATGGCGAGTTAAGCCCGGGTGTGATTGTTCCACCGATGATCGTGTTGTTGACGATTCGTTCCGCGGAAACCGGATCGTATTGGGTTTGGTCGAGTCCGCCGTCGATTCCTTTCAGTTGCAACCCGCCGGCTCCGTTGAACGCCAGGACGTTGCTCTGGACGACGACACCGGGAACGTAGTTGTCAACGTTCAACTCGACCAAGTTGCGTGGATAACGAACGACCGTTGGTCCTTCCGTTCCCGCGACGTCGGCACTGATGTCATGCTGAATATCGATGCCGTACTGTTCGTTCAGCAGGAACCGACTGTTTTCGATCAAGATGACGCCGTGGCTGTCTCGATCACGGTTTGCATCGCCACGGTGATCGAACTGCTCGACCGACGCGAATGATCTCGCCAGGTCGGTGACAACCACGTTTCCGACAAGGTTGATCTTCGCATCTTCTCGCTCGATGTTTTTAATGCCTGCCGTCGGCGGAGCGACGTTTTGGAATCCTGCTCCCGGTGATGCGGTGACAACCAAAACGCTTTGCACGTCC
>JBCCOI010000925.1:0-2203 GCA_039025515.1 Planctomycetota bacterium
AAGTTTGTTTGGCCGGTCATTTTGAACGGCCTCAAAGCCCGCGAGGACAAGATCCGAAGCGATCTCGAGGACGCAAAGTCTGCAAATGAAAAGGCGGAAGCTCGGTTGGCCGAGTACGAGCAGAAGGTTTCCAATGCCGCATCGGAAGCTCAAGCCGTCTTGGCCGAGGCGAGACGCGATGCGGAGGCCAACGCGACCAAGATCGTCGATGAGGCAAAAGCCGATGCCAAGCGGCAGGCGGATCGGGCTCTTGCCGATATCGAAACGGCAAAGAAAGTCGCGCTCTCCGAAATTGCCGAGCAAACTTCCACACTCGCAATCGGTGTTGCGAAGCAGGTGGTCGGTAGAGAACTGAATGCGGACGATCACAGCGAACTGATCCGTAAGGCCCTTGACCAAGTGCCGAGCAACAACTAATTGCCGGATTCGCAAGTCCGATAAATGAGTGAAGCGATGGATACTCCAGACGAGGTCAGACACGAAACGGTGATGGACACCGCCGCCGAGCAGCTTGGCAAGACTTATGCCCAAGCCTTGCTGGGAGCGGCGTCCAAGGCCGGGATAACGGAGAAGATCGTCGATCAGTTAAATGAACTGTTCGATCAGGCACTCGGTGGCAGTGAGAGTCTCGCTGCCGTCTTCGCGTCGCCTCGTGTTGATGAGGACGAGAAGTGTCGTGTCATTGATCGTTTGTTCGGTGAGACCTACGACCCGCTGTTGCTGCGGTTTCTCAAAGTGCTTGCCGGGCGTGGACGCCTGGGACAACTTGCTGCGGTTCGCGACGGAGTGGTTTCGCTCTTCGACGAGATGTCCGGACAGGTGCTCGCGAAGGTCAGCACGGCTGTGCCTCTCGAGGAGGGTTTGCGAGAGAGCATTGCACAACGCTTGGGCGACACGCTCGGCAAGAAAGTTCGGCTTCAGGAAACCGTCGACCAAAGCTTGATCGGCGGCATGGTCGTGCGTGTCGGCGACACCGTATTTGATAACAGCGTTTCCGGCCGGCTCAATGCCGTCGCGAAGCGTGCCCGCGATGGCTTTTCGAGCAAGTTGTCCGAGAGATTCGACCAACTGACTCGCTGAGCACCCCCACAACTTTCAATCACTTGACGCCATAGATTGCCATGAAATTCAGTAGCGACGAAATCGCATCGGTCTTGCAGCAAGAAATCGAGAACTTCGATAGCAAGATCGATGTCCGCGAAGTCGGAACCGTTTTGGAGGTGGGCGACGGAATCGCTCGAGTTTACGGACTCTCCGGCGTAATGGCCGGTGAGATGGTCGAGTTCCCCAACGGCTCCATCGGACTGGCCTTCAATCTGGAAGAAAACAGCGTCGGTGTCATCATTCTGGGCGACTACCTTACGATTCAGGAAGGCGACGAGGTGAAGGCACTCGGCACACTGCTCAGTGTGCCCGCCGGTGACGCCGTCGTCGGTCGCGTGCTCGATCCACTCGGAAACCCGCTCGACGGCAAAGGTCCCGTCCAGACCGATGTCACGCGACCCGTTGAAATCATCGCGACCGGCGTTGCCGAGCGCCAACCGGTGACCGAGCCGATGCAAACGGGCATCAAGGCGATCGATGCGATGACGCCGATCGGTCGTGGCCAACGCGAACTCATCATCGGCGATCGCAAGACCGGAAAGACCGCAATCGCGATCGACGCGATCCTCAACCAAAAAGGCACGGGTGTTAAGTGCTTTTATGTCGCCGTCGGTCAGAAAGACAGCTCGGTCGCGGGCGTCGTGGACGTCCTGGAAAAGTATGGCGCGATGGAATACACCACGGTGATCAGTGCCGGTGCGAGTGCTCCGGCGCCGCTTCAGTACGTCGCTCCCTATGCCGGAACCGCGATGGCCGAACACTTCATGTTCGAAGGCGGTCACGCGTTGGTCGTTTACGATGACTTGAGCAAGCAGGCGACCGCCTATCGCCAGATGAGTTTGCTGATGCGACGGCCCCCGGGACGGGAAGCATTCCCCGGTGATGTCTTCTACTGCCACAGCCGGTTGCTCGAGCGATCTTCAAAGCTTTCCGATGAACTCGGCGGCGGCTCGATCACCAGCCTTCCAATTATCGAAACGTTGGAAGGCGAAGTTTCGGCGTACATTCCCACGAACGTGATTTCGATCACGGACGGTCAGATCTACGTCCAGCCGGACTTGTTCTTTTCGGGTGTACGTCCCGCGATGAACCCGGGCAT
>JBCCOI010000926.1:0-2193 GCA_039025515.1 Planctomycetota bacterium
ACCTCAAAATCGGACGCCTCACCAAGCGGAACGATGATGGACCGAGGCAGCTCCTGGACACGCGTCATTGTCACACGAGAAGTGTCTTGCCATGGTACAAGCCAACGCCTGGCCGAATTCATGAGAACTTTAACGTCAAGCAATAGCACAGCGACGAAGACGACGATCGTGCAAAGCAACCATCCATTGAGACCTGATGTTTGACTTGCCGGCAACGCCGGTCGCAATTTTTCCGGTTCGACTCGTTCGCTAACTTGATTGAGGGCAGCCTTTCTCAAAGCTTTCGATGCATGCGCGTCGCCGTTATCCGCAAGTTCCAATGCACCTAGGATTTCATCCCCGATCGCGACACCTCGGTTACGCATCCATCGGGCGGTGGTCAGCGGTGTCAACGTCGAATTGAAAACTCGGACGACGCCTGCGATTGAAATGATCAGTGTCGTCGCGACGCACGCACAAATGGCTCCGCGCAGAATCTGTGACGAATCGAAGAATCGATCCAGAGCGAACATCAGGACTGTCGCTGAGAGCGCTGCGGCAACGCCAATTCGAACAAGCCGAATCAGGCAACGTTGCCGTGCCAATCGTCGGAAGCCGTTCAGCTCATCTCGCAGTCTTGGCGGTAGCTCAATCGATCGTGCCTCGAATGTCTCGTGCAAGCCTAGATCCCTCCGGCCCATCGACGCGCGCACCACAAACCCGAAAGCCCCGCTATCATGCCCAAGAGAATGGTCGGATGATGCCACCAGGGAAATCGAATGACACGGCGTTCGGAACTGATTTGCTGATTGAGCGCGGTGACGAGGGTCCCAAGATTCGCAGGATCTTCGACGCAAATTCCGTGGCCGATCGCAGCCAAGTCTCTCATGACTTGAGGCTTGGCGGGGCGTCCGGCGACGTCCCCTGCCCTGCCCCGCACACTCAGCGACATCGCCAGTGAAGATTCGGGAATTTCAGGGTGAGTGATGCGCACTTGATAAGTCCCAGGCTCGGGAGCGGCAGCGAACTCACCTTGGAACGTGCCCCAGGAGTCGTCCAATTTTTGAAGACGCAGAGTCTCGATGGAATCCGCTGGGTCTTCGATGGCAACGTCGACAAATGGCCGCTGCGATGGGCTCCCGTTCCTATTCATGACACTCACGTGAAGCAAGATCGTATCGCCTGCCTCGGGCGATTCCGGCGAGTAGGTCATCCGCATCCGCTGATCGCTTGCCAGGTTTCGTTGGTATGCCATCCAGCGAATCACCTGTCCCCAAAAACGGTAGTGGTAGCGATCTTCGACTCCCAGGCGCCAACGCCAAACCGCATCCGTACCCATAAAGAGTACTTTGCCGTTACCGGATGGTCGTGTGACCACCAGCGGATAGCGGCCGTATTGATTTCTCGCTTGATCATGAACTGCAAGGACTTCGCTGCCCGTTTTCGCGCGAACCAATCCCGCATGCCAATAGAAGCCCGGCAGACGCTCCCACGTCCGCCAATTTTCGGTTGCATCGCTGACAAGTTGCATGAGCAGACTCGCCCGTCCGGATTCCGTTAGCGTCATCGTGGCGGTTTGCGTTGAGCCCCATCCACGAGGTCTCTCATAATCCATCACCACTGGCAGCAATCCTTCAAGCGGTGTGTCGCGGAAAGATGCTTGGCCGCCACGTGGTCCCGGCATCAAGACGAGTCCGCTTGATTGCTGCTGAACGAGTGAAACGAGACGTTGGCATTGCTGTAGCGACAAGCCGTTGTCACCCACACCGACGTCACCGAGAAAAACGACATCGTAGGAATCGAGTTCGGAGTTCTTTGCGGGGAACTCTGAAAGGTAATCGTCGCCGCCTTCTCCGGTCACACCAAGTGTCGGGTGGAAGAGCAGGCAGGAGACTTGGACCCCCGGATCGCGCAGCAGTGCGTTTCGCAAGAATCGAAACTCCCACCTCGGTCGGCTCTCAATAATCAAGACGCGAAGCTGCTCTTCTCGCACGTTGACTCGTTCGGTCACCTCGTTGTTTTCGTTTGTCCATTCTCCATCAACGGGATCGATTCGGATGCAAAAATTTTGGTCGCCGAGTCGATCGAATGCGACCGAAAACGAGTCCGAAATGCTTCCGGTTTCTAGGGTGTCATAACTGCGTTGATCGACAAGCTCGCCATCAATTAATGCGGAGACCAGAAGGTTCGTTGCCTTCGGCATGCGGTTATCGA
>JBCCOI010000927.1:0-2190 GCA_039025515.1 Planctomycetota bacterium
CAGTGGTTTTCCACTGATTTATCCCTCTCACAGAACCGTACGTACGGGTCCGTATACGGCTCCTGTTTTATCATGCTAACGGGTGTCGGGAAGGACTCCGGTCTCAATCGACGCCAAGTCGAACAAGCCCATCTCAGCCAGGTCGTGGTTGGAGATCGCCGAGTGAGCGTACGAACTTCGTGACGTACGCCACGAAGTCATTCGCATCTTTTCAAGCTCGCCGGTAAATCCTATTTGCCGCAACCGACGGATCAGTCGCTCAGGCTTCTTCCACAACGCCAACTGCTTGGCTCGTAAGCGACGCCGAATCCATCCTGCCAACTCGCGAAACTGCGTCTTGCAATTGGCCATCCGAAAGTAATTGCCCCAACCACGCAGAATCGGGTTCAAGTCAGAAATGACTTTCGCCAGATTCACCGGGCTGTTGCGACGCGTGATGCGTTTGACTTGACGCTTCAACGAAGCAACTTTCGAGGGAGCAATGCGAGTGTGCTTTGTCCCAATCAACACACCAAGGAACTTCACACCTCGCGAGGCGTCAGTCAGGTGCGTCTTGTCCCGGTTGACCGTCAACTTCAAGTCCACTTCCAGAATCTCTGTTGCCACTTGCAACGCATGTTCAGCCGCCGATCGACTCCGGCACAGAATCAGAATGTCGTCGGCATAACGCACGATGCGATGCCCACGACGCTTCATCTGCTGATCAAAAGCATCAAGATACACGTTCGAAATCAAAGGACTGATCACACCGCCCTGTGGGCTGCCGATCGTCGTTGGTTCAACTACGCCATCAACCATCACGCCACTTTCAAGGAACATCCGAAGCAAGTTCAAGATACTCCCATCGGTGACGCGTCGACGAAACGACTCGATGATTAACGTATGGTCCAACCGGTCAAAGCATTTTGACAAGTCCATATCGACGACGTGCTTTCGCTCGTATTGCCGAATCAACAAAGTCGCTTTGGCAGCTGCCTGTTGGCAACTGCGGCCCGGGCGGTAACCATAACTTGATGGATGAAAATCCGGATCAAAAATTGGCTGCAGGATGTCCAGCAACGCTTGCTGAACGACTCGGTCCCTCACTGCGGGAATCCCAAGTTGACGCTCGCCGCCGTCGGGTTTCGGAATCGAAACTCGAAGAACCGGTTGAGCACGGTAAGTTTTGGTTCGCAGTTCGGTCAACAGACGGTTTAGCTCGTGACTTAGCTCCGCCGAAAAGGCAGCGATCGTCTGGCCGTCGACGCCGGGCGCGCCCTGCGCACGTCGGACCTTGTCAAACGCCCGAGCAAGAGCCCGGTAGTTCAGCATTCGATCATAGAGCGTATAGTAAATTCGCATGTTCGTCCGTCGGTCTTCGTTGGTCGGGTCGCTCACTTTCAACGTCGATGGTGTGGCGGTTTCCGGCGGAAGTGCTTCGTGTGCTATTCCAATAAAGGACAATCGCGAGCACCGCGAGGCCGTTATCCACGCTGACGGTCGTACTCTGAGGCTGATGTTTCCACTTCGCCGCTGGAGCCGTTCCCGGAAGTCTTCAATCTCTTCCGCTGGTGTCAGCCATCGGTTATGTCAGTTCGGTTCCTTTCCAATCCACAATAAAACTTCACCCCTTCGCACCCGACGATCACCTTTTGAGTGGTCGTCGTCGAACGAAACTCGTTTCGCATACCGTCGAAACTTTGGCCGTCCTCGTCGCGGTTTTCTCCTCCAGCTTTCGCAGGGCGAAAGCTGCTCTGAGCGGTAAACGCCAAGAACCACGGTTACCCGCTTTCACAGGCCGCAACTTATTCACTACTACGGGTTCATCTGCCACCTCACACCACGTCGACGATTTCTTGAGTTTCCTCTTGAAGTCGCCTACCCGCATCTCACGCTTCGCCTTTGGGGGAGCTAACGCGGCCAGGATGATGCCAGGCTTCCCCAGTTACTGCACTGGCTCCCCGACGATGATTACGTCCTCAAGCACCCGTTGCCGTTGTTCATGTATAGGACATCGCTCACTTTTCGCAGGCTCGTCCAGGCAACTGGCCGTATCAGGTTCGCTTACGCTACGTTCCATCATCCTCCTATCGCTTCCTTCAAACCCCGCCGTTGGCCAGCGACGCCCTTGCGAGTCGGATTCAATTCCCCATGAACAGGGCTTGGTCGGTGGCAAGCACCGACTGGGTTTGCCAGCTTCGCTGGGCAAAC
>JBCCOI010000928.1:0-2189 GCA_039025515.1 Planctomycetota bacterium
ATGGCCGTCGGCGATCGCAAATGTTGATTCTTTACCGAACGTGGAGATACGATAAGGAGGTCGACGATGCAGCGCGGCCCCCGCCTCACTTTCCTCTCCTCAATTCACCAATTGTCATGCAATCTCGGTCTTGTCTTCGATTCGTCGTGTTTCTGCTTGTGAGCCTGCTGACAGTTGGCGAATCCCAAGCGCAGTTGGGTGTGACACCGCCGGACCAGTTCAGCGTTCCGGAGGGTTTCGCGGTGGAACTCGTTTACGAAGTGCCCTCGGACGAGCAGGGTTCTTGGGTGAGTCTGGCGGTTGCTCCTGATGGCAAGCTCGTCGCCTGCGACCAGGAGGGCAGTCTCTACCTGATCGATGTTGACGGACAGACTGCGTCGGTGACATCCATGAATGTCGGAGTCGGTTCGGCGCAGGGAATTTTGTTCGCGTTTGATTCGCTGTACGTCAACGTCAACTCGAGAAAGCCACAGAACAACGGTGTCCACCGTCTCACAGACTCCGATGGAGACGGATCGTACGACACGTCAAAACACATCCTCCCGCTTCGCGGCGGAGGGGAGCACGGTCCGCATGCTCTCATACTTTCACCTGATGGCCAGCGCATCTTGACGTGCGCCGGAAACATGACCGCTTTGCCGGACAGCATCGCACGCAGTCGTGTTCCACAGGTTTGGCAAGAAGATCAGTTGCTCGAACGGATGCCTGATGCGCGTGGTCACGCCGCAGATCGCATGGCCCCTGGCGGATGGATTGGTTCGTTTGCTCCCGACGGATCGGATTTCGAATTGATTGCAACGGGTTTTCGTAACGAGTACGACATTGCACTCAACCAAGTCGGCGAGCTGTTTTCCTACGATGCGGATATGGAATGGGACGTCGGTACGCCCTGGTATCGCCCGACGCGTGTCAATCACGTGATCAGTGGGGCTGAGTTTGGCTGGCGCAACGGAACCGGAAAGTGGCCGGAGTACCAGCCCGATTCGTTTGGGGCAGCAGTGAATATCGGTCCCGGTTCGCCGACCGGAATCTGTTTCGGTTATGGAACCAAGTTCCCGGCGAAGTATCAACAAGCTCTCTTCGTCGCCGATTGGAGCTACGGAAATATCCACGCCGTCCAACTCAAGAAGAACGGCAGCACCTACACCGGGAGCTATGAAACGTTCGCAACGGCGGCGCCTTTACCCGTCACCGACATGGTTGTGCGTCCGCAAGATGGCGCGCTCTATTTCGCAATCGGAGGCAGGAAGACTCAAAGTGGTCTCTACCGCATCGTTTATCAAGGTGATGCTGCCACGGACGCCTTGGTCTCGGTCTCGGTTGATGACGCAACCTTGCTGCGACGAAAACTCGAGTCTTTTCATCGGCCAGATGCCGGTGAAAAAGCGATCAAGTTAGCACTTCAACACCTAGGCTCGGAGGACCGGGGTATTCGTTTCGCGGCCCGAACGGTTCTCGAGCACCAACCCTCCGATTCTTATCGCGACTTGGCTGGACAGTTGAAGAGCGACCATGGGAAAGCGCTGGCCGCCATCGCCATCGCACGAACGTCAACCGAAGCTGACCAGCCCTTTGCATTCGAGTTGCTCAACGGTTGTGATTGGGCATCCATGAAGCCGCAGGAGAAAATCGCAGTGCTGCGGGGCTATGCCCTTGTCGCGATTCGGCTTGGAACGTTCAGCGATCAGCAGCGAAGTGCGATCTTGAAACAGATTCAGGGAGACTTTCCGTCGGGTGACGATCACCTGGATCGTGAGCTTGCGCAGATGTTGGTCTACCTCGATTCGCCCGAAGCTGTCGCAAAGATCGTTTCAACACTTCAAAATGCGCCGTCACAAGAGAATCAGATTCACTATGCACTCGTCCTTCGCCAGGCCGCGAGTGGCTGGAATGAGAAGAGATATCGAGACTACTTCGAGTGGTTCAATCAAGTCCAATCGGCTCGCGGCGGTATGTCGTTCGGAGGATTCATCAACAACATCAAGAAAGACGCGGTTTCAAAACTCAGCGACGAGATGCAAGCGAAGCTCGCGGCCGTCTTGGCTCCGCCCAAGCAATTGAATCAAGAGACGGAAACGCCTCGAAAACTCGTCAAACAATGGAAAGTCGATGAACTTGTCGCCGCCGTTAACTCTCTCGATCACGTTCCTGATTTTGAAAGCGGAAAATCAGTATTCTCAGACGGGCAG
>JBCCOI010000929.1:0-2184 GCA_039025515.1 Planctomycetota bacterium
CGGAATGAAGAGCCGCGGTGTTTACGAATCGCCGGGCATGACCATTTTGTATAACGCGCTGATGTACATCGAACAGCTCACGATGGATCGCGATCTGATGCACCTGCGCGATCGACTGGCACCCGAAGTCGCGGAAATGGTGTACTACGGATTCTGGTACGCGCCCAAGATGGACGCCCTGATATCCTTCATCAAAAAGGCCCAGGAGCCGGTGACTGGGGAAGTGACGCTGAAACTCTATAAAGGCAACGTCATGGTCGATTCCCGCACCAGCCCCAACAGCCTCTACGACGCCGAAATCGCGACCATGGAAGGCGGCGGTTCGTACAACCAAGACGACGCGGAAGGATTTTTGAGGATCCAGGGACTTCCCGCTCGCGTCCAAGGCAGCGTCACCCCGCGTCAGTATTGATCGGCCGGGAGCGTCACAGCCGGCAGCGTCACAACTGAGGGGTGCGACTTTTTATCCCGTCTTCGGGCCGGGATAACGAGGTAAAGACTCTATGGAAGCAAACGTTTAGGGCCTCACAACCGATAAACGACGGAAAACCGACCGCAAGAACCGGACTGAATCCCCTGATGCGGGCGGCGCAGCCGAGCCACCCGGCAGGACGAAAAACTTGACGCGGGATCGGCAACCGCTTAGCTTCCAGATCATCGAAACGCCGAACACGCGGGAATCGTGGACTTATTGAGTCCGTATTGCTGGCTGCCACGTTCGACTTTTGATCCGCCTTTTCTCCTCAACAGCGGTTCCCACCGCAATCGCCTCATCACTCATTCAAAGGAATGCTGTTATGCCAAAAGCAGCACGCTTGCCTCTGCGCTGGCTCCTACCCGCGTTGCTCACAGCCATTTGGCTTGTCGGTCCCTCGTACGCTGGTGTCTTTGAAACCGATTCGCGACGCGAAGTTGGCGTCATCAAGCGAAAGGTTTACGCATCGCAGTTCCTATCGAAGGCAACGTTCGGGCCCACGCTGGAAGAGATTGAATCTCTCGCGACCCGTATGGGGCAACTTGGCGTTCGCCAAGCCTGTGAAGAGTGGATCGATGAGCAGATGGCGCTATCACCCAGCTATCACCGTCCGCTCGCGGTGCAGATGATTGCGGACGACGGTTACACCTCAACGCAAGGCGGCGTTTACATCCAGCGGTACCGCTACCACGCCTGGTGGCACAACGCGCTCAATGCTGAGGACCAGCTTCGTCAACGAGTCGCATGGGCCCTGATCCAGATCTTGGTCACCAGCGAAGATGGTGCCGGTTTTAATGACTCCAACCCGGGAAACCACAGCGGCGAAGGACGTTGGCTTGGACCTAGCCAGTACTACGATTTGATGGTCGAACATGCCTTCGGTCGCTACAGCGAACTGCTGACCGATGTGACCTATCACCCGTGCATGGGCATCTACCTCAGTCACAACCGGAATCGCCGAACCGATCTCGCGGCCAATCGATTTCCCGATGAGAACTACGCTCGTGAAATTATGCAGCTTTTCACGATTGGACTTTACGAGCTTGAGCAAGATGGACGCCTGAAGACGGACGAGCAGGGCCAACTGATTCCGACGTACGACAACGAAGACATCAAGGAATTTGCAAAAGTCTTCACCGGGCTGGCGCTGAAGCCACACCCGAGTGCGAGTCCGAACTCGCAATTCTATTGGAGCAACGAGTTGGAATTCCCGATGGAGATGTTCAACACCGAACACGAGCCCGGAACGAAAACCCTGCTCGGCGGCGAAGTCATCGGCGACGAAGCGACGGTTGATGGCGAAGCCGACATCGCTGCCGCGATCTCCAACCTCATGAGTCACGATAACGTCGGACCATTCATCGCTCGCCGATTGATTCAACGCCTGGTCAAGAGTAATCCGTCCCGCGGCTACATTCGCCGCGTCGCGCGAAAGTTCAATGACAACGGTGAAGGTGTGAAGGGCGACATGGCGGCGGTTATCAAAGCCATCCTGCTCGATCCGGAAGCTTGGCGTGGTCAGAAAGCAATCACCCGCCGAGAGCCGATGGGCGTCGCGGTTTCGGCGCGGGGCACTAGCTATTCGTCGCTGGTCGAACCGACGCTGCGCTATGCCCAGTTTTTGCGTGGCACGTACGCCCAGAGCGACTACCAAAACGGCTACGTGCGGATGCTCACCAATGATGGCTTTTGGCTGCAGGCACCGTACC
>JBCCOI010000930.1:0-2173 GCA_039025515.1 Planctomycetota bacterium
GTCGGGCTTGTCGAACGGATTGACGTGCTGACTGGCGGTGTTTCGCCGATTTATGGGGCAGATGGTGTCTCGGGCGTTGTGAATTTCATCATGCGCCGGGATTTTGAAGGTGTCGATATTCGCGCACAGCAGGGCATTTCTGACTTCGGCGACGCGGAAAGCACGTTTATTTCGGCCACCGTCGGCAAGAATTTTGCTGATGACAGAGCCAACCTTGCCTTGTCTTATGAGTTTCGCAAGGATGCACGAGTGGACGCGCTGGCACGGCCCAACGGCCTGTTTACCGCTGATACACTGGTGCGCAATCCAAACGACATTCCTGATGACCCGAACATTCCTGACAATGTTTTCCTTGATCGGATCGGCTGGTCAGATAGCTCGCCCGACGGCGCGATTATCACGTCCGGTTTTACGCCCACCTTCCGGGGCGGCGGCCAACCTTACGATCCGGGCCTTTTCCTGCCACAATCAGGATTTCTGGCTCAAGGCGGGAGCAATACGCCGATTAACAGCTATCAGGGCGACCTTCAGGCAGGCACTGAGCACCATTCGTTCAATGCGTTTTTCAACTACCAGTTGACGCCGAGTGTTCGGTTCTTTGCTGAAGGCAAGTATGTGAGGACCGATAACTTCACCGTCGCGCAACCTTCCTTCGACTTTGGCACCTTCGTGTCGGAAGACAATCCGTTTATTCCACAAAATATTCGTGATGCCGGGCTCGATGCTTTCGGTGGTATCAGTTTTAACCGCGACAATTTTGACTTCGGTACGCGCGACGAAATTTTCGAACGGGATCTCTATCGCACGGTCGTCGGGTTCGACGGCGATCTCAGCGACAACGCCAAATTTGAGATCAGCTATGTTTATGGTCGCAACGATACGAATTTCATCTCAGCTAACCAGAGGATCGAGGACCGTTACTTCGCAGCGCTCGATGCAGTAGATGCTGGCGCGTTCCTCACCGGCACGCCAAATGGAGTGATTGATTGCCGCGTTAATCTCGATGGCGGCGCTATCGCCGATGCTGGCAATGGTAACTTTGGTCAAGCACCTCAAACATTTGCTCCGGGTGAATGCGTCCCGCTCAACATCTTCGGCGAAGGCGTGGCAAGTCAGGCTGCACTTGATTTCATACTAACTGATGCATCAAACGTGTTCTCGATCGAACAACACGTCGTAACCGGGTTTGTGTCAGGCGACCTCGGCAAGTTTTTCGAGCTGCCGGGTGGCGCAATCAACTACGCTTTCGGTGCTGAGTATCGCGATGAAAGTAGCGATGCCCGGCCGGACGCTATTTCGACGCAAGTCTCCACCTTTGATCCCAATACAGGCGTATTGGCCGATCGGGCTTTGCTAGGCGACGAGGTTGGCGGGTTTGATGTATGGGAAGTCTTCGGCGAAATAAACGTGCCGATCCTCTCCGACACACCTTTTTTCGACCTGCTGGAATTCACTGTTGCCGCTCGTTATTCCGACTACTCCTCAGTCGGAAGCACCGAAGCGTGGTCGATTAATGGCCAGTGGGCGCCGATCCCCGACATTCGCTTTCGCGGCGGCTATTCAGAATCGGTCCGTGCTCCAAACATCACTGAGCTTTTCGCGCCGCGTACCGGCACTTTCGTGTTCCTCACCGATCCGTGCAGTCCAGCGAACATCAACGCCGGCACCTCGTTTCGTGTCCCGAATTGCGAAGCACTGATCAATGGATTGGGCGCTGATTTTGCGACGTTCGATTTCGATAGCGATATCGCATCCAGCGCGAGCATCGAAGGGATTGTTTCCGGTAACCAAGATCTCTCAGAAGAAACGGCAGAAACCTGGACTGCTGGGGTCATCGTCCAACCTCGCTTCATCCCAGGCCTTATAATTACGTTCGACTGGTTCGACATTCGTATCAATGATGCCGTGCGGACACCCACACTGACTGAAACGGCAGAATTCTGCGTTGATTCGCCGGATCTCAACAACGTCTTCTGTGACGCGATCACGAGAGATACAGGTACAGCGTTTGTTTCCGACTTTTTGCTCGGGCCACAAAATGTCGCGTTCCTTGAAACGGCCGGTGCTGATCTCACGATAAACTACAGCTTTGAGCCAGGTGATGGGAGCCTCGGGCGGTTCGATATCGGAGGAACCCTGGGCTATCTTGACAAGCTTGAATTCCTCCCCGCCA
>JBCCOI010000931.1:0-2160 GCA_039025515.1 Planctomycetota bacterium
ACGTTTGTCGGGACGATACCGAAGTCTACTTCCACCGAGAATAGTGAACCTGAGTTGGATCGGTGGCAGTTACTGCGTTTGATCGTCCTACCCGACCCGCAATCGAACCGTCCGGGGGTTTCCTCCAACGGTAACGCCGTGCTCACTGAAATCCGCATCGCGTCGCGGAAGGCGGCTGGTGGCCCTTGGCAATCGATACCGATAACGGCAGCGTCTGCTGACGTGGAACAAGCCGACGGTGACTTTGCCGTTTCGTTTGCCATCGATGGAGAAACGGATGACGCCAAAGGATGGGCCGTCGACGGTCACCGCGTCGAAGGCGGAAGAACAGCGACATTCGCCGTTCCCGAGTTGGTGTCACGGATTAAGTCGGGCCATCAACAACTCAAGGTCGAACTGCTCTACCAATCGCGTTACGCCGCGCATCAGTTTTACGGAGTCCGATTTGAGGTCAGCAATGAACAACTCGCCGGCTCGGTCATCGAAAAAGTGAAGCCGAGTCCGGTCCACTCGATCGGCCCATTCTCGGTTGAGAGTACACCGGCGGGGATCAGTCGAAAGTTTGCTTCGGAAGCAAAAGCCTTCGATTCGAAGGCGGACGTTCAATATCAAGGTGAGTCGTTCTCTTGGAAAGTCCAAGATCAATGGGCACCGGTCGCCGTCCAGACGCTTCCTGGGGCGAAGAGCGGAGTCTCGGTAAACTTGATCCACCAAGCACTCGATTCGCCCAAAAAACAAGAGATCGAGTTACTGCTGGGTACGACGGATGCGCACGTGGTCACGCTGAACGATAAACGCGTCGGACAAGTGCCAGCCGCAACGAACAAGCTTCGGCCACTGTCGAAAACCTACCGATTGGAGCTGAAAAAAGGGACGAATGACCTCTACATCAAAACGGTTTCTCAGCAATCCCCGATCCAGCTCACGTACGCCTATCGCTCATCGCAAATCTCTCAGCCGTCTTCGATCCTAAAGCTTTTAGAGCAACCCATCGAGCAGCCCATCCAGGAGCCCATCCAGCAGCGGCGTCAGACTGACGAAGATGCACTACGCGTCTATTATCGAGAAGTCATCACGGATCATCCCGATTGGCTTGCTCTCAAAGCGATGGCGAAGGGCATCGAGTCGGCGACGGAAAAGCTGCAGAAGGCGATCCCCACAACACTCACTTGGAAAGAAACCAAGCAGCCTCGTGAGGCGAAAGTCCTTATTCGTGGCCAGTACGATCAGCCGGGCGAGACCGTTAACCGCGACGTCCCGTCTTTCCTACCCGACATGGACGCGTCAATGCCGCGAGATCGACTTGGTCTTTCGCAGTGGCTGATGTCCGACGAACATCCGCTGACGTCGCGTGTCGCGGTGAATCGTTTTTGGCAATCCATTTTCGGCACAGGTTTGGTTCGGAGCAGCGAAGACTTCGGCAATCAGGGTGAACCGCCGTCGCACCCGCAATTGCTTGATTGGTTGGCCGTTGATTTCCGTGAGAACGGTTGGGATGTCAAACGGCTGGTGAAGCAGATGGTGATGAGTCGTGCCTACAGGCGCGATGCCTCGATCTCAGAGGATCAGCTGACGCTTGATCCCGAGAACCAGCTCTACGCGCGTGGCCCACGCCATCGCTTGGACGCCGAGGTCCTTCGGGACCAAGCACTCTCGCTCGCCGGACTCCTGAACCCGGAGGCGGGAGGTCCCAGCGTTAAGCCTCCTCAACCCAAGGGGCTTTGGTACGCGGTCGGTTACACGCGAAGCAATACGGCGAACTTCAAAGCCGATGCGGAACCCGAAAAACAGTTCCGCCGCAGCGTTTATATTTTTTGGAAGCGCACCAGCGCGCCTCCGCAGATGTCGACCTTTGATGCACCGAGCCGAGAGTCCTGTACGGCAAGACGCGAGCGAACGAATACGCCGTTGCAAGCACTGCTGCTCATGAACGAGTCGCAATACTTGCAAGCTGCGAAACACCTTGCGATTCGCGCACTTCGCGAATGCGGCTCGGAAACACCAAAAGATCGCGTCGCATGGATGATGCAAACGGCAACGGCCCGCTCACCACGTCCCTCCGAAGTCGAGGCGCTCGCTTCGCTTCTGAAGGGTCTGAAAAGTCATTATGGATCGAAACCCGAAGACGCGAAGGCGCTGCTTTCGGTGGATGATCTAAAC
>JBCCOI010000932.1:0-2160 GCA_039025515.1 Planctomycetota bacterium
GCGAGCGTCCTTTTGCGATGATCAAGCAACACTTCGGGATCCGTCAATTCAGTGTGCGAGGTCGAGCGAAGGTTCGTCAGCAGTGGACGTGGCTGACGATGGCGTTCAACTTGCATCGAGTGACGCACCTCATCCAAAGCAATGTCGATCCGCCGCCAGGAACGTCGGCAACGTAGCCTTTCCCCGTCCGTTTTTCCTTCTAACCCGGTTACGCTCCTTCCCTAGAATCGCTGCGCAGTCAGCGAACTTGGGGGAAGGGGGAAACCAATCCAAAACGGCTATTGCCCCATTTTTTCGACAGGCCGTTACGCACACCGGCAAGAATCTGTCGCCCGCCTGGCTATCACTTGTCTGCAAGCGTCGTCAACCTGCAAAAAACGAAAAGCCCGGAGAAGAACAACGTTGCCGAGCGTTGAGTCCTTTTCTTTCTTGCTTCGAGAAAAGCAGTGACAAACAGCACACCACAAATCACGTGCGTCAATCCATTCCAACCGATTGCCGCATAGGACGCCTTGGAGGAATCTCCGAGAGCGATGCAAGTCCACATCGCAAAAGCGCACAAACTCATGAGGGAGAAGAGCCCGCTCGAAAGCGATAGCGCGCCCGCAACGGTGGATTCGCTGATCTTCGACGACGAACGAGGTTTGGTCTCGATCTTGATCTCCATCTTTCGCCTCTCCTTAAAAATTGGTCTTCACCTTTGCGTTCACTTCACAAATCAATTCCAAGCGTGCGTCGGATACAAGCGACGCGGTCTTTCCGGTTTAAAACTCCCCACAGACTGTGATCAAACAGGCGGAGATTGGAACGGATTTAGCGGATGTAAAGACTGGCGTCATCGACGAAGCGAGGCCCCCCCAAGCCTTTGGAACCGTCGCCTTCCTAACATACTGACCGACACTCGAACGTTGGCCGCTTCTCAGTTGCCGCTGGACCCAGGCAAGTCAGACTGGAGATCCAGGAGTAACAATGCAATTTGTTCTTCGGCTTCGTTGCGTTCTTCGTCGCTAAGCGTTTCGACCTCATCAACAAAGGCTGTCGAGATTGATTGCTCTTCCTCTGTTTCGTCCGTCGGTTTGTCAGCGTCCTCACGTTGGGCGGGTGTTCGGCTGAGGTGATTGATCACTCTTAGGGCATCGATCGGCGAGAGCCGTGAATCCCCGTCCACATCCATGTTTGACGACTCAACGTCAGTGTTTCGGCTCAACTGATTGATGATTTGCAAAGCGTCGAGTGGGCTGACATGTCCATCGCCATTGACATCGTACTGGAAGCCTTCAGCGTCGGTCTGCCCGAAGTCTTCGCTCGTCTCTTCGCCCTCACCGCTTGAATCGGAGTCGTCCCCATCCACAAGAATGTCATCTCCGAGGCCACCAAACAACGAGTCGATTCCTTCACCACCATTCAAGAAGTCATCTCCCGAACCGCCGAACAAAACATCGACGCCTTCCCCACCAAGAATCCGGTCATCGCCGGTCCAGCCGCTGAGGAAGTCTGCACCGGACCCGCCATAGAGCTGATCGTCACCAGCGTTTCCAAAGACTCGGTCCGATCCCGCTTCGCCGTGCAAATAGTCGTTGCCATCGCCGCCGAATAGATGATCGCGTCCCGAGCCACCAAGAAGTCGATCGTCACCGTCACCGCCGAAGAGTCGATCGTGACCCTCACCACCTTCTAGCCGATCAACGCCTCCGCTACCGATGAGAAGATCACGTCCACGACCTCCAAAAAGCACGTCATCACCACGACCGCCATCCAATCGGTCATGTCCGTCGCCGCCAAGCAGCACATCGTCTCCGTCACCGGAAACGACGCGATCGATCCCCGGCCCGGCCAGAACTCGGTCGGTCCCGGATCGAGTAACAATCTTGTCGTGGCCTGTCCCTGAATCGACGAGATCGTCACCCGCACCGGTGTAGATGATGTCGTGACCACTCCCGCTAATGACCTGCATAGCGATTGGCATCTGAGGATTCGAATAGATGAAGTCAGAGCCGGCACCCGTGCTGATAAAGATCTGTGAAATGGCCGACGCCGAATACGTTCCCGTATTTGCACCGTTCAGCCACGCCGTCACTTCTTCGGTTTCAGAATTCCAACGGACAAGAACATGATCACGCTGTGGCGTCCCCGCGAGCGTCAGAATCTGCTGGCCGGGAA
>JBCCOI010000933.1:0-2157 GCA_039025515.1 Planctomycetota bacterium
GCGGAAGACTGGCGGCTCGTTTCAACCATGTTGGATCTTCAGGGTGCCGCCCTTGGTAAACGCCCGACGCCCTCGGATGAAATCTGGGTCCAAGACGGCGATGTCGTGATCGTGCCCGATCGACCGATCACACGTGTAAACAACTGGATCAACCAAGTGTTCACACAAGGCGTCTACGGCGTCATCCCAGTCTTCATCGACCCGAGTAACTAGCGCGATTGCGCAGCTACACGGCGTCGGTCGGGGCGAAAATTCCTCAGCCCAACTCGGAGTTTGATCCCGAGAATCAACCTTTGCTGATCCAACGTGGCCCACCTCAATGCGGAAAGAGGAATTGAACAAAACGAGTTTCCTCGGCAGTGAGGAAAGCGTGGCGGACCAAGGCGACAAAGAAACAATTGAGAGGGGGCGAGACTCGCCTGCGTTTCGTAACCGCCAATCAATCGCGCGAGAAGCTATGCTTGGGACGGATCCAAGTACAGCTGCTGCTCTCGCAATCACAGACTTTCATCGACGGACGAAAATGCGATCGACTTCATTCCTTCTCGTTGTGTTTTCCCTCTTTCGTTCTGTTTATGCCGAGACCCCGAATGACGTCCGCGCTGTCATTGACGATACGGCTCCGGGATGGCGGTCACTGACCGGAGAGGATTTCGCTTTCGTCAATAGTGGCGACGACACTTGGAGCTGGAAAGATGGGGTGTTGCATTGCACGGGGCAGCCGATCAGCGTGATTCGAACCAAAGAGAGCTTTGAGAACGTTGAGATCGTCGTTGAATGGATGCACGAGAAGTCTGCCGGCAATTCCGGTCTTTTCGTATGGGTGACCGAAGAATCGATCAACAAGTTGACGTCAGAGGGAAAGCCCGGGCTTCCACATGGCATCGAGGTTCAGATGTTGGATCATGGCTATACCACCATGATGAAAGACAAGGGCCGAAAGACCGACTGGTTCGGAACCAACGGTGATGTCTTTGGAGTTGGCAAGACTTTCGTTCCTTTCCCGCCGACGTCTCCGAATGGGACTCGCAGTTTTCCTCGCAAGAATCTTTCGAATGGGCACGGCCAGTGGAATCATTATTACGTTCGCGCGATCAATGGTGAGCTTCGGCTTTGGGTCAATGGTGAAGAAGTCTCTGGAGGCAACGGTATTAGCGACCCGCGAGGTTACCTATGCCTGGAAAGCGAGGGTTCCCCAATACAATTTCGAAAGATTCGCGTTCGTGAACTCAAGTAGCAGGCGGTCCGCCTGCCGCTGGTGGTGGAAGACACCTTCGGTCATATTCCTCCGTCAAACTGGCGGAGAATCTGTCCATCGAATCTTGACGCACGTCTGATCCGTGTCGACTTGACCCGCTTCAGCTTGCAAGCACATACTGCGAGGGAGTTCTTCAGGAAGCTCGCGGACCCGCGCGAAGGGCAATGCCCGTCTGATTCTTCACTATTGGACCAATTCATTGCACTCTGTTGCTGTCTGGTCGCGGGTCACAGACTCATGCAATGGAGAACATCAATGTCGCGTGCCCGATCTGCGCATGATCTTGAGCAACTCAAGAAACTCGCCAAGACGTTACTAAAGTCCGCGAGAGCTGGTGATCCGAAAGCCACGATCCGTTTCGCGATCTTGGGGCTCACTCCCGGTTCGACTCCGAATGAAGCGGATTCGCCAAGACTCGGCGATCACCCCGACGTTCCGGCAAACGCTGGTGGTCCACAGCAACAGTGGAAGCTTGCCGACGCTCAACGAGTGATAGCACGCGAACGAGGCTTTCAGAGTTGGCGGAAGCTTCGTCTCTTTATTGAAGAACATGTGGCAGACGATTTTTTCTCGGCCGTTGACGAAGGCCGTGTTCGCAAGATCAAAAGACTGTTGGATGAGTTTCCCAGGGTGGCGTCTTCCAGAAATCACTTGGGGCTGCTGCCGATACAGGTCGCCATCCAATCCGGACACGCAGAGATTCAGCGTTTGTTGCTCGACCTTGCAAAACCCCGCTCGCTGAACACATCGAAGTTCCTTCCCTTCGAGAACGGAAAGGGGCACCATATTTGGGACATGATCAATGCGTCCATCACAGGTGATCTGGGCCGAATTCGTTTGCTCGTCGAAGCGTGTCCCTCGCTCGTCAACTGTTATTACGACTACCAAACCCCGTTGCA
>JBCCOI010000934.1:0-2157 GCA_039025515.1 Planctomycetota bacterium
AGGCATCTCAACACGTTTTCCGATTCGCATCGGAATCGTCTTCGATCCCTGCATCTGGTGGCTGGCGACTTCCGCCGATGCGAGGAAGGTATCGACGACGCTTCGCGTTTCCTTGCTTCGCAGCAAGTCGAGTTTGGCATCAATGCGATCCGGCTGAGTCACCTTTCCGACACGAAGGCCGTTTCGAAGGAGCCGCCGACGAAGCTCGGGAGGAATCACCGTCTCATCGGCCCACTGCCAAATAGATTGCAGTTGGTCTGGCTCGGTCGGGTCAAATTCGACTTGCACAAATCGACTCTCGATCTCGACCGATCGTGAGATTTTGCGAAGCGGAAGTGCGGGTGTTTGCGAGCGATCACTGATAGCCTCATCCGAATTCCAAGCGGAAAGCGGAACACAACCCGAGAGTGTTCCTGCGAGCAGCACGCTCAACAACACGATCACCAAGCTAGATTGCCCGTGACTTGACTTGATTGTTGAAACGAAGCGAATCATGGGGCGAGGTGAGTCTGCTCAACAGGCGGGAAAAAAGACGTGCAGTTGCTGTACGTCTTTCCCCTGGATCACGTCAAGCCAATGTCGGCGTTCTCTCCGAGATCGCTAGTCTTCCCAGTTTCGACGATCTCTCCGGGATCGCGCGAGCCTCAACACAAGAGTTCATCGTCGCACGATCGCACCGGTCGCCCCAGACCACCAGACCACGAGTGCTTCGGATTACTCTTTTCGTGAAACTCGACTTTGACTAAAGTTCGCCCACCCGCATCAGAGCGGCCTGCACGATTTCAACCCCAAGGCGTAATGACGCGCCCGAAAGCAGGCCACTCTTGTCCCATCAAGCTGTGCCAAGGAGGAGCCAGGCTATGTTGCTGGATCGCATCGACATCGACACTCATGGACCGCTCAATCGTGTCGAACTCGGGCCCTTTTGCGAGGGATTGAACGTCGTTTTCACTCCGGAGGGCTCCGGCAAAACCGCCTTGGCTCGGTTCGTTCGTGATTCGCTGATTCGTCGCGACTACCCGTTGGGCATGATGAGTTCCTCGGCTGGGCGAGTCGTTTGGGCGGACCGAAACGGAAAGATCCACTGCCGCCGGGAGCACGACGGCACGCCCACGGGACGTCGGACCGTCGAATTTGAATCTCGCGGCGACCAGATGCATCGATTCGATTGGCTTCACGGAAGCTGGATCGAAGGGGTCGCTGAGTCAACGGACGCATCCAGGGCTCTCGAATCCATTCGTATCCCCGAATCGATCGTCGATGGCCTGCTGACCGACACCGCAGTGACCAGTGTTTCACGGGTCGTTCATGCGGCGTTGACCGGCGGATTGAGTGACCCTTCGCTGTTTGCCAATTTGCCGGTTGGGACTTCGGCCGTAAGCGGAATGTCTCCTGCCGAATCGTCTAGCCACCAAGAAGAAAACCGAATTCTCCGAGACGAATTGGCGCGAATCGAGGCTGAGTTAGCCAGTCTTCGACCCTGCTATACCGTACGAACGAGTTCGTCAATGAGCGACGCGACCGTGCAACAGCGTCGCTTCGAGTTGGAACGACGGTTGGCTTGGCTGCGGGCGCAACCGACAAGTCAAGTCACGACCACGTACGCCACGCAAGCGGCATACGGCGAGATGGCACAGTTGCAGGATCGCATCTGGAGTCTTCGCGTCCGGCAAGCGGAGCTGACGCGTTGGTTGGATGCTCTGCGTCATGAGCGAAACCGTGCCAAATACAGTTCACCAGTGACGGCGGCTCCCTACGCCACCGGATTACCGGCTCCGCTGGCGACGGTAACTGCGCGGCCGATGTACGAGTTGGATGCTCGGCTCCGTCAACAACTCACAGACATCGATCAGCAAATTGCTCGTTGGCGCCGCGTTTCCGCTGAGATTGACGGCCTGAGCCACGCGGTCGCGACCGATGTCAATCGTAGATCACTTGAAAACTGGGTTTCCGGTTATCGAAGCTTGCCCATCAGTGACGAAACGTTGCGACGTGAGCGGATGTATCATGTTTTATCCGCAGTGGACTACCTGGCGATGCATCCTGAATGGAATGGTGGCGTGCCGGTTCACCAGCGATTCGAAGATCGATTGCTCGGACGCCTTCCAAGTTCAGGCTACATCGCGGGTATGAGTTACGGCGATTGGACAAATCGGC
>JBCCOI010000935.1:0-2155 GCA_039025515.1 Planctomycetota bacterium
CGTCCACGATTGCACGCTGATCGATGAGTCCGTTGATGCCAGCGGAGAAGGCTTGGTCGATCGCGGACTGGAAGAATGGATCGGTGTCGGATCGGAATCGAAAGCAAATGACAGCCAACCCAATTCTGCAAAGGCATCAAAGCGAAAGAAGGGAACGCAACCCGGTCGCACGGTTTTTCTGCTCGCGTTGGCAGCGCTGCCGCTGTTTGGTGTCGGTCAGTTCATGCTTCAGGACAATCCTGGAATCTGGTTTCGAGCGAAGCTGCTGCTGGCGATCTATTTGTTTTCCAGTCTGTCACTGTTGGTGACGACCAGCTTCCTCAATCTGCGCCGATATCTTCGTCAAAGAGACGTCGACATGCCGCGGGATGTCACCGTCGCATGGTTGACCGGCGGCATGGTGCTTGTCGCTGCCTTACTGATGGTCGCTTACATAGCGCCCATGCCGGGCCAGATGGTCGCCGGCTGGTCGCCGCCAACGTTTGGCAACGAAGATCAATTATCCAGTCGATTCGGTTGGGGTGAAGAGGCTGCAAAGAACGCGAGCAGCCAGCAAGACGCGGGAGCTCGCGAAGACAGAAATCCGCAGGGCAAAGATGTCCTCAGCGATTCTGACGAGGGCGGGAATGGCGAGTCACAGTCACCTGAATCAAAAGACTCCCGAGGATCCTCGTCTTCGAAGTCCTCCGGTGATCAACAAAAGCAGGGCGGTTCAGGTGGCGAACCGGGAGAAAAAGGCTCCTCAAATGAACAGGGTTCGCAAAAAGGCGGCGGCAAGTCGAGCGAACAACAGAAAGGAAGCTCGGGGTCCGACGGAAAGCAGCAAAGCCAGTCAGACCAAAACGGACAGTCGGGGAAGAGTGATGACTCGGGGCAGAGTTCATCCAACGACTCTCAGGACGCGCAATCGGGCCAAGGAGACTCTTCGAATTCAAACAAGAACGAAGGAGCAAACCAACAAAGCGATTCGGAGTCGGGCGGAAAGTCTGGTTCAAAATCCGAGTCAGAGTCTTCCGGCGATCAGAGCAATTCGTCTTCAGATAGCTCAGACGAGAACTCTGGCCAAGAAAACGACGAGCGGTCCGGACAGTCAAGTCAGTCCGAACAGAATGTTGGAGACCAACGTTCTTCGTCAGCTCTCAACGGCCTGACAAACATGTTCTCCGGCATTGCTTCGCTGTTGAAGTGGTTGATGATCCTCGCGCTTGTGCTGGTCGTGGTTTATTACGTTTACATGATCCGTGACCAGCTCATGGAGTGGTGGCGACGGTTGTTTGAACGCGATGCGAAACCTGCCGCACTTCAGCAGACGACGATCGAGCCCGAGATGCGGAAGCCTCCGCGGTCGTTCGGCTCGTATCAAAATCCGGTCGGTCGGGAACGGGATCCCGTGAAAGTGATCGCGGTGACCTTTCAAGCCTTTGAGGCCTGGTGTCGCGAACACGGTTGGGATCGAAGCCTTGAAGAGACGCCGACGGAGTATGTTGCACGAATTCGTCGTGCGATGCCCGAACGTTTCGATACAAAGGCACTCTTCGAGCCGATTGAAAGCGACGCACGATCGCTTTCCTTGACGTGTGATCGTGTTGCTTACGGAAAAGGACGAGTGACGAAGCGAGATTTCGAAATGGCCAGCCGCCTGTGGCAGTACATGCAGACACACACGGCGTCTTCCGTTTCAAAGAGCGGTCGAACGTCGTAGTTCGGTTTGGTGTTGTAGCTTTACTGAAAAGCGCCACAACACACGTAAATTTAACCCGAATCGCGGAAGTTACGCTTTTGCGCCTTGCATTTGTTTTTCCTAAACAGAATCGTCAGCGAGGAGCAATGGACACGTCACTATCGCAAAGAGAAAGTGACCAAGGAGACGGGCGAACGATCATCCATCAAGAAGCGGCTGTAAAAACTCGGCGAAGCCGCCGGTCACTACGGATCACTTATTGCACTCGAAATATACAATCTGAAGACGGACATCCAAGCGGCTTGTTCGCGTTCGACAACGAACAGACATGCCAACCCGACGCGTGAGTTTTGAAGTTGCGCTTTTTGGACCTTGGTTCATGTGGCGACTCGGTATTCTTGCGGTATCGAAGCTGCGAGTAAACGTTGCAACTTTTTCAGCCCTCCGGAACTTTCTGTCCTTTTTTGGATGTAC
>JBCCOI010000936.1:0-2150 GCA_039025515.1 Planctomycetota bacterium
ACCGAAGCCGGCGTCACCCACGGCGGAACGCCGCAGAATTCGCGGCCGCCAAGCCGCATACGTTGCCTCGACATGGAGGTCGAGCCAACGGAAGGTTTTTACGACACCGCCCTAAACGAAGCGAACGATGCCTGAACTACGGAGATTGTACCAAGGCCAGCCTGCGTTGCCAAAGTGGGAAGGTGTGCCAAAGGCCTAGCGTAAAAACCATGTTGTCAGTCACTGAAGCGGGGAGAAGCTTGCAGGATGCTGAGCAAGCGATGCCTCAAACGCGTTGGACAAGGTGGAATCTGACGGGATTTGCTGCAAGTATCGCTGATCTAGCGTTGATTCGAGTTCGGCGAGATCGGATCCAGCGTCGATCGCCTGACGAGCGTCAGAGAAAATGGGATGAACATTATCAAAGCCGAAGAACGCGTACCCAGCAAGTGCGTTATCAATGTCGTCCGATGAGCAGGTTTCAGCGGCGTGAAGGACGCCACCGTTCATCACGAGTCCATGAACGTAAAGGAGTGCAGCCAGTGCGGTATCGCCGTCGGCCGGATTGGGGCCACCATCGTTCATTGCGGCGCGATTCCAGATCAAATCGGCGGGCGTCATGGTTGGCCTGTGACTGGCAACGGAAGGTTTTTACGACACCGCCCTGAACGAAGCGAGCGATGTCCGAACTAGAAAAAAAGTTATACCAAGGCCACCCCGCGTTGCCAAAGAGCCAAGGTGTGCCCGAAGGCCTAGCGTAAAAACCATGTTAGCGGACACGGGAATCACGAAAGAGCCATCCATTGGAATCAGCATTCAAGTCATCCCAACATGAGCATGGGGAGCCGAGTTGCCTGTCGAGCAGATTTACCGCAGAATCAATGTCACCATTTTCGTAATAAACGTGGCCGATTACAGAGTCAGAGTCGCCCATTCCGCCAGCGATCGCGATGAAGGTTAAATTGCCAGCAAGGCTCTCGACGACGCCGTGAACGACATTTTGAAGAGGCGTTGCGACCGATGAATCGGGAGAACGCAGTTGCCAGAAACGAAATGGAGAGCTAAAGACGACAGCGTGAGCATAGACCTCAATACCGAAGCCATTTGGGCCCTCCGCGAACAGGTACGGAGGCTCAGAGCCGTCCTGAGGAACGAGAGCCAAATCCCATGTGTCGTCGCTGCAGAAACCGGGTGCAGCATTCGCAAGAGTATCGAGGTCGAATCGAAGCTGAGCGAAAGTGTCGTTCAGTCGCGTACTGAAGCCGTCAGTGGAAAGTGTTGCGTCGCGGGCAAACAAGACGTCTATGTGTGTGCCCATAGGAAAAACTAGTGTCCGCTAACGGAAGGTTTTTACGACACCGCCCTAAACGAAGCGGCGATGCCTGAACTACGAGGAATTGTACCAAGACCATGGCCCGTTGCCAAAGAGCCAAGGTGTGCCGAAGGCCTAGCGTAAAAACCATGTTATCCGCCGACACGCTACGATCTCGGAAGCGTTAGGTGGGATTCATGCCAACGAAAGTTGTCGGTGCCAGATCGCGACCGGAGTGTTGTTTCGATAATTGGCTGTGCCCACGCGCGAATTGCGGGATCGGGTTTTTCCTCAGGATGTGAACCCTCCATCGCCGTGAACCAAGTGCAAGGCGAAAACTCGATGACGACAAGCACGATCGTGAAACGAATGCCATCGCGAACGCCGTAGAAGAGCCAGTCGGACTCGTGCGGGTGCATTTCAGTGTCGACCTCGGCACCAGCGTCTGCGATCGCCGATGCGAGTTGGAGGCGAATGGACTCACCGGTCACGCTCCACGCTTCGGGTTCGTCACGATCATCGGTCGTGAACGAGAGATACAGCGCGTTAGATGCGTCAACCATCGTGGAGTCGAGCGGATAACGTATGCGGATTGGCGGCACCGCTTCCTCCGTAATCACTGGGTGCCAAACTGCAGACCAGTTTAGCCGAAGCGAGCTATTCTTCACCAGTGAGCGGTGACCCGGCGTCAATACCAGGAGAACCCACCATCCGCTTTAAAGCCGCCGGGCCCTGCGCCCAGCCGCTGTTGGCCGACCGAAGCCGGCGTCACCCACGGCGGAACGCCGCAGAATTCGCGGCCGCCAAGCCGCATACGTTGCCTCGACATGGAGGTCGAGCCAACGGAAGGTTTTTACGA
>JBCCOI010000937.1:0-2145 GCA_039025515.1 Planctomycetota bacterium
CATCGGAATGGTCGGCTACGGATTTATGGGACGTACCCACAGCAACGGGTACGCGCAAGCCAATCACTTCTTTGACCTGGAGTACAAGCCGGTCCTGAAAGCCGTCTGCGCCCGCAACAAGGAAAAGGCGCAAAGCTTTGCGGATCAATGGGGATACGAATCGGTTGAGACCGATTGGAAAGAACTTCTCAAGCGTGACGATATCGACGCCATCGACGTCTGCACGCCCAACAACTTGCACGCGGAAATCTCAATCGCAGCCGCAGAAGCTGGCAAGATGGTGCTTTGCGAGAAACCGATCGCCATGAACGTAGCCGAAGGCGAGAAGATGTGCGAGGCCGTTGAAAAAGCCGGCGTGGCAAACATGGTTTGGTACAACTACCGCCGAGTCCCGGCGGTTACGCTGGCCAAGCAATTGATCGACGAAGGTCGGCTGGGCCGCATCTTTCACTACCGAGCGAATTTCCTGCAAGACTGGACGATTAATGAAGACGTGCCGCAGGGCGGCGCTGCGACATGGCGTTTGGATGCGGATGCGGCCGGAAGCGGCGTCACCGGGGACTTGCTGGCCCACTGCATCGATACGGCGGTCTGGCTGAACGGAGGCATCGAAGATGTTTCCGCCGTTGCGGAGACGTTTGTCAAGGAACGAATGCACGCGGAAACGGGAGCCAAACAAGCCGTCAAGATCGACGACGCGTGCACGTTTCACTGCCACTTCAAAAACGGTTCATTGGGTCTTTTTGAGAGCACCCGTTATGCCCGTGGCCATAAGGCACTGTACACGCTTGAGATCAATGGCGAGCACGCGTCCATTCGCTGGGACCTGCATGACCTCCACCGACTCGAATACTTCGACCACAGTGATGATTCCATTGTTCGCGGTTGGAGGAGCGTGCACATCAGCGACGGCGACCAGCCCTACATGGGCAACTGGTGGGTGCCCGGCCTCAATATCGGATACGAGCACACGTTCATCCACCAAGTCGCAGATTTCCTGAAGTCACTCGAAACCGGCGAAACGTTCGAGCCAAGTTTCCGAACCGCGCTAGAAACCCAAAAAGTCTGCGACGCCGTCCTAGCAAGCGCAGCCGAACGCGTCTGGAAAGTCGTTTCCTAACCCGGAACAACTTAAAAGAACCCCAGCCCTGATGAAGCTGGTGTCTAGTCTTCAGGCGATCTTTTCCAAATGGATAAACCCAACCGGCTGAAGCCGGTACACCAGCGTCGGTGCGTAGCCTTTAGGGCGATTTCTTCAAACAGAATAAACCCAGCCGGCTGAAGCCGGTACACCAGCCTATTTATAAACTTGGCGGATCCCAGTCTTTGCCGAAGCTCAAGAGCGGATACGATCTCCAAAATCGAAGTGCGGTTTCGTGTCCAACATCTTCCAGAAACTGAACAGCGCTGCTGAACGGCCAATCGGTCCATTTTGAACAGTACCCATGATGGACGGGGTTATTCAAAACATAGTTCCTTGAAGCGTAGAAATGACCTTCGGATTTCATTGCTGTTTCCGCCGCTTTGCACCACGTTTGTCTACCTCGTGATTTGTCTTCGCCATTCCACTCGAACGATGTTCGGCCGTGAAGTTTGGCGATACCTCGGAACAACGATTCGAGATTCACTACATCGCACAGCACGTGATAGTGGTTAGGCAGGACGACCCATGCGAACACGAATCGAGATTGATGGTGCATCAACTCGCTAAGCTGCACTGAAAAGCTCGCGAGACGATCGTGCGTCGTTCCGATGATCGATGCGTGCTCGTAACATGCGGCCGTGATCAGATAGATGGATGTGTGATCGCTTTGGAGGTGCGCCGGTGAGTGAGGAGGATGATGTCGCTGTTGCCTTTGGGCAAGAATCGCTCGACGCTGTTCTGGCGTCCATTTCCGCCACCGGTACATGGTCATCGGATCTTGAGGCACGACTGAAAGTCCGCATGAGTATGGAAACTTATAGAGTCCAAGATAGCCTATCGAACTTTGACACGGCACATGATCACCGCTGGTGTCTAGCCTTCAGAGATCGTCCAGCTTAGGACGGTACCGTCTTACTGCGTTTTTCGCGGTTGGAGAGCAACAGGGTGTTCTGTGCGATCGCCAGTAGGCCCACCTCGGTTCGAACTCGAGCCAAGCCGCG
>JBCCOI010000938.1:0-2145 GCA_039025515.1 Planctomycetota bacterium
CCGCCATATAACGCGGACATTGTGACAGCCCCACTCTTCGCCGATTCGGCGCGGCAAGCCTTCGTGGACCAGCTGGATGCCACGGTGCTGCGAGACGATAGCGAGACGGTGCTCGCCAGCTTTCGAGACACCGATGTGGTTACGCAATACTTGGAGGACAAAGACGATACCGTCATGGTCGTGCTGCGTGGCTTTCTGCTGCTCGATCAAGACCGAAGGCCGGCCCTCGCGTGCAGTGATCTCGGGATCGATAAAGAAGGCAAGGTGACCGGACTGGTGCCGATCGCCAAACTGCTGGAACCTCTCGCCCAGCAAGCGCCAGCCTCCTTCAAGGGCATTCGTTTGGTGGTTTTGGATCTTGAACCCCTGGCCGGTCATCCGACGCTGGGCCAATGGGAAGACGACGGGCTGCGTGCTCTCGGTGACGTCGTCGAGGAGCTCGAAGGCGTCTGTGCGGACAGAGTCTTTCTACTCGCAACCCGTGGCCCGCTCCAAAACGTCGGTTGGAATTCACAATCGCAAATGCCCTACTCGTGCGAAACGCTCTTGGAAGCGTTTGCGGGTTACGCAGACCTGAACAAAGACCGCGAGATCTTGCTGGATGAGCTATGCGCGTTCATCAGTTCAAGTTACGCGCGGCTGCCACGCAATGCCGATACCGAAGCCCCCACTCCAATGCTGTTGCAAGGAGGCCGAGGCTGGATAAGTCAAAACCAGATCGCTGCGAGAGAACTGGAATACAGAGTTGTGTGGACCGACCCGGTGGAAGAACCGGAGACCGAGAGCGACGGTGAGGCTGAGGAAAATGAAACGGAAGAAGACACAGCCGATGCTCCAGTCATTGCAGAGAGTGAAGCAAACAAACCGCCGACCACGCCAACGGTGCCGGACAGCGATAAAGGTGTAGTTGGAACAGAGAAACCGCCGGAAGCAATTGACGAGGAAGAAGGAGACGCTGCGCCCACGCCACCGATCATCGAGACGCGCGATGATGGATGGCTTGCCGATGCTGACGTTTGGGAGTTGAAAGATCGCTTCGAAGCCGAAGATGCTTTCAATGGCGAAGCTGCCATCAGCCCGATCGCACTTGGGCCACACCTCTGGCGTCAAATGTTTGTGCGCGTACTGAGCAACGAAGTCCGAGCCTATGACCAGACCTGGTCCACGGACGTCCCACAGTTGGTCGCAGACGATCTACGGAAGCTCTGGGCGCTCTCTCAAGGCGATACCGAACGCGAGTCCTTTAGCGACGAGTTCGCAACCAAGCTGGCAGCAATGGTGACCAGTCTGCGAGCCGAACGTGCGGCAAGACGAATGGACCGCCGCGTCCAATCGCTCGATCAACTTCAACACGCGATCGCTGTCGCCCGATGTCGTGTTTGGTGTCTGCTGGAGTACGAGCGACATGCGGCCCCGGCCGGCATTCAGTCGCCTCGAAGTCGATTGGACGCAGCCCTTCAGTCTTCCGAGTCTCTTCTTGCGACCACAACCGGAATCGATTCACCGCTTCAAGCCGACGTGGACCGTCAACTCGCAGAACTCAACACCGGCATCGGACTTTTCGACGAAGCGGTTTCGGACCACGTCGAACGACTGCTCGGCGATTCCGGGTTCTCTCTTTCCGATCCCGCGCGAACTTGGGAGTTGTCACGTGCGGCCTGGACGCTTCTTCGCAGCCCACTGCCGAACTCGCAGCAACGAGCTCGCTTGCTGGAAGCCATCCGGTCTTCGCCGCTCGACGAGGATGATAAGGCCGAACGCGAGATCAATCTGAGCGACGCGAGGCTGGCATCAATCTCACTGCCGACCCAACCATCACAGTTGCTTGCGGAATATCGTCGCGCTCAAGATCGATTTCAAAAAGCGAGTGTGCGTGAACCGAGAGAGCATTGGACGCAACTCTTGGCGAATTCTGACGAGACACTGTTTGCAGATCGGTTCTCGGTCGCGCTCCGCATCGATCCGCGACTTGAGATTTCAATCCCCAACCCCATTCCGATGGTCCACGGCGGACGGCCGCTTCCGATCATTCGAAACCCCTCCGCAAAACTTCTCGACGAATCGCTGTCGTCGCTACCGAAGCCGGCGTCGATTAGCCTTGAAACACTGCAGGACTCCAAACGCATCGTGCTTCGCGTCCATCCC
>JBCCOI010000939.1:0-2131 GCA_039025515.1 Planctomycetota bacterium
ATGTCGCGTATCCGTTCGGACATTCCAGTCTTTGCTTTCACGCGACATGACAGGACAAGCAGGCGGGTCACGTTGTATCGTGGGGTGTATCCGGTGGAATTCGATATCACGCACACCAATTCCGTGCGGGTCTACAATGAGGTTTGCGCACGGCTCTACAGATTGGGTTATGTGCAACCGGGTGATCGGGTGATCTTTACCAAGGGCGATCTCAGCGGCGTCGCTGGCGGCACCAATGCCATGAAGATTATTGAAGTGCCCGACGCCGATATCATGATCACGAGCTGAACAATGCAGGAACGCGTATGAGCGACAAGAAGTTTGAAGGTACCGACCAGTACATCGCCACAGAGGACTTGATGATGGCGGTCAACGCCGGCGTCACGTTGCAGCGTCCGATACTCGTCAAGGGCGAGCCGGGCACAGGTAAGACGATGCTGGCGGAAGAGGTCGCTCGATCGTTGGGGATGCCTTTGTTCGAATGGCACATCAAGTCCACGACCAAGGCTCAGCAAGGGCTGTATGAATACGATGCCGTTGCGCGGCTTCGTGACTCACAACTCGGCAACGAAAAAGTGCATGATATTGCCAACTACATTCTCAAGGGCAGCCTTTGGCGTGCCTTTGAGTCGGACGTTCAGCCGGTGCTCCTCATCGACGAGATCGACAAGGCCGATATCGAGTTTCCGAATGATCTGCTGCGCGAACTCGATCGCATGGAGTTCACGGTGTATGAAACTGGCGAGACAGTTCAAGCCAAGCATCGCCCAGTCATCATCATCACGAGCAACAATGAGAAGGAATTGCCGGACGCATTCCTGCGCCGCTGCTTCTTCCACTACATCAAGTTCCCGGATGAAGCGACGATGCAACGGATCGTGGACGTACACTTCCCCGAGCTCAAGAAGGATCTGTTGCGGGAGGCGTTGACGCGCTTCTTCGAAGTCCGGGAAACACCCGGTCTTAAGAAAAAGCCATCGACCTCCGAGTTGCTCGATTGGATCAAACTCTTGCTGGCCGAAGATCTACCCGCAGAAGCGCTGAAGTCGCAGGACTCGAAAAAAGCGATTCCGCCACTCTACGGTGCGTTGCTCAAGAACGAGCAAGACGTGCATTTGTTTGAACGACTTGTCTTCCTGGATCGCAGTCAGCGCAACTAAGCGTCGGAACTATGCTGATTCGATTCTTCTACATGCTCCGAGAGGCTGGACTAAAAACCTCGCTGACCGAGTTGTTGACGCTACTCGCCGCCATGAAGGAAGGATTGGCAGGGACCAGCGTTGATCAGTTCTACTTCCTGGCGCGCGCCTGTCTTGTAAAGGACGAGACGCAATTCGATCGTTTCGATCAGGTCTTCGCTGCGCACTTCAAAGGCATCGAGGAAGCGTTCTCGACGCTGATGGCAGAGATTCCAGCCGATTGGCTTGAGCAACTCAACCAACTCGAACTCACAGATGAGGAGCGAGCGCAGATTGAAGCGATGGGCGGCCTTGAGGCCTTGATGGAAGCCCTGGAGGAGCGACTGCGCGAACAGGATGAGCGACACGAGGGTGGTAACAAGTGGATCGGTACCGGGGGTACTTCACCATTTGGCGTCGGCGGCTACAACCCGGAAGGCGTGCGTATTGGTGAGCAGCGCGGCGGCGGTCAGCGCCGCGGGGTGAAGGTCTGGGAGAAGCGCGAGTATCGCAATCTCGACGACTCCGTTGAGCTCGGCACACGCAACATCAAGCTCGCGCTACGAAAGCTGCGAAAGTTCGCGCGTGAGGGCTCGGCAGACCAGTTGGACCTGCCGGACACGATCTCAAGCACTGCACGCAACGCGGGTTACCTCGATATCAAGATGGTGCCGGAGCGCCACAACGCAGTAAAAGTGTTGCTGTGTTTGGATGTCGGCGGCTCGATGGATGATCACGTTCGTGTCTGTGAAGAAATGTTCTCCGCGGCGAGCAGTGAGTTTAAACATCTCGAGTATTTCTACTTCCACAATTTCATCTACGAAAGTCTGTGGAAAGATAACCGTCGGCGGCATAGCGAGCGCATCGGCGTGCAGGAAATCATCAACAAGTATGGTCCTGACTACAAACTGATCTTTGTCGGTGACGCGACCATGTCGCCCTACGAGATCATG
>JBCCOI010000940.1:0-2126 GCA_039025515.1 Planctomycetota bacterium
ATGGATTCAGGACCGTGTTCCAGACGAATTGGAAGTCATACGGGTTGTTCGTGCCGTCGCGCTGGCACTTGCCGAGGCCCATGAGTCTGGAATCGTGCACCGTGATCTGAAACCAGCGAACATCCTAATGAACCGGCACGGCGACCCGGTTGTGACAGATTTCGGTCTGGCGCTTTCAACTAATGCGGAACTTTCTGCGCGGCTCACTCAGCCCGGACTCATCGTTGGCAGCCCGGCATACATGTCGCCGGAGCAGATCCGCGACGCGAGCAATGTCGGACCGCGATCCGACGTCTATTCTCTCGGTATCGTGATGTATCAAATGCTGACGGGTACATTGCCTTACACGGGCGAAGTAATGACCGTCATACGAAAGATCGCTCTTGAACAACCCACGCCTCCCAAGACGCACCGACCCGAGTTGAGTGAAGCGACTAATGCGGTTTGTTTGCAGGCGATTGCTAAGGAAGAGTCGCAGCGGTTCCAATCGATGTCGGACTTCGCCGCTGCACTCCGTCAGAGCGTGCGAACGACTTCGGGAAAGTCTTCCGGCAAAGTATCGCGCAACCGCTACTTCGCGGTTATCGCGTTAGGACTCTTGGCAGCGACGATCATTCTTTCATTGTTAATCGAGCCGGAGCGAAAGCCCACCCGAGAAGATCGCTCAGTTTCGAGCGGAGCACAAAACACGGTCGACTGGGACCAAGAAGCCTCGATGGGTGAAAAGATGGAGGGACTTCAATATTGGCTCGACTTAGGTTTGCGATTAGAAGACGAAAATGATCATGGCATCGAAGAACCAATCCTGGAGTTCCCGACATCCGTGGGAGGTGTGGGCACACTGCAGATGAGAGAAATCGATGTCGATGAGTTGCGAGAACTGTTCCAACTCTTCCCGGATGCAAAAAAACTCAGCCTGCGTGCGGACGATTTTTCGGACATTGCCTGGAAAGTGATCGCGGAGCACGAACCGCGACACCTCTATATCATCGCTGATGAATTGATGCCCGAAGCCTTCCCAGCAATCAGCGAAATGAAGTATTTGAAATGGCTCGAACTTGATTGCGCTTCGGTCAAAGACGAAGACGTCGAAGTGCTCGCATCTTTAACGCAGCTGGAAAGCTTGCTGCTTTCCAACACTCAGGTCACGGGGAAGTGCTTTCCATTGCTTGCGGGTATGGAGAGCATCACCAATCTAGAGTTCGCCGACTCGCAGATTCAGGACGAATATCTCTCGGGACTGAAGTACTTTCCAAACTTGAAACAAGTCTCATTCAGCAATAATCCCATCGATGGCTCTGGCCTTAGTGGCCTCGCCGAAAACAAAAACTTGGTCAAGCTCGATTTCACAGACACTCCGCTGAAAGACAGATATCTAGAGTCCCTTCGGGGACTCGATGCACTGCAATCGTTAAAGCTGAAAAAGTGTAGTGACATCCGAGACCTTTCGGGACTTGAAGGTCTGTCATTGAAGTTCATTGATATCAGCGGAACAAATGTCGAAGATATTCGACCTCTCACCACGATGCTGATCGAACACATTTATATCGATTTGACGCCTAAACAAGACGAGACACTCTTGAGATCAATTAAGTCTCTTCGTTTGATCAATGACATTCCAATTGAGAACGACGCGGCCGAGAACGAGTCTTCGTGATCGCTCGGTTCCCTCTGCCAGTGAGACTCAAAGGAACTCCACGTCGCTTCCGATTGCGTCGCGAAGTTTGCGCAGGGCTCGGGTGTAACGTTTCAAAACACCCGAACGCGTGATTTGAAGAATCTCTGCAACTTCCTCGGTTGCTAGCTCCTCGAAATGACGAAGTGCAATCACCTCGCGATCCTTTTCCTCCATCGCGTCGATCGCACGTTCAAGTCTCACTTGGACTTCCGCCTGAATCAATTGGCGATCAAGCGATGTCGAGCTTGCGGCTAACTGAGAGGCTAAGTACACGCTACTTGCACCGGTAAGACTTGCATCAAGGGAAACATCACGCTTCGCATCGCGTAGCTGGGCATCGAGATGAAAACGATGCGTCTTTTGCAGGCGGCCGGAAGCAATATTTCGAAGCCAAAAATAGACTGAAAACTTCGGCTCTTCCAAATACTCGGGTAGCTTTCGTTTCGCG
>JBCCOI010000941.1:0-2125 GCA_039025515.1 Planctomycetota bacterium
CTCAAACGCTTCGCGATAAGCCTCTTGAAGCAGGTCGATGGCAAAGAGAGTATCGCGATGAAGCGACGCATGGCTGGCTGGAACGCCAACTTCCTGCTCAAAGTACTGGGAATTCCCGTCTAAAGTATGCGGTGGCCCTGCCCCGTGGTGTCTCCGATGAAGCAATTCGTCGAAATGCCGTGATTCTTCGCTAGAGTCGCAAGAGCAAGCGGCTCGCGAAAGTCATGGTGAATTAGAGCAACAGAACGGTCGTCAAATTGCTTCAATGAAGTTGAAACACCTTTTGCGGTCATCCTATTCGTGACAACGACGCCAATTTGCAAGCCAGGGAAGTCTCCGTACTCATTCGTGAGCAAGTCCGAAATTGCCTCGGTGTTGCCAACAAGATCGCCTTCTTGTGGATTTACTACAACAACAGCTTCAGCGTTGCAGTCCCGCAACACATCTAGTGCTCGTTTCAACCCGGTGAACTGCTCTCGCACGGGCTCGATGACCGGAACAAACCCTGTGTCTGCGATTAGCTTGGCTGTTTCACGTATGGCAATCAACTCAAACTGTTTGCCGCGGAAATAAGGGAAGTACATTTCGTAGCTAGGCCCATTGGAGTGCATGCGAAAGCGTTGTCCGCAATGCCTTAGTGAGGCGAGAATGATCTCTTCGCCGGATCTTAGTGGATAACGCTGCAGAGCGCAGTGGCTTAGGCACTTCGTCAATCAGGGTTTTTAGCGGTCGTAGATTCCTGGTCTGTTTAAGCGTCGTGACCATTGCTTTGTGAGCTGACTGGGCGTCCAACGCAACAAAGTGTTTTCTGAGTTCGCCGTACCGGAGAGTGTTCGGTACTTCGCAAATTCGCACTCCCATTGAAAGCAGCATCCTTTCCGCTTCTTTGGAATTCATCACCTCGAAGATCGCCAACGGGCTGACCGTGTCAAAGTTCTCGGTCGGCTCACGAATCGTTGAGATCGTGAATGCAGAAGACAGCGTCATGACGCCCACATCGCTGGGAACTTGTTGGATAACCTGCTCCAGGTGGTTTTCGCCAACAATTACGTTCACCGTTGCGAAGACCGTTCGGTACCTAGCGACCTGTTTTCCTAGCCGGGACAAACTGTCACGTTCTGACTTGATTTCATAGGCCGATGCCGTGCCGTTCAAGACTACAGCGTCTGCTTTGCAGTCGCCGACGCGAAACTCAGTCAGCATCGAAGCGGTGTCGAGATTGTGGACGCCGAGAAGAATCTTTTCAGTGATCGCAGCCTTGTAGATGTACTCGTGACGGTTCTGCCTTGCTTTCAACCGCTCGAAAGCCAATTCGAAAACATCTGAGACTAACGCGTCTTGCTTGAGCGCGGGAAGAAGACCTGAGTCTTGAATCAGGCGGGCGGCCAGGGGTGATTTTCCCCGCGACGCAAGTTCACGGACCACAGTCGCTGAAAATAGTCTGGCAATGGTCGTCGAGCAGACTTCCGACGTCGACATCGGATTCTTCCAGAGAGATCGAGTTCCCGCATGTGGCAGAGTTTAGCTGTGCCAATTGAATTATCGCCATCGTAACCTAGCTCCGTCCACGAAAAAACTGGTCGTCCGACACAAAACGACTTCCCTTTGACGTTGCGGTCGGGGCGCCTACTTCTTGCGAGCAGTCGATCAGCCGTTACCATCAGGTGGTCTTCAGCGACGGTTGGGGGCAATCAAAACAATCGCTCGCGACGGTGGGCGGTTTTGGGTAGATCGGTAGCTCCGATCGTACGGGCTGGCCGGTGATCACGACACCTTTCCGTGGTCGCCGGCCAGTTCGACTCGCTGACAATGAAAGGTATCAACAATGAGCGACTGCAAGCCAATCAATTGGCGGAATGGGCCGTCGGTGATCGATAAGTGCTGGCCAGAATGTTCAGTTCCGGAGCTTCAGTACTGGAGACTTCACGACGACGCAGGGAAAGAGATCGCAGAAATCGCATGCCCGATTCCGAGCGAAATCGATTGTTGGCTGGCAACTGATTTGCACGAATTTGCAATTTCCATACTACGTGCTACTGAGTGCCGGTTCAGCGGTGAGAGCAAACTTCGGCGGGAAAGCGAAACACTCAACGAGTCGCTGATTTTCTTCTTTCCGTCCAGTCTC
>JBCCOI010000942.1:0-2122 GCA_039025515.1 Planctomycetota bacterium
ATTCGAAGAAGTTGTCACGATCGTGCAAGACTCAAGCGGCTCTTCCTGAGACTGGCCGAGCTTACGATTGCGTTCCCAAAGACCTGCCATCGCCAGCATTTTTCCATCCCGATGTTCGATCAGATAGGGCTGCTTCCCGTCAGATGTGGTTTGCCACTCAAAGTAGCCGTCTGCGGGGATCAAGCATCGACGCTTCTCAAACGCCGACTTGAACGACCGTTTCTCGTGAACGGTCTCCGAGCGGGCGTTGATCATCCGGCTGCCGACGCTGATGTCCGAGGCCCAGAACGGGACAAGACCCCAGCGCAATAGCGAGAGATCGAGTATGATCGAATCGTCGGCCGAGTTCCGCACCGTGCAGATCGATTGTGTCGGCGCTATGTTGTAACGGGCCGCGATCGCGTGCTCGCCGGACAAACGAGACAGTTCGTCCTCACTCCAAAGCGGGAGGAATTCTTGGACCCAAGCGGCGGCGGGAGTTCGCAGGGTAAATCGACCGCACACGTGTTTGACTTTTTTGCTCTCGGGAGTGGTGCAAACCGCTGCACCACTTTACACCAATGGGTGAAGCAAGTTTGAACGCTTTCCGGATGCGATTGACGCAACAATCGCCACGAAGGTTGCGGCTCCGGCAAAGAACGCGGCGCTTTTTGAAAGAAGAAATGCGATCGGCGCCGCCTCCAGCGCCGACCGCTTGGTCATCTCTCGCATCCCCTGGGGAAGGGCTGATCGCTGACCGGTGAAAATCATTGCAAACCAAGTGCCAATCAATCCTTCGGTTGAATCCATAGCTGGATTCCATCGGTCGGATTTGGGTCTTCCATCGTGACGCCCGGCCGGGGAGATAGTCCGTCGCGGAACGATAGAAGGGTGAACGGTTGTTCGGCCTCGCCCGTTTGTGTTGAGGAAAAGCCCGCCACCGTCTGCGAGCAGCCGCCTCGCTTTTCGAGCCATTTCGTATCTCGACCGGCGATATCAGTCGTGAAAGAGAAATTTTGGGAACCCTCCGTCTCGGATCGGAGGCTTAGCCCCCAACCTTCACCTTCCCTCACCACAGATGCCGACAGGATTGATTCGCCCTTTGGTAAGTTAACGAAGACGTTGTCCGGTGGCGATTTCGGAAGCCCTCGTTGTGGAATGTCGTCAAATGCCAGTCGAATTCGGTATTCCTTATCTTCCGGAAGATAAACGCGCCACCGCCAAGCCTTCCTTCCAAATCCAGGGATCTGAATCGCATGAATGAGATTCTCGTCTTCGATCGTGAGTTGCCGCATCTCATTTCGATAGGTCACCAACTCATTTCTTAACTCCTCGATTTCCATCCGCGACATTACCAACGCAATGGCGAGCGCGATGAAAGAGAGCAAAAGCAGCAGAGACTTCAATCCGAATTTGGTCACACTATCTCTCCCGACTACGAATAAGAAAAAAAAAATGAAGTGGATCCGGGAGTTCCCGTTGCACTCTGCCTTCCAGTGTATCCTTCCACTTGAACGTGTAACGCGGCGCGAACAAGATGCTTCCTTGTTGGATTGCTTTAAGGGGCAAACCTACGCAGCGACTTACAAATAATGCATCCTGACTCCATCATTTTCGACTCATGAAGCCAAGTCTGATAAATCGCGTGAGAAGAGTTGCCATCCTGTTTCTGACCATTGTGTGGTGGCACGGTGTATCCGTCGCGAAAGAGCTTTCCATCGACACGCGA
Source organism: Planctomycetota bacterium (assembly GCA_039025515.1). Classification (GTDB taxonomy): domain Bacteria; phylum Planctomycetota; class Planctomycetia; order Pirellulales; family Pirellulaceae; genus Stieleria. The sequence goes on from JBCCOI010000942.1 coordinate 1,709, forward strand.
CTCGCAATCGCGGGTGACAACCGGGGTGAAATTGAAAAAGCGATCAACGTTGCTCCGCCGCTTCAAAAAGAGGCAATGAGGTTTCTTGTTCTGCACATGCCTGATGATGATTTGAAGACACTCTCGTCGGAGTACCTCCTGGAGAACTGCCGATTAGCCCATGAAGCGATTTCTACAGCACCATGGGGCGACGCTGTACCGCGGGAGATCTTTCTTAATGATGTGCTGCCATACGCGAGCATTAACGAACGACGTGATCGATGGCGTGAAGACTTTCGAAAACGCTGCCTGCCATTAATCAAAGACGTTTCTTCCGCGAGTCGAGCTGCGGCGAAAATCAACCAAACGCTGTTCGCTGATCTTGGTGTTCGGTATTCGACGAAACGAAAGAAAGCAGATCAGAGTCCCCATGAG
>JBCCOI010000943.1:0-2114 GCA_039025515.1 Planctomycetota bacterium
CGCGGATTGCTGCGTTACGTCGATTATCTTTGCAGCGTTTCTGGTGGCGGATACATCGCCGGCCATTTGGCTTCGCAAGCCAGATGCGAGTCGGTGAAGAAAGAAGAAGCGATCGGCGAAGAAGCATCATGGCATGACCTGAAGCTCGGCAAAGAATCCGACAAAGTCGTTGAGCCAAGTGACTTAGGCCGCGACCGGGTTAGTGGCAAGGTCGACAAGGCTCGATTGGCGGGAATTGGCGGCTACCTGAGCCGACCGTTCGTTTTCATTCCCGCCTACCTATGGTCATTCGCGTTCAGTCTTGCATTTTACCTTGGCATCTTCGGAATCATCGCGGTGCTTGCCGCGCTGTTTTGGCGTTCGTTCGATGGCATCATTTTTCGCGAGCTGTTCGGCGAAACACTCGGCTTCTATGAGCAGGGTAACGAGCTTCTCATCGCTTTCCTGCCGTTCTTCGCGTTGCTGTTCGTCACGATTGTGGGTGAAGGATTGCTGTTGCTTGCGCGAGGTCTTTCGAAACCGTATGACGCGGACGCGGCGAAGCCTGATGATTTTTGGCTCGAGAACTTTCACTCGGGTTTTCGTGCTTGGACCTTGGTCGGGTTGATCTTCGCTGCTTCCGCATCGCTCGCCGTTTTTCTCGGCAACGGCAAGTCGAGCATTCGTGGCGGAAGCGAATTGATTTACCTGAATCGGTACGCGCAAGTGTTAGCGATCATCGCCGCGTGTATTCAGGTGTTGGTGTTTCTGGGACGCGACAAGTTGTTCAAGTCGGAACTCGGAAATGCAAAGGGTTGGCAACGACAACTGCAACAATCGGTGACGGCCTTTGTGATCTTCATGACGGTCTTTTCGATGATCCATTGGATGGGCCGGGAGAACATCAGTGGATTTACGAATCAACGCGATCCGTACCTTGTTGTGGGTGACGTGACTGATTGGCATGCTTTTGCAAAACTGAACGAGGGAATCACGGCCCAGGAAAATGGCGAAGCGAATGAGTATCCGAGTCGCAAAAACGAAGAGCTCGATCCCGATGGAAGTTGGCGAAAATCGCTGGCCGCAAGTCGACTTGGCTGGCCGATCGATTTTGTCCACCATAGCGAGCTCTCCGTCCCAGATGTCCCATTGGTCGAGTCGGACGCCTCTGAGAACGATAAGGGCTTCTTTGATACGCCGGTGGATTCTTGGGGCTTGATTCGTCGTTCCACCGGCGGCATGTACGGATACGTGCGGTGTATGTACGGCGGCAACATTCCGTTGGTCGGGCACCTGTTTCCGACGATCAACGAGGAGATCGAAGCGTTAGAGAATCGTCGTCGGCATCGTCAACAACTGGTCGCGACGTTCAATCGCGAAATTCTGTGTCAGCCGGAACTCACCGATTCACTCATTGCTCTTGTTCGAGATCAAGAAGAGTTTTCAGATCCGGGAGGCGTGCAGGTTGAACCAGCGATTTCGAAGCTGCCGAAAAGACTAACACGCCGCGACAGCTTGGCCGATTCGGATCTTGGACGCGACGAACGGGAATTGATCGTTCGTGTTTCACGGATGATCCATACCGATCTTTCCGAGAGAAGTTTGCTATGGGAAGAAGCCCGCGCCGCGGATGGCGAAAGTGAGTTTGACCGAAAGACAATGATCGCTCAGGCGAATCGTTTGCTGCTGGAGGATCTTTTTCCGGGTGTGATTCAAAGCTCCAGCGTGGCGAGCACTTTCGTCGTGCCGCCGCACGACCAAGCGACGCGAAAGCGATGGTTGGTCATATGGTTGGCGATTCTGCTGGTCGGCCTGGTCGGTGGATTCGGGCCGTTCCGAATGCGAACTGTTTTTCACTTCTATCGTCATCAGCTCGCGACGAATTTCTTGGTCCCATCCTTTGGAAAGCGGGTCGTGGTGGGTGATCGCCCGATGAGCAAGATCAAACCCCATTTGGATGGTCTCCCCTATCCACTCATCCTCGCCGCGGCGCTGCGTCCGCTGAAGCGAAACGGAAGTTACCGCGTCGGATCTCGTCCATTCTTGTTCACACCACATTTCGCTGGTTCATTCGAAAAGGGCGAGACTCCAATTCCGAGCGAACACGTTCGCTTCAACAACTCCCGCAACGCGGA
>JBCCOI010000944.1:0-2097 GCA_039025515.1 Planctomycetota bacterium
ACGAGATACATAACGAAAGCAACGACGCCGATGAGCAAGAAGACCCGCCAAGAGCTCGGAACGTTCGTCCATACCAATTTCAATTCCGCATCGGCCGGAATACGGTCGGCGTCGAATCCGATCAGCTGTAAGAACCAAGCGATCATCTTTGTTATTGGTCCGTTCGACCCAAGCGTCGTTGAATCTCAGTAGTAGGAAATGCGAATCGCGTAGCCTCGGCTATCACTCCAGACACTTGTGCCCGATGCATCGAATTCTGTGACACCTTTTCGATCGGCAATCAGCGTGTTGCCGTTGTCCAGACGAAAGCCGTCGAGTGGATTGCCCAACCCGCTCTTCGTCCAAACGGTATTGCGCTCGGAATCGACCTCGATGACTGAATTGGACGCGGAATCAGCGAGCAAGGTGTTCCCGTTGTCCAATCGCCGGGCCGAGAACGGTCTTCCGCCATGAATACTGCCCAACTGTTTTCCGTTTTTGTCGTACTCCAACACCCCTGCACCGTCACGGCAACTGACCAACGTGTGGCCATCATCCGTGCGGAAGACGTGGTTGACTTTGCCCGTCGTGACGATCGAGGCCACTTTCACGCCGTCCCGATTGATTTCGACAATCTCATTTTGATTGTAGAGCGCCACCAACGTGTTCCCGTTATCGAGTCGTTGTGCCTGAACCGGTTTGCCGGTGACTGTCGTACGCCACACCTCATCGCCTTTCTCGTCATACTCAATCACGCTGCTCGACGCGTAAGAAGTGATTAAACGATGCCCGTTTGGAAGCCCTTGGCAGCCCCATGGTTGTGGGACCTTCGCGGACCATACTTCATTGCGTTCTTCGTCGTATTCGACAACCAAGTCCGTGTTGTAGTAGCAAACCAGGATGCGACCAATTCTTGCCGGCGTCAGCGACACATCCGAATTCAACTCGGCGATTTCTTTATTCTCCACCAGCCAGGCACGCCAAGCATCTGTCGCCGTCTGACGTTCTTCGGTGGGTCCGTAAGCCGAAAATGCAAATCGTTGACCCGTCATCGTTCGCAATATCTGAACGGCCTGACTGCGGATCTTGATCTCTTCGGCGTCTAACAGTCCGACGAATGTATCAAGCACGTCGCGGTCGCCTCGTTTCGCAAGTTCAAAGGCTGTGTACAGCCTGACTTGCTCCACCGAGTCGGTCAGTCCGACGCGAAGATCCTGCACCGCCTCCTCGCCGAGCACACTTGCAAGACCGCGAAACGCGAGTGCTCGGGCTACGGGATCCTCGTCTTTCGCCGCCGCGCGAAGGATGGCGGCATCCGCTTCGGTCGCCGTCACAAAAAGCGCCTTCTGTGCTAGCCGTTGCATCGGACTGCCGTCAAAGTAGTTGGTGCAGGACAGCAAGGGTCCGCACAACCCAGAAACCCCATGATCCGAAACCGCTATCAGAGCCTCACGCAAAAGTGCCCGACTTTGGCTACCCGATTGCGATAACAGGACCTTCGCCCGCCATTGTATTTCTGGATCTTTGTCTTCTGCTGCTGCCTTGAGCAAATCCAACGGCAGTTGCGGGGAGGCCAGCAACTTCAACATCGCTTCTTCGCGAGTACGAAAATCTTCGTCACCGAGCTTCGCGAGCAAGGCCTTCGTCTTCGGAATGATCTCCCCCTTTGGGTTCAATGATTCGAAGAATGCCGCAAGTGATTGTCGATTGCACTCGATTCCGTGTTGTTTCAGTAACTCAAGGTCCGTCGCATCACTCTTGGCGGACGAACATACCGAGACAGCAAACAGAATCGCCAGCGAGAGCCGACTGCCGAAGTCTCTAGCGAGTCTTGAAAACAGATTTCGATGTTCTTGTTTGTGCATTGTTGATACAGTCACGCTGAGGAACGGTCAATCAATTTCTGGCTTAGTTGACGAGGCGACGAATGGGATGGTTAAAGGTGAGCCGACGGCGCTAGCCGCGGATTATTCATCAAGGGTCGTTGGTGTACCGGCTTCAGCCGGATAATGCGAAGTCGCGGCCGGCTGAAGCCGGTACACCAGCGTGCGCAGTATGTGTTGGATGAAATCTCCAAATCTCGTTTGCAACCAAGAGCTTGCGACAACATTCGACGAA
>JBCCOI010000945.1:0-2093 GCA_039025515.1 Planctomycetota bacterium
CGCCCAATGCCATCTACTTTCAGTCATTCAAGCGCGCGTTTTTGTTTGTCCTTGCGAATGTTCGCAGCTTCTTTCGGGTGCCTGACTTCGAATTTGGTGGCCTTGGGACGTTTCCGGTAGGACACTCGAGGTGACGAACGTCGGCCCCGTCGATCAGGCAAGACTCGCTTGGAGGCCGATTGCAAGGCCGAGTCATAAAGCACCTGCCAAGCGGGCAGGTCGGGAGCCGATTTAGCCAGTAGGTCGTGCTGAAAATCAAGCCAAATGTCACTAAAGCTCAGCCGACGCGGTGGCAGGCCCCGTCGACGGGCCGCTTGACGACGAAACTGAACGACCAAGTTGTAAGCGATCACACTGCCGTAGAGCTCTTTCATGATCGTGTCATAGCTCCTGGCTCGCATGTTCTCGGTATCCATCGTGACTTTGACATCGCGTATGTCGAACTCACCGTCGTAGCGATGCCGGTAGAGCTCCCCCACAAGCTCCCCGTCATCGGCCAAATCGGTGACCAGATAAATCGCCGTCCCGTCCTGCTGTTCGATGCGGTGGATCATCACCTCCAGCGAGGCGTCCTGGGCGATCTCTGGATGGGTCCTTTGCTCCTTGCGTGAAGGCTGCCACCGGTATCGGTAGCTCGTCAGGCCGTCGTACCGATCGCATCGATCGATCCGTTGGGCACCTTTGAGATGCGACTGGGCTCTCTGGGCCGTCAATCCTAAGACAAACCGGTGGCCGTTTTGGCGGCAATGGTAGGCCGTTGAAAAGATGCCGAAACCGGTATCGGCCATCACGATGCAATCGCGGGGCATGCGTTTGACAAGCGTTTTAAACAGCGTGTTCTCCCCCGAGCTTTTGCTCCCATACATCGCTCCGATCTCGGGAGTTAAGCAACACGAAGAGTGCTGTTCATGAGCGACCAGCAGGTGCATGATCGGCCATGGCGAGTTGCCATGTTGGTTGGTGGCCGTCGGGAAGTGTTCGGCTAGGTCTTTGGTCGGCGGCAGCGAGATGGTGGTGCCGTCGACGATGTAGACTCTTCGATCTTGGTGATGCTTGGTGGTCTGGTTAGCGAGTTGTTGGGCGATGCAATCGCAGAATTTGGAGACGCGCTGCAGGGGTATTTTTCGCCGGGCTTGATCGAGAGTCGAATCATTTTCGGAGAGCGTTTGATTTTGAACGCGTCGATTGCTCTGTTGCATCAGTTCCTGATGGTCATCGATCATTCGTTTGACGGTTTGCTTAAGCGTCAAACCGCCGCCAAGTCGCTGCAGGATGAGGGCGAAGAGAGTAGCAGCGTTGGTATAGACCTGCTGCCCCCGAGCGGTACCGTCTTGATGAAGCTGGCGGGAAATAGCTTTGGAATTAAGCAGTTGCTCAAGCAGGGTGGTTGCCTGCGAGAACTCCGCTTCAGAGCACTGGGGATGGGGGTCCGAGTTCATCGTTGTGCATCACCGTTTGGCATCAGGAAAATGCCAAACTACCGGCGCAAATATTGGGCCAGTGCGTCTTGTTTAGGCTCGCAATCTTATCAGAATTTGGAAAAAAGATGGCATTGGGCGCTAGCCTAGGGCCTGGAATTTCGCCTCGAGTTTCGAATGATGCCCGACGCTAGCGCGTTCGGCTCATGCGTTGCCGGATAGGCCTTCGTAGCCTTTGTCCCGATTAGCGAAAAGAGCGTATCGGCGCGCGCTGGCAACGAATTGACACGGACCGCTTGCATCGACGGGATCGGTTCCTACACTCTGCGCATCCTGATCACAGTACGAAACCGTTAGAGCCTATCTAAGCATCCCATCTTGGGGGTGTGGCTGTGTAGCGGTCACGGATGAATCGGGCGAGAGCGACTTTCGATCGGCATGGGAGCATGCGTCCAGAGAGTCGACTCAATTGAATTGACGTCCCGCACGTGAGTGTTTGAAACGATTTCAAAACGCCTCGAGTGGTCTTCGTCCCATTTCGTTTGCTGCCAGCCGTTCATCATGTTTGATCGGCCCGCGCGGTTGGCACGGTGCCTTCCTCGCGACGGCAACACACAGTGCACGAGAACCAAAACACGGGGAATTGGAAATGCTGTCGATCTTTATGGGTCTATC
>JBCCOI010000946.1:0-2090 GCA_039025515.1 Planctomycetota bacterium
ATTGATTGTTCGGTGGACTGGAAAGGTCTCGCCTGCAGTTAACAAGAATCTCGTCGATTCTACCGACTTCTTGCCGACTGTGGCGGCAGCGGCAGGTGTGCCCATTCCCGATGATGTCAGACTTGACGGAATCAGTTTCTATGAGCAATTACGTGGGCAGCCGGGCGACGTCCGCCCATGGGTCTTTTGCCATTACGATCCGCGTCCCGGATGGGACAAGGACCAATTTCGAAAAATTCGCTTCGCACGAGACGACCGATACAAGCTCTATGGCGATGGCAAACTTTTCGATGTGATCCGCGACCCTCTTGAGCATCAAGCGATCCAACCGAGTGCGGCAATCGATGTCGCGCGAGATGCACGTCAGCGTCTGGCCGCAGTCCTTGCCGACATGCCCAATCCCGATCCGGAACCTAGAGATGGTGATCCGCGAGAATCGGAACAGCGTTTGTATCTTGCGGCGGGACAAAGAATCTCGGTCTTTGAAGCTGCTGCCGAATCTGGTGATCTCAAGCTGCTTCAAGAACTGGCACTGGACGGAGCCGGACCATTCACGTTCGCTCCAAACCGAAAACTGGTTTATGTGGCTTCGCGGCTGACAGATGCAAAGAAGAAGACTCCGGCGATCACGACGCTCAAGATTCGCCCCGACGGAACGCTCGAGCGAGTTCACGCGGCCGAGGTCAAAATGCGTCCGGGATATTTGATGCCCGACAACAACGGTGAATTTCTGGCGGGAAACCACTATGGCCCCGGCAAGGCCTCCGTCTGGAAGATTGATCCAGTTTATCGCGGCACAACAGTAGGCGAGTTGACGTTGGAAGCGAAGGCACATAGTGCGGTGTTTTCACCCGATAACCACTGGCTTCTGGTACCGGCTACCGGTCCGAACAAGGTGTTCATCAACAAGTTCATCGCGCAGGTCGGAACGATCGAGCCCCATGAGCCTCCGTTTGTTTCAGGTCCGTCACAAGCGAATGAGGCAAGACAGCCGAGGCACCTGATTTTTCATCCCAACTTGTCCATCGCATACACGACGAACGAACGAGAACGACCGGGCGTCTGTGTTTGGCGATGGGATACCGAAAATGGACGCTTGGAGCCGATTCAAAACATCGTGACGGCAAGGGCCGATTCGAAGACTTCGATCACAACGGCGGATCTCCATCTCACACCGGACGCACGTTTTCTCTACGTCTCGAATCGAGATGTTTCCAAGCGAAACGCGTTGGTTGGTGAGGACACCCTTGTCGGTTTCGAAGTCGATCCTCAAACGGGAATGTTGACGATGCTCGGTCACACCCCGTGCGAACGCATTCCCAGGTCTTTCACGGTCGATAAACTGGGCAGCTATGTCTATGTCGCCGGACAAGGCGACGATAAAGTCGGTGCCTACCAGATCGAGGAGTCCGGTGCTCTGCGAAAGATTCGCGCCTATGACGTTGGCAAGAATCCGATTTGGATCGCAACACTTTCGTTACCGCACTAGAACAACAAGATAAGGTCGCAAGCGATCGGGGCAAACAAGTTTTGGAGATTGCATCAACACACGCTGAGCACGCTGGTGTACCGGCTTCAGCCGGCCGCGACTTCGCATAAACCGCATGAAGCCGTTACACCAGTGTGCGTGTCAGCTTGGCCAACGGTAGCCGAGGATGATGGAACAATTGAGCGGTCGGTAAGAAACGCGGTCGGGGCCCTTGCCCTTTGCGGGGCGCTGGTTTCCACCCAGCATCACAAACTCACCGTTCTGCTCATCGACGAATGCGACATGACGCCATTTTGAAGTCTTCATGACCACGACCGCGCCGATTTGCGGTTCCTGCAGCGGTCGTCCCCACTTCAACCAACTCAACGCCAACGCGTGCCTCGTTCCGGTGATGCCGGCCTGTTTCATGCACCAGTTTGCAAACGCCGAGCACCATTTCACGCGTTCTTCTCCCGTGCGTTTGGTCTGATGAACGACGCTGGTTCGGTCAGCGGTAGAGAGTTTTCGAAAGGCGTTGGCCCAACGGCCGGGCATGTAGCGTGCAGGCATGGTGAGACTCGGTTCGGATCGGATTCTTTGGACGCGACGACTAGGAGAACAG
>JBCCOI010000947.1:0-2085 GCA_039025515.1 Planctomycetota bacterium
AAACGCCCAAGCGTTGAATCGGCATCTTCTTTGGTGTAGATGGGCTCAATCGTTGGCAGCCCTCTCCGCCGACGATACTTGTTGTGCCGCTTCGCACCGGACTCCTGGATGTATGCAGAATCGGGCAGCATAAACTGCAGCAGATCGCAAGTTGCCTCCGTCCCAATGATCTCACCTTCGAAACCCTGCTTCACCAACTTAGGGAGTAGCCCGGAATGATCGATATGCGCGTGCGTCAGCAGCAGAAAATCAATGGACTTGGGATCGAATGGGAACGGTTCGTAGTTGAGCGCCTGTGTTGTCTTGTTCCCTTGGAACAGACCGCAGTCGACTAGGAATCGATGCTTGCCAGTATCAAGAAGCGAACAGGAGCCGGTCACCGTTCCTGCGGCGCCACAAAATTTGAGAGTGGTCATGAGATCGACGAAGTCTGTGTGGAGAAGAGGAGTCAAGACGTCGAGACGAAACCAAAGATCGATTCAATCGATTCGTCAACGACCTTCACGAAGTCGGTACCCGAGAAAGTTGTCGAGTTCTGCTTCCGACTCTATCTGTCGAATGGTCTCATCAATGTCGTACTCGACGCGATGGAACCAAACGTTCGTTCCATCGAAAATGAGGTAGCAACTTCGGGGGTCCAAATCGCGAGGTTGGCCAACGCTGCCCACGTTGATCATCAAACGCCTGTCGACATCGGCGACGCTAAAACCCTCCGCGACCTGTTCGGGGCGAATAAAGTTGCAGTCCGTCGTAAAGATGCCGGGCACATGCGTGTGCCCTTGAAAACAGAGATGGGGAACCATCGAAAACAGCTTCTCCATCTTCTTGCCGTTCTGAATATCTTCAGGCATCACGTACTCATTCGTCGGACCTCGCGGAGACCCGTGAACGAAGAGCGTGTTGTTTTCACGCACGGTTCGGGGCAGACCGCAAAGGTACTCAAGCCTTCCCCTCGCCTGCTGCGAATCCGACGAATCATCCTCGTCAGGATTCCCGACGTACTCGAGCTGTGACCGCGTCCAAAAGATCGCCTGTTCAGCCGCGGCATTGAATCCCTCGGGATCAAACAAAGCGCTGCTGTCATGGTTTCCCAGAACGCAGAAGTCGAACCCCATCACAATGTCTAAACATTCGCAGGGCTTCGGACCATAACCGACGACGTCCCCCAGACAAACGATTCGATCGATTTGTTGCGATTGAATATGCCCAAGCACCGCATTGAGAGCGGTCAAATTGCCATGGATATCGCTTAGAATCGCAGTACGCGTCACTTAACGCCCGTGCTTCAGTCGATCGCCGAGTTGATCCGACAGATCCGGTTCGCCGTAGATCTTGTTCGCAGTCGTATCGATGTCGTAATCGATCCTTCGATACTCGATCTTGGGACCGCCGGCTGCATCCTTGTCAAGAATGACGTAGCAAGCTCGATTGTCTTCATCACGCGGTTGACCGACACTGCCCACGTTGACCATCGCCTTTTCGGCAGTCAACTGGTACTCGTAATCGCACTCATCTGGCTGGATGAATTCGCAATTCGTGGTGAAGATTCCGGGCAGATGCGTGTGCCCCATAAAGCAATAACGTGAAACCTTTCCGAATAGTATTTCCATCTTTCGTTGATCAAAGACGTACTCCGGAAAAACATACTCGTTCGTGGGATCCCGGGGAGATCCGTGCACGAACTTAAAATCATCTTCCTCGAAGGATCTGGGAAGTTCTCCGAGGAAATCCCATCGACCGTTCACCTGAGCACTCGTGCCCGGCCCGTTGTCCAGTTGATCTCGCGTCCAATAAATAGCCTGAAGCGCCATCGGATTGAAGCCGTCAGGGTCAAACAACGCGGCTTGATCGTGATTTCCCAGAATCGTTACTTTGGCGCGAAGCATTACCGTGTCCAGACACTGGCAAGGATTGGGTCCGTAACCAATGATGTCGCCCAAGCAGAAGATCTCATCGACGCCCTGAGCATCAATGTCCGACATCACCGCCAAGAGTGCCTCAAGGTTACCGTGAATGTCGCTGATCAACGCTCGCTTCACTTTTCGATGTCTCGCGGGTGGGATTGAGGAGTGAAACCGGGGGCAG
>JBCCOI010000948.1:0-2082 GCA_039025515.1 Planctomycetota bacterium
CAAGCCCTCGTACTACGTTTGCTACCGTCGTATAGGCTAGATCTTCGCCCACCTGCGCGAGCTGTTCACGAACTTCGTCCGCCGACGCGTCTGGGTTGTTCCAGAAGACTTGCATGACCGCTAACTCGCGGTCAGTCAATTCACTAGCTTTTGGCCGCACCACTTGCTCCCTCCTTGCCCAAAATTTGGTTATTCAAATTTGATTAACCAAAACTTACGCACAAAGGACGGCTGGCCGCAATATCGATTTCTGCAGCACGCTATCAAACGCATCAGCCTCAGCGAGATGACCAGTGTCGCCCAACGCTGCTCGGTGTCGCCCAACCTTTCATAGTGTCGCCGAGTGTCGCTCAGCTCTCCGAGGTTGTGAATTAATTGGCGTTGCCCTACCCGATTGGTGGGGATGGCGCTAAAACATTCTCTATGAGTAAGAGAAAAAATTCCAACGACAATCGTGTTCGTGTCAATCGCCCCGAGCGGACTCAGGTCGAGATGCAACTGCTCTCACTTGACCAGATGCTCGACAAAGACCACCGAGCTCGGATTGTCTGGCAGTTCGTCAATTCGCTTGACCTCCAACCTCTGTACGAAGGCTTCAAAGCTACCCAGGGGCAGAGCGGCCGCAACGCGATCGCTCCCGAGATCCTGCTCGCGTTGTGGTTGATGGCCACCATTGATTCGATCAGTAGTGCCCGCGAACTCGACCGCAGAACGACCACAGACATTCCCTACATGTGGCTTTGCGGAGGCGTGTCGGTCAACTATCACACTCTAAGCGACTTTCGTTCAAACAACTCGGAATATTTCGAGAAGATGCTCGTCGACACTGTCACGGCAATGATGGCTCAAGGCTTTGTTACGCTCGATACGATTGGCCAGGACGGGATGCGAGTTCGAGCCAGTGCGGGGAGTAGTTCCTTTCGGCGAGAGCCCAAGCTGAAAGAACTTCACAAGCAAGCCGAGGCTCATGTCAAGAAGTTGCGTGAGCAGGGCGAAGATGAATCCGCACGAAACGCCGCCGATGTGGCCAAGCGAGCTGCCCAGCAACGAGCCGCCACCGAACAAGCTGAGCGTATTGCCGAAGCACTCCGACAAGTTGAAGAACTTCACCAACAGAAAGAGAAACGCAGAAAAGGCGACGGCGAAAAAGCTCGTTGCAGTACGACCGACCCGGACGCTCGGAAGATGAAGATGGGCGATGGCGGCTTTCGTCCGGCTTACAACGTGCAATTCGCGACCGACGGAGATTCGCGGGTGATCGTCGCGGTGGATGTGACCAACACAGGCAGTGACCGCGGTGAAATGTCTCCGATGCATGACAAGGTTGTCGAGACTTATCAAGCCACACCAGAGAAGATGCTTGTCGATTCGGCGTTCGCAACCAAGAACGATGTGAAGACGGTGGAGCAGTCAGGAACGAAGGTCTATTCAACTGTTTATGGCGAGGATTCGATGAAGTAGCGAGGCACGGATCCTTTCGCTCGTCAGCGCGGGGACAGCGACGAGTACGCGGCCTTTCGCGAGCGAATGTCTTCACGGGAATCGCAGGCGATCTACCGTCAACGTCCTTCGATTGCGGAGTTCCCGAACGCTGAGTGTCGTAATCGAGGCTGTCGGCTGTTACGAGTTCGTGGCTTAGAGAAAGTCACTTCGGTGATGTTGCTCTACGCCTCGACGTTCAACCTAATGCGGCTGATGAACCTGGGGGCGATTAGTGGTTGCTGAAGAGATAGTCGACCGATATCCGCGAGACTCGGCGTCGAAAGCGAGTGAAATGACGTAAACTACTGAACCTAGCGAACTACGAATATCGATCACGAGAATCACGGCGAACGCCCCAATTCAAAAAATTCCTCGTTATCGAGAGCCAGCGCTGTGTAGATTCCAATAATTCACAACCTCTCCGAGCCGTGAGCGTGTGGAGTTGACTTGATGTGAAGAGCATCAATCGGCGGCAGTTTCTTCGCCCTGACGCAGACCGCCATCAGCTTGGGAAAGCTGAGCGACGACTTGGCTCTTCGAATCGTGTGGGCGAAAGCCCTTCCGATGCCAGAGTTCCCAACCATTACCTCCCGACTGATC
>JBCCOI010000949.1:0-2075 GCA_039025515.1 Planctomycetota bacterium
ATCCAGTACTGGTAGGCTCGCATCGTTTGTCGTGCGGCCGTGTGCGGATCGGGTAGCGGAAAAGCTTCCGCACAGAGGTAACCGGAGTAGCCGATTGATCCGAGTGCATCAATGATCGGCGCGAAGGGAAGATGTCCGAATCCAACCGCTTGCCGGTTGCTGTCGACAAAGTGAATGTGCCCGACGTGGTCGCCGCCAATGCGAAGTGCCTCCGCGACCGAACGCTCTTCGATGTTCATGTGAAAGAGATCACAGAGCAATCTTACATTTTTTGTTTGGAGCGGGCTGAGCAACGCCACGCCATCCGCGACCGTGCAGCATTGGTCCGTCTCGTATCGGTTGAGCGGCTCATAGATCAACGGCACGCCGTATTGCTTCGCGTGCTCACCACCGTCTTCGAGGGCCTCGGCCAAATAGCCGCGCGCCTGCTCTTTTGAAACACCCGCTCCGCTTCGGCCCTGCATGGAACCGATGATCGCCATCGCCCCGAGTGAACCGGCCGCGTCGATGATTTCGCGGATAAACGCCATTGCTTTCGTTCGCTTCTCGGCATCCGGATCGGCCAATTGCAACCGATGCTTCACCCAACCGGCTCCCGTTCCGAGTGCGGCGAGCTTCAAGCCTGCGGCGTCCAGCCAGCCGCCCAATAGATCGAGCTGGATGGCTTCAATCGAAGGCGCGAAAATCTCCACCGCATCGAAACCCAATTCCGCCGCAAATTCGATGCTCGGTTGCAAGCCATCCCAGAGGACGAACGGACCCCCGCGAGCTTCCTCGACAAGCGAAATGGTGATGCAGGATTTCATGATGATTTGTTTCGCCGGGTGAAAGAAATGGATCGGAAATCGATGAACACTTCTCTGCTGCGAATCGCTACCAGATCTTTTTCATCGTCAACATCGATACCGTAAGTGATTTACGGTTATGACGGGACCCGACGCACCGCCAAGACGTCCTGCTACACGAGTCCGGCACGCTTGCGAAGGTACCATTCCCCTCCGAGCAGGATGATGATGGGGATAAACCAATAATACGACTGCCAAAGAATCGTATCGCTCTCCACGATCGTTCCATTCGAAAGGGGACGCAAAAGCGGTAACATCGCGTCGGCATCTGACTCGTGCACGTACTCACCTTCACCTGATGCGGCAATGTGGCGGAGTGCCGATTCATCGAGACTTAAACGCAGCATCTCTCTTCGGTTTTCGTCACCGACCCAGATCGGCGTCGTCGCCAAAAGTGCGGATTCGTCGTATCCGCTGGCGCGGATACGAATCGAATACTCTCCGCCGGGAAGCGTGGATACCCATCCGGCATAAGTACCCCGATCAGGGTTTTGGGGCGCGAGCGGCACGACGGCGACTTCCGTGTTCTCCTTCATCACCACCGCATCGACGGTCGCGTCGCCGACGAGGTTTCCTCGCGTGTCTTTCAGCCTGGCGCGGATTTGAATCGATTCCCCAGTCTTGTAGTCGACACGGTCCGTCCCGATCGCGACAAACTGGTCGCTCGCCGAGTACGGAGGTTCGATGGCGGCCACCACCATCTGATTCCAAAAGCGGACATGAAAGCGATCGGCAACTTTATACCGCCATCTCCATGACTGATCGGAAGCGAAGTAGAACACTCGTCCCGAGCCGTACATACGAGTCGCCAGCCACGGCGCCCGGCGACCATTCTCCCAAATAAGATCTGCCCACGATTCGGCACCTTCGGCCAGCTCGACATCCGCTGCCCATCGAGGCAGGGGAAGTTGTTTCCAAAACGATTCCAACTGCTCCGAGCGATCAATCAGTGCGAGTGATGGTTGTTGCAAACCGGTCGCGGTGGGAACGACGGAAGCAGGCGGTTTCACGGGCTGGCGAGTTCGAAAGCGAATTGGCAATAAATCGCCGAGCCCTTTCGCGGCGAGCTGATTCAATCGACGAAAACGTCCGTCCACAACGATCAGCCCGCCACCGGCAGCGACGAAGGCCTCGATAAGTTCAAGATCCTGCGCGGAGAGCTGATCAGGATGCACTTCGCCGAGCCAAATGGCATCGTAGCGAGCCATCGTGGGGCCCGAATCTGGAAAC
>JBCCOI010000950.1:0-2066 GCA_039025515.1 Planctomycetota bacterium
CCTCTAACGCCGTTGCTTCCGCTCGAATCGTGTCGCGAATCATCTTGAGCCGCGTTAGCGCGAATGTAGAGGCCTTCGCCGAGTTCTCAGGCTCGTGCACACCGGAGCTAAGTCGTAAGGCAGCCGACACGGTCACATCCATGGATATTCGAGAAGGTTGATCAGCTTCTCCGCAGCGATCTCAACGCCGAATCCTATGCGAAAGAACGACTTCGACGGAAGATCAATGCAATGTGAAACGAAAGTCCGTTAATGGTTCCTGAGGGGCGGGGGTGTAAATCGGTTTTCTGCCTGTTTTTTACGCACCCAAGCGACCTGAGTGCTGCCTCGTCGCTCAGTTGCGGATGTGAAATAAACCACCTTCGGCGTTTCGCGGAAATTTGTTCTTTCTCTATCGGCAACTTGCGCACCAATGAAGCTTGTTTTCGCGCGCCCTCCACTCCGCAGCTGCCGAATACTGATCCCGCCTCACACTCTCCGCTGCGTCCCGCGGTGCATTGGCACAGCATTCGCCAAGCACGTACAGCGTGCACCGAGCCCACGAAGGGGTCGAGCGTTAACCCGTATCATGGTTGAGGAGTGTAAAAATGCTTGGAGCGACTTTCGTTTGCTTCTTTATTGCAGCTTTGACAGGTTCCGTTGGAATGCAGTCTTGGGCGATGACGTCAGCTTTCATCGCGAACGTCTTGTTGATCGCTTCCGTCATCCAGCTCTTGCATCAACGTTTTTCTAGGAGATCAACCGGCCGCATTTAGCATTCTCATCTTCATTCGTGATCGCGAATGACCGTTGACCGTCACCTATATTCGATCCATTTCAGGTAGACGGCATAACAGCCAAGGTCGCACCTGAACGCGCGACGCCCATCGAGGTTCCCCCTCAGTCAAGCAGCTCGCTTCCAATCAGCACCAAGACTTTCGCATTGCGGGAACGAGCGTTGTTCCCCGCGAACGATCTGTCGGAGCTTTCGATTTCGGAGGGCTACTGTGGAAGGGTTGGACGATATTATCAACGAGTTCCTCGTCGAAAGTTACGAGAGCCTCGATCGACTCGATGGCGACTTACTCGCCCTCGAAGATGCTCCGGATGACCGCGATCGATTGGCCAGCATTTTCCGGACGGTACACACCATCAAGGGAACGTCCGGGTTCCTCGCACTCCCGAAGCTTGAACGCGTTGCGCATGTTGGTGAAAACCTGCTTGTCCCGCTCCGCGATGGGGAGCTGCGACTCAATCAAGAGATCGCCGACTCACTGCTCGAGATGGTCGACGCGATCCGTCAAATCCTCGCTTCCCTAGAGAGTAGTGGTAACGAAGGAGAAGACGACTTTGCCACCCTAGTCGAGCGGCTGCAAGAAGCACTGAACGCTGGCGGAGCAAAGGGGGAGACTCCAGAATCAAAGCCGGAAAGTGCCGATGCCGATAGTACGAATACTGTGTCAGCAGACCAGGATTCGGATTCGTCTGAGTTATCGAAATCGGCAACCAGCGATGAAAGAGATTCGTCTGCGACGGAGGCTCCGGCAAAAACAGAAGTACCAGCGGCCACGGTAAAGCCGGGTCCCTCCAAGACGCAGACACAGTCTTCGGAGGCATCCGCAAGTTCCGTATCATCCACATCGGCCGCGTGCGAGACAACGGAACGCACTCAATCTGTTGCCGACTCCACGGTTCGAATCGACGTGGGGCTGCTCGACAGATTGATGAACCTTGTCGGTGAGCTCGTGCTGGCACGTAATCAGATTGTGCAGTTCAGCAGTTCCGCAGAGGACGCGGCGATGATCGCGGCCTCACAGCGTTTGAACCTCGTCACAACCGAGTTGCAGGAAGGCGTCATGAAAACGCGGATGCAACCCATTCGCAACGCTTGGAACAAATTGCCACGCGTCGTTCGTGATCTCTCTCTCGCGTGCGGCAAGAAAGTCGACGTGCAGATGGAAGGTGCCGACACCGAGCTTGATAAAACGATTCTGGAAGCCATCAAATATCCGCTCACACACATCGTTCGAAACTCTGTTGATCACGGAATCGAGGACACTGCGACTCGTGTTGCGGCTGGAAAGCCC
>JBCCOI010000951.1:0-2061 GCA_039025515.1 Planctomycetota bacterium
TCGCCAAACAAGTTTGGCTCGCACGGAGAAATCAAGTTAAACCGAGAGTTTCACTGGCAGGGCCGGTCGGTAAGCCGGCCCAGCAATTCGCCATTTTTTTCGCAGCGACCGAGCCATGGATGACTGGAACGTCACCCCACCCGCTCGCCACAACAGCGATCTCGCTCTGCTGAACTCAACAGAAGTTTCACCACCAAAATGTCAATGATCAGTTTCGGCTCGCAATGGTCATTTGCACAACCATCCTCACCGAGGAGGCGGAAAGATAGGGGCGGGTTCGCCTAGCTGCAAGAGCCATCGGTGAAATTTGAGCAAATAAATGCTGCGAATCGTTTTTTGGCAGGGAAGTTGCCCACACGAGTCACCTTGCTCGCCCAGACACGGAAGCTGGGTAGTTTGAAGCATTCATTCGGAGTCATCGATTCACGGGTAAGTCAGCGTCATGCTCACACCGATACCTGAGATGCCGAACTATTTTCACCAGTCTTCGATTGAGGCCGTCAAAGGATGTCGACTCCCGCAGATTCGCAACGCTCCAAAGAAGAAGCGGAAAGCCAGCTTGACGCATTGATCTCGCGAATTCAGTCACTCACCGGTACCGAGGGTACGGGTGCTCCGCCGCAACAACCACGCCCCGCTTCTGCTGTCACTCAGGCGATTCCCAAAACGAATGCTCCGCGGCCCGCGGCTGGCCAGCCGACGGCGCAAAGCAATCAAGCGATGCCTCAACCGCCCGTTAGGCAGCCCCCTACGCAACAGCCCACACCGCAAGGCAAGTTGCCTCCGCACCCCGGCAGTGTCGGTGCGATGCCCGCGGGACCTCCCAAACTATCCCAGCCGGGTCGTCCGGCGACGCCGCAAGTGCCACAGGCTCCCACTCAAGGCGCTATTCCGAAACGCTCCCTACAGGCTCAGCCCGGCACGGCGACGGCAGGCAAACCGGCCGAAGCGTCGCAAGAGCCAATCCCGACACCGAAGCCTGCACACGGACCAACCATCAAGATTCCCGATGGCCCGATCGGATTCAAAAGCTCTCGCGATGAACCGTGGCGCCCGGTGGAACCCGAGACGCTGGAAGCTTCCGGAATCAATGAGTCCGTCTTAGAAGCCATCATCTATCGTTTCCTTCTGACAGCCGGCGAAGCCTCCGGTCGACGGATTTCCGATCAAGTCAAGTTGCCATTTCGACTCATCGAGCCGATCTTGGCTCGACTCAAGATGGAGCAGAACATTGCTTATCGGGACGCTACGGCAACAAACGATTACATCTACATCCTGACCGAGAGCGGTCGGCAAATCGCGCGGAATCACAATTCGGACTGCACCTATTTCGGCTCTTGTCCGGTCCGCCTGCCCGACTACATCCAAAGCGTCAAATATCAGACCATCGAGGGACAGTACCCCAAGAAGGCTGACCTGGTTCGCGCCTTCAGTGACCTTCTGATCAACCCAAAAATGCTCAACCGCTTGGGCCCCGCAATCGCTAGCGGACGCGGCATGTTCTTATTCGGCTTTCCGGGCAATGGCAAGACGTCAATTGCCGAACGCGTCACCGGCGCATTTGGGAAATACATCTGGGTCCCACGCAGCGTCGACATCGATGGTGACGTCCTGCGGATCTACGACCCGATGAACCACGAACTCGAGATGCCCGACGAATCAAGTGGTCTGCTCGATGTTGGTGGATTCGACAAACGCTGGGTCCGGATTCGTCGCCCAACGATTGTTGCTGGGGGTGAGCTGACAATGGAAATGTTGGAAGTGCTTTGCAACAGCGACTCCAACATCAGCGAATCACCTTTGCAGCTCAAAAGCAACTGCGGCACTTTGGTCATCGATGACTTTGGTCGTCAGAAAATGCGCGTCGATGAGCTCCTTAATCGCTGGATCGTTCCGCTTGAGAAACGCTACGACTTCTTGAATATGGCGAGTGGAAAGAAGATCCAAGTTCCCTTCGATCAGCTCGTCATCTTCAGCACAAACCTGGAGCCGAAAGACCTGGTCGATGACGCGTTTCTTCGACGGATTCCCTACAAGATTGAAGTGGAGAATCCGCCGGAA
>JBCCOI010000952.1:0-2058 GCA_039025515.1 Planctomycetota bacterium
GACCTTACGGATTCTATCGGTTAACGACCGCTAAAGACCCGCAAAAAATGCGTCCAAGTCACTCTCGTCCGACTCGGCAGATTCTTCCGCGTCTCGTTTGTCCTCGGCAAGCTGATCGACGATTGAATCGAGCTGCATGGAGGCTGCACTATCAAACACACTCACCTTCGATGAGCTCGATTCGGAAAGTGTGCTGACACGATCCGCAGATGCCGAAGAACCGTTTGAGTCGTCTTCGTCGGATCCCTCACCTCGGAGCAATGTCGAAAGCAGCAAATCACCCGCCGCCGTCGAACCGCTGGCGAGCACGCCCGGTCCCGCCGACAAGAAGCTCCCTGTCAGCTCACCCTCTCCTTCGCCCGAGATCAAACGCTGAAGGTGGTTGATCACTTGCAACGCGTCCAAGGAAGTCATCCGCCCGTCGCCATTGACGTCAGGGAATGGAGGCGTCGTCACCGGATTCACTTCGAGGTTCACTTCTCCGTTGGAAGTATTCGCCCGGCCGATCGCGTTCACGACAACGAGGGCGTCAAGCGGAGTCACCGTACCACTACCGTTCGTGTCGAAGCGATTGCTCGGGTTCGTGAACGGATTGGTCGTGACGACGATTGAGTAGTCTTCGACTTCGCCGAAGCCGCCGTCGCCCTCGGGTCCAAGAACAGGAGACTCGCTCAACCGGAACCTCGCAAACGTCTGTCCCGGGACCGCATCGGCGGGCACGGTGAGCAGAACTGAGTTCCCGCCGGGGGCGATCGGAGTTCGGCCCGAAGCACCGCCGGTCGCGAAGGTCACTTGCTCGTTGTCATCGAACTGACCGTTCTGATTCCAATCGAACCATGCATCGACGAATGCCGTGCGTCCGTCAGCATTGTTCAAGTTGATGCCGACCGACCTTGAGAATCCGGCTTGGAACGTCGTGGGTAGCGTGATTCCGTCGTCGAACGTGTCCGCATTTGGCAGCTCGGCGTCCGAATCGGCACTGACATTCACGCCCAAACTGAACAACGGGTCCACTCGGTGACGCGGACCACCGTCCACCATGGTGCTGGTGTACGGTGCCGGTGCATCGCCGTAATCGAAGCCGGTACCGATGAAGATGATCAACTCCGTTCGTCCATCGGATTGGTTACTTTGCAGCTGGTTGCCGACTTCGTCTTGTACAACCAACCTATCGGCGGCACCAAACCCGATGACGCCGCCTGCACCTTCCAAGAAGACTCGGTCGTCGACGATCGAGGTCGTCACGCCGGGCAAGTTCTCATTGTCGATCGCGCCTTGAATGATCAATGCGACTTCTTGGGAAGTCTGATCAACCGGGATCAGGATCGGCACGGTCGGCCCGTCGCCGGGCAAACCAATTTCGGTCAAGTCTGAATTGGAGAGGTCAATCGAATAGGTGTTGTCGCCACCCAAGAAGACCCGCCCGAATCCGGCGTTGGTCGGAGCAAGTCCGAGGGTGGACCCGCCGATGGCGATGACGAGTGCATTGGCGACTTCGTCCAGCGTCGGGGCGGACGAAATTGGCACGCTCGTCGCTTCACCATTGACCAGCAAGCCGTCGCTGTTGAATTCAAAGACGACCGTTTGCACGGAGCCCAGGCTGACCGAAATGGACTGCCCATCAAAGACGTCAGCTTGGGATGTTCCCTCGATGAGCGGAATTTGGAATCCGAACCCGGTCGAGGTACCGATCGTTCCCGCCACCTGGACAAAGTTAGTGTTTGAAGTCGCCGTCGAGAGAGGCGTGCCGCCGAGCAACTGAAGTGTTGGGCCGTTCGCAAACGCCGCCATGTTCAGTTGTGTATCGGCGTTGATCGCGACCGCGAGTGCCGCGATGAAGTCTTCCGACGAACCCGCTTCCTCGATCGGCACCCGAGTTGAAATCGGAAGGACCGCATTGTTGGAGTCCAGCTCGAACGTCCGCGTGATGTTGCCGTCGAAGACGACTAGCTGAATGCCATCGGCGTCCACGCCTGTCAGCGTCGGGAACAAATCAACGATGATGCCCGTCTCGTATTCGAAGACCGTGTCTTCACCGAGGCTATCGGTGACCGTCAA
>JBCCOI010000953.1:0-2051 GCA_039025515.1 Planctomycetota bacterium
ATCCGCCCTCCGGCGGTTCCTTTGACACCGTCCACATGAACTGCTGCTCGCGATGCCCTTCGCTGTAATGCCAGTCCTTCGGCCTGGCGAGACTGCCGCCCAGCGGATCCAAAGACTGCAGCACATACCCGTCTGGCACAAATGTTTGCCCAGGCATCTCCGGCTTCACATCGCCGTCCGCCATTTCATCCACCGGCCAAACCAGCGGCAGAATGTCATCGGGGATCTTGAGTTGCCGTTCTTTGGTTTTCTCTAACGCATCTCGCCAAGCTGCCGGAACCGGAGGTCCATTCAGGCCCGGTTGCGTGGTTTCTTTTGCCGCCGATTTTTTGTCGGATTCTGTTTCGCCGTTGATTGTCAAAGTCAGCATAAACGCGATCGGACCTCCTGCGACGATCGGGACGCCCTTCGATGCCATCTTGTTTTGAACGTCGTGGGCTGCTTCATGCAGCGACTCCCCGTCGATGTCGATCCACAGCTTCATCTTTTGATTCGGCCGAATCGCGACCGTGACAAACCCTGATTTCGCCGCCGCAATTTCGTCCGGACCGAGCCTCGCCAGCGTCGTCTTTTCGATGGCTTTGATGTAACCCGCCATAGTCTTGCTGTCGGCGGCACGTTGCTCAAACTCTTGCATCCGGTTGAGCAGGATGACCGATTCCACTTTGACTTCCTCCGCCGTCACAAAGTTAACTCCTACGAACAACGCCAAAGCACATGCAATATGCAAGATAAACGTGGGTAGCTTCGGCACCATCTGAATCCCCGTGGCAAACGTGGTGGCTGGTTTTTGGCAAAGTTTTCACTTGGAGCGAGTTTACCAAAACGAAGTTGACTCGGTTCGTGTACTGTCGGGCGCGACTCAGTTCTGCAAAACAGGGGCTATCGCCCATTCGGCTCATCGCGGGGGCAGATCATTTGGATCTTCGAGGCGATCGCAGATTTGGGCCATTGGGCGGTTGTTCAGTTCAGAGGCAACTACCGGTCGATCTCGTACTCACTGATTTTACGGTAAGCGGTGGCTCTACTGATGCCCAGCAATGACGCGGCTTCGGGAACGTTGCCGCCGGTCTGTTTGAGTGCTCGTTTGATGAGTCGCTTCTCCCACTCATCGATCCGGTAGGTGTCCAACGTACTGACGCCGGTATCACGCAGTCCCAAGTCATCGGGCTGGATCTCATTTCCATCAGCCATCACGACTGCGCTGTCGATCACATTGCGAAGCTGGCGCACGTTACCGGGCCACATGTAGCCCAACATCCTGTCCCTCGCGGAACTCGATAGTTCCATCTTTGCTCGGCCGTGTTGCATTCGAAAGTGTTCCAAGAAGTGATCGATCAGCAGATCCAGGTCTTCGCCACGATCGCGTAGCGGAGGCAACACGAGTTCGAACACACTCAATCGATAAAACAAATCTTCGCGGAAACGCTTTTCGCGAACAAACTCCGCAAGGTCTCGGTTGGTCGCCGCGATGACTCGCACGTCGACTTCGACTTCGCGTGTTCCACCGACCGGAAGGAACGGGTGGCCCTCCAAAATCCGCAACAGTTTGGCTTGTCCCTCAAGCGTGAGCTCGCCGATTTCATCGAGAAAGAGCGTCCCGTTATGAGCCTGCTGGAACCAACCTTCGTGGTCATTGTCGGCGCCGGTGAAGGAGCCCTTCATGTGCCCGAAAAGTTGGCTTTCGATCAATTCCGATGGAATGGCGGCGCAGTTGACCGTAAGCATCGGGCGTTTGTTCCGACCGCTACTTCGATGAATTGCTCGGGCGACCAGTTCTTTTCCGCAGCCGCTCTCGCCCCTCACCAGCACGCAACCGTTGGCCTTCGCAACACGCGTGATTTTTTCCTTCAGCTTGACCATCACCTGGCTATCGCCGATCAATTCATCGAAGTCCGCATTCCGTTTGGCGATCTGTTCGGCCTTGGTACGAATCGAGTCGTTCGCCATGGCGCGTTCAAGTCCGACGGCGAGCAACCTCGCGGCTGCGATCGCGAGTTCGAAGTCAACTTCATTGAACGACGGTTGTTCTCGATAAAGATGCAGGACTC
>JBCCOI010000954.1:0-2050 GCA_039025515.1 Planctomycetota bacterium
CACATGGCAGAGACGCTGAAGTCGGAATGTGAAGGGATCGAGAATCACGTCAAACGAATCGAAACGCTGACTCCCCAAGCCGCCGAACGCTATCGGGAGCGATTAGAAACAAAGGTGAAGCGGCTCCTCGATGAGTTTGAGTCGGACTACAACCAAGTCGACTTGCTGCGCGAGACACAGATTTACGCGGATCGCGCAGACGTCACCGAGGAATTGACCCGCTTGGAAAGTCACTTGTCGCAGTTCCGTGCCGTGCTGGGTGAAGCGTCCTCCGAGCTTTCGACACAAGAGCCGACCGGGCGGAAACTCGACTTCATCATTCAGGAGATGTTTCGCGAATCCAACACGATCGGTTCCAAAACTCCGCTCGCTTCGGTCTCCGAGAGCGTTGTTGAGGTGAAATGTGCGATCGAAAGAATGCGTGAACTCGTTCAAAACCTAGAGTAGAAACGCAGATGGCCGATCCTGGCAGGTTGATCATTTTCTCGGGGCCCAGCGGTGCCGGCAAGTCGACGGTGACGCGTAAGATACTTTCTGAGTGTCCTTTACCGCTTCGGCTCAGCGTTTCAGCGACAACTCGCGATGCCCGCCCTGGCGAAAAGGATGGAATCGAATACCATTTTTTGGAGGAAGCGGAGTTTTTGAAGCTTCGTGATGCGGATGAATTCTTGGAATGCAAGGAAGTCTTTGGCTCAAACTGGTACGGGACACTGAGGCGGGAGGTCACCGACGGAGTGTCCGAAGGCATTTGGGTTATCCTGGAGATCGACGTTCAGGGTGCCGTCTCGGTGATGGAGCAGCCCTGGCTAGATCCGATTTCATTCTTCATTCATCCTGGCAGCCCGAGAGAACTCGAGCGTCGTTTGCGTGACCGGGGGACTGAATCAGAAGACGCGATCAAAAGACGTCTGGAGACGGCTGCAAATGAAATGGAATACCTTCCCCGCTACCAATATGAGATCATTAACAGTTCCGTCGATGTCGCCGCGGCACAGATCTGTCAAATACTAGAGGATCACAAGGAGAACCAAGCATGCTAGAAGAACTAAAAGACGAAGAGACCGTCAACAAGGTCGGTGGTCGCTTCAAATTGAGCACATTGATTCAGAAACGGCTTGTCCAACTAAACCAGGGCAGTCGGGCGCTCGTCAACGTCGATACGCACGACAAGATGTCGATCGTTCTCCAAGAGATTTTGCAGGACAAGATCATTCTGAATCTGGACAACGAAGTCGAGGCGGTGGAAACGCTGGACTTGGACCAAACGATCGCTGCTGCGGAAGCTCCGGACGTCGACGCCGGCGATCTCTGAACGGGTGCGACCGGAGCCTGACGTTGAGCAAGCGTGTACTGTTGGCAGTCGGTGGGGGGATTGCTGCTTATAAAACGGCAACCCTTTGCAGTCGGCTCATACAGGCGGGTCATGACGTTCGGCCAATGATGTCGAAGTCCGCAACGGAGTTTGTGGGAGCCGCCACGCTTGCGGCGCTCAGCGGGAACGCGGTAGCCACCGAAATGTTCGAACACGGTCGCTATCCGCTCGGAACCCACATCGAGGTTCCAAAAAACGTCGACTTGATGATCGTCGCACCGGCGACAGCAAACCTACTCGCCAAGTTTGCTTTGGGGCTGGCGGATTGTGTGGTCAGCACGTCGTTCCTGCAATGTTCCGCGCCCGTCTTGCTCGCACCAGCGATGAGCGATGTCATGTGGCAAAAGCCCTCCGTACAGCGGAACGTTGAACTTCTCAAGAAAGACGGACATCGCTTCGTCGGTCCGGAGTCCGGCTGGCTCTCTTGTCGCGAAAAAGGGGACGGAAGGATGTCAGAACCGGAAGCCATTCTGGCCGTTGTCGAAGAAATCTTGTCAGAGTCGGATCGACGCTAGCGAATCTTGTAGCGACAATACGGCGGTATCCTTCAAACGCTTGCCGTCGGCAAACGCTTGCCGATCCAATTTCAATGTCGCTCTTAGTATTTGGTCACCGCAATCCGGACACGGATGCGATTTGTTCCGCGATCGCGTACGCCGATTTCCTCCGCCGCACGAC
>JBCCOI010000955.1:0-2037 GCA_039025515.1 Planctomycetota bacterium
GCTTCCGAGTGTCCGCGTGTGATCGGCATCAAAGATAGTTCGGGCGACCTCCCCAACATGATGCGAATGATCTCGCAAGTTCGTCCGATACGCGATGACTTCACATTTCTTACGGGTTGGGATGCGGCGTTGGTCCCCATGCTGGTTGCCGGCGCTGACGGAGGAACCAATGCGACCAGCGGCGTGGTTCCCGAACTGACGCGAGAAATCCATCGCAGTGTCGTTGCGGGCCGAATCGAGTACGCGATGAAACTGCAGTATCAACTGCTCCCCCTTTTCGACGCGATGGTGTCCCTCGGCGAGTTCCCAGAAGGATTTCGAGCAGGAGCACGATCACGCGGATGGGATCTGGGACCGGGGCGGGTTCCGGTTTCGACGCAGCAGCGCAATCTCATCCAACGAGCTCAGGCCGAGATTGACACGTTGCTCGCCCAGCTGATTCAAGACGATGGAGATGCTCTTGCCTCGACAGATGCTTACGACGTCGTGCAACGTGTCGTGCAACGTGTCCTTTCTCAGCTACACTCATGATGGTACACACCGACCGCTTTCAAATGTCACGCTACAAACTTGATCCAAGCCAAATTCTTCTGCGTCGCATTATTGCATTGGCGATCCTCAGCATCGCCCGCCCAGCCATCGGTTGGGAGCCTTCAAATGCCGACGTGAAGTCTGGTGCAGCACCGCTACAGTTGAATTCAACGGAGCTCAATGAGAGCAGCGGGATCGCGTTCTCAAATGTCTCACCGAACTGCATTTGGTCACACAATGATTCGGGAGATACGCCTCGGCTGATTGCCTTTAACGAGGAAGGACAGCTAACCGGCTGGCTTCATCTCAACGATGTGAAAGCGGTCGATTGGGAAGACATGGATTCGTATGACGACGGGGGAGCGAGAATTCTGGTCGCAGATGTCGGCGATAACATTGCGGCCCGACAGAGCGTCAAGATTTATCTTTTCAACGAACCAGAACCGGAGAAAGGAACCGGCGTTGCATCCTTTCAAACGTTGACGGTTCGCTACGAGGGAGGTCCCAGAAACTGTGAAGCCGTAACGGTTGATATCTCAAATCGGCGAATCCTGTTGCTCTCGAAGTCACCCTTGACTGCGACGCTTCATTCCGTGCCTTTGCCGCCCCGTGAAGACACTCCCGAAGGTGAGTTGCAATACGAGTACACCGCCAAGTTATTAGCGAAAGCGCTTCCGATCCCGATGGCAACGGGAATGGACCTGTGCCCAAAGACCGGAGACATTTGGATTTCGAGCTACCTTCATGCCCTCCGTTTTTCGCTGCCGGAGGACGGAGAGATTGAAGCCGCCGTCAAGCAAATGGGGCAGCTGCTTGAATTGCCAAAACTTCGCCAAGTCGAAGCGATTGCGGTAACCGATCAAGGTAGAGTCTGGGTGAGCACGGAAGGCCTGCCGGCAAAAGTGCAACGAATCCGACACTCCCGAAAGTGAACACGCTGCTGGATGACTATCGGCTACTGAAGCAGCGTCCCGCCGCAAAGCAACACGAGAATCTAGATCACTTCGTGGTGGAGGGGCCACGGATCATTCAGAGGTTACTCGCGTGTGGCTATACGATTCGTTCCATCATCGTGCAGTGCGGAAAACCGCATGAAGTTCTTGGAGAATTACCGTCAGAAGTTCCAATATTCGATCTCACGCGCGAGCAAATGAGTGAGCTCGCCGGATTTGATTTCCATCGAGGCTACCTCGCGAGCGCAGTACGCCGACCATTCTCCGACCCGACGACGGTGCCTGTGAAGGATCCACTGATGCTTGGGCTCTTCGGGATCACAGACATGGAGAATATGGGAAGTCTACTGCGATCGGCTGCCGCGTTCGGAGTGAGCAAAGTCTTTTTGGACCACGCAAGTGTTGACCCGTACTCGCGACGCGTCTGCCGAGTCAGCATGGGTGCGTCGCTGTCCATGCAGTACTTTCTGATGGATGAACCCGGCGTTGTGCTTCCTCAACTTCATTCGAAAGGCATCACTTCGCTCGCGGCAACGCCATCGGAAACGGCGAC
>JBCCOI010000956.1:0-2033 GCA_039025515.1 Planctomycetota bacterium
AACCGGAGATACGTCACGGACTCGATTCATTGTGTGAGCTTTATCTCAACTACAAGCCGATCTCGACGGAGTCGCTCATCGGTCCAAAGGGGAAGGAACAAAAGAGCATGGCGGATGTTCCGCTGGGCGAACTCGCCGAATATGCGTGCGAAGATGCGGACGTCGCATTACAGATTGGTCGTTTGCTGCGAGACGTGATCAAGGAACGAGGTTCTGAACAAGTTTGCGATGAAGTCGAATGCCCATTGATTCCTGTGCTCGTCGAGATGGAGCATAACGGGATTACGTTAGACACAGACTCATTGAAAGACTACGCGACGCACCTTCAGAACGAAATCGATGAGCTGGAGAAGAAGATCTTCGCCGCTGCCGGCGAAGAGTTCAACATCGATTCACCCAAGCAGTTGGGCGTGATCCTGTTCGAAAAACTCAAGTTGGAAGAGAAGCCCAAGAAGACCGCGACGGGGCAATATTCGACTCGAGAGACGGAACTGGAGCGTCTTTCGGGAAAGCACGAAATCATTCGGGACGTGTTGGACTATCGCAATGCGAGAAAACTGAAGTCGACATACGTCGATCAGCTTCCGTCGGCCGTCAACTCGGAGACCGGCAGGCTTCACACGCACTACAGTCAAACTTGGACGGCGACGGGGCGGATGCAATCCAACGATCCCAACCTGCAAACCATCCCGGTCCGAAAAGAACGGGGCAGGGAAATTCGTGCCGCTTTCGTTCCCCGAGACGACGATCACCAAATCCTCTCGGCGGACTATTCGCAGATTGAACTTCGCATCATGGCCGAGTTGAGCGGAGACGAGTCGATGGTTCAGGCTTTCGTCAATGATGAAGACATTCACACGGTGACTGCCTCGAAAGTCTATAAGGTCGAACCGGGCGAAGTGACACGTGAGATGCGTTCGAAAGCAAAGACGGTCAATTTTGGAATCATCTACGGCATCAGCGCGTTCGGTCTGCAGCAACGTTTGAACATTCCGCGTAGCGAAGCGAGCGAGCTGATCAAGAACTACTTTGATAAGTATCCGGGCGTGCGTGCTTATATCGATCGCACGATCGCTTTTGCCAAGGAGAACGGCTACGTCGCGACTCGCACCGGTCGCCGGCGCTACATCCGTGAGATCACCAGTCGATCGAGGACGTCCGTTGCGGCGGCGGAAAGATTGGCAATGAATAGCCCAATTCAAGGCACTGCCGCCGACATGCTCAAACTGGCGATGATCCGAGTCGATCAGGCACTCAAGGAGGGCGGCTTTCAAACAAAGATGTTGCTCACCGTCCATGACGAGTTGGTGTTCGATCTCTGGAGCGAAGAGAAAGAGCAGGTCTTGCCAGTCATTGAAGAAGCAATGACAACGGCACTCCCAATGGAAGTCCCCATCGTTGTCGAGATGGGAACCGGAGCGAACTGGCTAGAAGCACACTGACGACTCCTGGCTGATCCGGACACCAGTCTTAGGAACAGCAAATGCTTAAGTGGCGCGGTTGGTCGTGGACGACGCTAGCCGAGGGTGTTCGATGTGACCTTACCGGCCTTCGGATCCGCGGCTGGCGCCGTCTGTATTTTTAGTGTTTGATTGAAGCAGACCGGCCCGCCACTAAACGATGCAAGATCGAGAAGGGTCTTCTTTGAGCCCCACCAGCAAGCTGTGATGACTCGCTTGACGCCGGTAATTCATCTAAACTTGGTAGAGGTCGGTTATTGCGTTTAGAAGACCGTGACATAGACTCGAACCACTGAAATCTTCCACGTTTCTCATTTCGATCGTCGTTGTTCTCAGCATGGTATCGACGTGCGATGCTGAACGGTTTGGAGACGCGCGTCTACTATCCCGTTGGCACGGCGCGGGACGACGGTTTCAATCCCGAACTGATCATTCCCATTTGGCAGTGGGGCGGCACCAGCCCAAACGGGATGATTGAGTACACTCCCGATTTTGAACATCCACTGAAGCATTCACTCTTGTGCTGCTTCTATTCGGCCAACACGGTCGCCGTGATGACCTTGGCTGATCAAC
>JBCCOI010000957.1:0-2030 GCA_039025515.1 Planctomycetota bacterium
CGCGCTGTCGATGCGGATGACGCCGTAGTCACGTACGCCATGCTCGTTGAAGATCCCGGCAATGCGGCAAGCGACTTTGACGGCGGAAAGGAATTTCTCGACCTGCTCCGGACTGCCCATCGCGGAATCGCCGACCGTTCCGGGCCAAACCGGTGCGACGACCGAGCCAACGGAGAAACCTCTTGATTGGATCAAATCCGCAATCTGATGCAGCTCTTCATCGCTCGCCTGCGGATCGGTGTGTGGCAAGAACAGGAAGTAATCGATCCCGTCGAACTTGCGTCCATTCACTTCCGCGGTTGCGGTGAGGTCCAGCATTCGCTCCAAACTGATAGGCGGTTCCTGTCCAGGTTCGTCACCTTTACCGACCAAGCCTGGCCACATCGCGTTGTGCAATTTCATTCGAAGATCTCAGTGCGGGAGGAGAGTTGAAAGGAAGGTCGGGTGCATTAAAAACTGAAGATGCACTTGCTAGGAACCGGCTTTTGGAAGATTCGCATGAGTGTCGGGGCCGAAGTATCTCAGACCAACCAAGGGTTCGCTGCCAAGGTTCTCGACTTCGACACCCTTCGTCGCAGCAACGTGCGAGATGAAGACTTCGTCGGTCGTGTTCTCACCGAATCGAATCATGGCCGGTGTCTGCAAGTCGAGCGTTCCGATGCGACCGCGGCCTTGAACGGTGATCCAACTGCTGGCACCAGGATCCTGAAGCAAACACTTCGCGCCGGGCGCCAGCGTTAATTCCTTTGCGCTAAAGAGTTGCTGACCATCGACGGTACCGTAAACGATCCATTTGTCTTCGAAGCCTTCGCCGCTTCGTTCAGGGTCGATGATTGGTTCGAGGTAGTTGCTTTGTTTGAAGTGCGTGTCGACATTCTTGTCCCAATCCAACTGGCCGACAATAAAATCGAGGTCCTGATGCTTTTCTTCAGGCATGTCCTTCACAAGCAAGTCCCACGGAACGTATCGGCCCTCCACAATCGATTGATACATTCCGAATACATCGCTGCCCCACTGTGGTTCATACGTGAGCAGCGACCCGGGCGCGTGGAGCACTCCGGGAGGGATCAACCAGCCGGTGCCACGCTTCAGTCGATAAGCTCGACTGAGATCGAGAATGCCGTTGTCTCCCGCATTCCAATTCTCGAGACAGCGTCTTAATTCCTCGGGCGTTGTGCCCGGCTCAAGACCCATGAACGTGTAGGCAAAGTTGTTGTCGACATTATTGAGTTGTGGCGGAAAGTAGTAACTCTCGGGTTTGCCTTCGCGTCCCACCAACGCTGCATCTTCGAAGGTTTGATGCATGTGATGCGGAATCGGACCCATGTTGTCGAAGAATTTGCTGTAGACGGGCCACCGACCGTATTTGCCGAAAATCTTGGCACCGACTAGGTCGTCGCCACGTTCCTCCACCGCTTCCTTGAGCATAAACTTTTGGCCTTCGAACAAGCAAAAGCTCTGACCTTCGTGCCAAACCCGTCCGTCGTTGGCTGCGTCGGTCGTGCTACCGAACCAGCGTTCGTCAATCCCGCCACGGTCGGCTCCAAATCGATAGTAGTCGTTCGGATGTAACTTGATTCGACGACCGGGGTGCAAGAAGGAACGCGGAACCCAAGTCGGAGTTAAGCGAAGCAGTCCTTCACCGGCATCGAGAGCTGAATCGAGGAGGGAGACGATCGAATCGCCTCGGATCACGCCTTCGTCAAGCTTCACATCGGTCATGATTCGTTCTTGCGCCGGTGTATAAAGTGGCTGGTTGCGGGGGAATCTGCACCCGCATGTTGTATGGACTGGCGCTTCACGCGACAAGAAGACGTGCGTGTCCGTTTTGAACCTGAGTTAAGAATTTAAACGATGGCTAAATCGCTGATTGTTCGTCCTCTCGACAAACGCCACCATTCCATCCGCTGGGATGAAGACTCGCCGATTTCGATGCAGTTCGAGAAGGGCGAAGAAACGGTTCGATCGCGGCACGGCAGATTTGTCGGAGGGCGTGCCGACGGGGTCGAGATCGTTCGGTTGGAAACGTC
>JBCCOI010000958.1:0-2028 GCA_039025515.1 Planctomycetota bacterium
CGGATATCGACTACACCGGCGCGGATATCGCCGCAGAGACCCGCGATCAGAAGGTTGAAACGTTCACGCAGGAATTCCGCGTCGCGTCCGACTTTGACGGCCCGATCAACTTCCTGCTCGGCGGTTTCTATTTCGATGAGACAATCACGCAGCAAAGTGGCGTGCAGAACGGGACGCAGATCCGCGATTTTTTTGAAATCCTGGCGGGTGGAGACCCGGTGGATGTGCTCTCGGGCGCTCCGAGCGTGTTCAATGGTGTTGAAGCCGCGCTCGGCCTTCCGCAGGAGTCGATCTTCACAGGTCCGAACCTCTCGGAAGAAAACTTCCGGATGGACAACGAGGCTTGGTCTATCTTTGGTACGATCGATTTCGAACCGATTGATGGCCTGATCTTCACTGTCGGCGGTAACTACACCGACGATAGCAAGCAGTTCGAGCTGGAAGCGAACATGCCCGATCCGCTCGCTAACGTGAATTTCGTCGATGCGTTCATCACGGGTGCGAGCTTGGCTGATCCGGCCCTGCCGGTTATCACGGACCGTGCGACGTTCCAGGCGCTTCCAGCCGCTGTTCAACAGGGGCTCTTGGCCGCCGCGACGGACCCGACGGTAAACGCGCTGCTGCCTCTCGCAGGCTTCCAGTTCCAGCCGCCGTTCCTGAACGTGCCCAACGCGGTGGAAGATGGTCGGACGAACGATGATGAGTTCACCTATCTGTTGCGCGCATCGTATCAATTCAGCCCTGAGATCAACGCCTATTTCAGCTACTCGACAGGCTTTAAGGCGAGCTCGATCAACCTTTCGCGTGACAGCCGTCCGTTGGGAACGGACTTTGTCGCCGGGCCGGGCAATTCGACCTTTGCAGCGCCTTCATCGCCCATCACCGATGCGGGTCTGGCGGTTCCGAACCTCGTCTCAGGAACGCGCTTTGCGGGACCGGAAGAGACGGAAGTCTATGAAATCGGCGTAAAAGCCCAATTCGAAGGCGTCGGCTTCAACCTGGCGGTCTTCGATCAGGCGATTGACGGCTTCCAGAGCTTTGCCTTCACCGGCACCGGCTTTGCGTTGCGGAATGCGGGCCGTCAGTCCGTGCAGGGTTTTGAATTCGACACCACGATTAACCCGGTCGATGGACTGGTGTTCACCTTCGCGGTGACGCACCTTGATCCGCTCTTCGACAGCTTCACCGGCTCGGTTGTGGGCGATCTGTCGGGTCAGCGTCCAGCCGGTATTCCGGAATGGGCCATTTCGACCTCGGCGACCCACACGCATGAATGGGATAACGGCAACCGCCTTATCACGCGTATCGATTACCAGCACGAGAGCAACGTCGACATCAACAACGGTCTGCCGACGTTCAACTTTGCCAATGGCGATCCACGTATCTTCCGTCGTGAAGTCAATAATGTGAACGGCGCGATCACCTTCGCGATGGAGAACGGTGTGGAAGTCGGCGTCTGGGGCCGCAACCTGCTCGACAATGAGTGGATCCTCACCGTGTTTGACGGTGTGGCGCAGTCTGGCACTGTGAATGGCTACCCGAACCAGCCGCGCACCTACGGTGGTCTGGTTCGCTTCCGGTTCTGATCGCAGGTTAGATCAACCGAACAAAAAGGCCCCGCGCGAGACGATCGCGCGGGGCTTTTTTATGTCTTGTGAAGGATTTATTGCGACAAGCTCGCGCTTAGCGGTTGAAATCGAAAGAGCCTGCCGCAACACTGCATTCATCGCGGAGTTGTCGCGGTCGAAACAGGGGATAGTTCGAGCCATGGATTACGCCGGATTTTGGATGCGCGTCGTTGCCTACTTCATCGATGCCATTGTGCTTACGCTGATTATGGTTCCGGTCACCTTGCTCACGGGCGGTTCCTTGTACGATACGAGCGCGCCGACGAGCTTCGATTTCTCGGATTTCTTTGGCTTGATCGTTGGCATTGCGTATTTCGTCGGACTTGAAGGCTCCGCTAAGCAAGCGACGTTTGGCAAGATGGCCATGGGCCTGATTGTCACCGATGAACAAGGCGGGCGC
>JBCCOI010000959.1:0-2024 GCA_039025515.1 Planctomycetota bacterium
CGCAACGAAGCGGAGAATTTTGTAGGTGGGTACCAAGAAGACCGGAAAAGGGCGTCGCAAAGTTGGTCGAAAGAAACGGCGGATGCGAAGCAAGATCAGGCACCGCAAGAAATAGCCTGACATGATTTGGCGGCGTGCCCACTTCGCGCACATCCGCTTCGTCATCTACCACCGATCAGCTCCATCGCCTCTCCAATTCCGAGAGGCGTTTTTTGTTCGGACGCCGAATCGAAATTGCTTCAAAGCAAGACGCGTCCTCTGCTGAGTGGTCGAGCTGCAGCGAACTTGTAAGGTTTGGCACGATTTGCTTGCTGCCGGGCGAGTTTCGTAGTCCAGTTCGTTGATTCGCCTGATCCCACCTATCGGGTGCGCCGATCCTTCCAACGGCGTGAAAGGAGTAGACGGTTCCTCGCCAATTCCAAGGACACGACAAGGCGGTTGGGAGCGAATGTCATGGTTGGTCGGTCTGTTTACGCAACAATGAACAAGTTGTCATTTCTTGCGTTGTTCTTTCTTATCAGCTTCACGCTGGCTGAGTCACCTTGCGTCGCAGAGAACGACGTGCGCATTCCTGAGACAATGACGAAACTCGCCAAGCCGTCCTGGTTTGATGTCGATGGACCGGAGAGATTTGCCCCGATCATCGGAGCCGAGTTCGGCGGTATTTGGTTACAGCGATCCGAAGACGCGACGTTTGATCTGGTACTCGATGACTCACTCTCTCAGGTGCTCGCCGACAGCGGGATCATGGAACCGGATTCCGCCGGCGGTTTTCGTTTCGCATTCCAAATGTTCAATCTGACAGATCATCTGCCGGGTCTAGACATGGAGCTTATTTACTTTGAAGTTGGCGATACCGTTGCGGATGCATCGCTGAATGCCGGTTCGTTTCCATCCGCTTCCGTGCTTAACCCGATCTTCTTTAGTGGAATCCCCGTCACCCCGGTCGCGGCAAATACATTTCGACTCGAATCTGATATCGAATCGATTGAATGGAACTTGAATTATCGACCGCTGCCTCGGCTAAAGCTGATCAGCGGATTGCGATGGGTCAATCTGGAAGAAAGTTTCGACATTACTGATGCGGGGACGACCACCGGAGTCTTCTCCAACGCCGACAACGAGTTTTTCGGTGTACAGATTGGCGGTGAAGCGACCATCTGGACGAATGGTGTCTTTCGTCTATTCGCCAGCGGAAAGTATGCGTTTTTGGAGAACGATATCGACGGGAATGCGACCGCACTCAACAATTCGATTGATTACAGTGGGGACGATGACGCGTCACTTTTTGATCTGGAGATCGGTGTCTCGGGGGCAATCTCCAAATCGGCGACGTTGCAAGTCGCCTATCAAGGGCTATTTCTCAGTGACGCTGCTTCGGCACTTGACCAATCAAATCAGCTCTCTTTGTTCACGACGGCAGCGCAACAACCATCATTGACGGATCTCGAATGGCACGGTGTTCATTTCGGCATCACGTTCGTTTGGTAGTGCGACCGCCTCGTTTACGCAGTACGGGCAGGACTCGATGCTCCTCGGCACCGTGTGCATCTTATTGTGCTTCCTCTCTTTCGCACTGCTGTTCACTTGGGCGAAAGACGCTTCGCCCAAACAACAATAGCCACGAAATAGCCGTAGATCGTCTCTGATGGCGATCCGGTCGATGACAGAGGCGAAGAAACCAACACCCATGAGATTCAGCTACTACACTGCGTCGGAATTCACACACGTCGGGATTTACACACGCTGGGATTTCCATTGATGCACCGATTGATCGAGATGCGAGCTAGAGAAAATCGTGACCGCAGAAACCTAACAGCTTGGATTCTGCTGGCTCAACTCCTCTGGTGCGGAGCCCTGAATGCTCACGATGACGAACACGAGCATAATACCCCTCGAAAAGTGCCGCCGGGCGTCACTTACGCGGCCACCGCAGTTCCCGATCGCATCGTGTTCGTCATCGTGAGCATTCAGGGCTCCGCACCAGAGGAGTTGAGCCAGCAGAATCCAAGCTGTTAGGTTTC
>JBCCOI010000960.1:0-2021 GCA_039025515.1 Planctomycetota bacterium
CGTGCTGGGTGGAACCGGTCCCGTCGGTCAACGGGTGGCAAGACTGCTCGCCGGTGACGGCGCTTCGGTTCGTTTGACGAGCCGCTCACTTTCACGAGCCGAGAAGGCTTGCATGCAAGTCCGGGATGAACTTCAGCCACGCGAAGAGGACGCAGTCGGTGAAGTGAAAGCCGCAGAGCTTGCCACTCGGGAAGACGTGTCATCGATATTGGGCGGGGCGAACATCGTGATCAGCTGCGGTGCAGCCGGTGTGCAGTTCGCAACCGAAGAAGATTTGTCACGCTCGAACGAACTCTCTGTCGCCATCGATCTGAATGCGGTGCCTCCGGCCGGCCTCGGCGGGATCGACGTGACTGATAAGGCAAAGTCCTTGGCAACTGGCGGTGCCGTCGGCTACGGAGCGATCGGTGTCGGCGGCCTGAAGATGAAAACGCACCGCCGAGCCATCGAGTCACTCTTCGAATCAAATGATCGCGTCCTCAATGCGGACGAGATTTACGCTTTGGCGAAAGAGGTCGCCGGCTGATCGAATGGAAAACGACGTATGGCTTGGCTGGACAAACAGCAAGGATCGTTACGGGTTCTTGAGCCGATCGGGCTAATCTTGTTTTAGATACGCCCATGGCCGATGCTGGTGTTCGTCAGGCACGCCTTGATTCCGAAATCGAGAAAGATCGACGCACTGTCGGCATCGCATCGCGATTCTGCCCCAGCTGCAACTACCGTTTTCCCGAAGGGGTTGTATCGTGAAGGCATCTAGTCACGGCCTACGAGTGCAGCCTAGCGATCGCTAAGTCAGGGTTAGCTGCTCGCGGTTGCATCGTACATCACCGCGCGGGCAACGTGGCCATCAAGATCCGTAGCGTCCTTCTCAAATGTGGCCACGGTTTCGTCGAGTGGGGAGAGCAATACAACGTGGAGTTGCTGAAGCTCAGTACAGAAACCTTGCTGACGTTTTAGAAATGCTTTAGAAGGACCTCCTCTTCCAGATCGTCCCAATGCTGGAACACAGAGTCGTTCGCGTTCACGGCTTTCCGACGTAGGGGCTGGTACAGTGCCGCGTACTCGCCTTCGCCGTTTGTGAAGGCGTTGCGGCTGAGAAAGTTGATCACCTGAAGCGCGTCCAGCGGTGAGATCAGATTGTCACCGCTCGTGTCATAGAAGGGTGGTGTTTCACCGCTGGGCGGATCGACCGGCAACTGTGTCGGAATTCCTCGCGCGAGTGCGTTGATGACCAGCAAAGCATCCAGAGGCGAGGCCATCCCATCGGCGTTGACGTCGTATCGATTCACGGTGTTGTAATACGGCGTCGACAAAACATCGAATGTGACCGAAAGCCCGTCGATCGTTGGTTGCAGTCGAAATCCGGGAAGTACCAAATCCGAGACTCCATCAAAGTGCCCCGCAACGCCATCGGAGCTGATCATTCCGATTCTCGTCCCGCTCGGCAACGAGATCCCGCCGTCGATCCAGCGTGTCCTCGTTAACTCGATCCGATCAATGACGACACCATCGGTCACTTCCCATTCCTCCGCGGATGGGTTGATCGATGCATCGAGTCTCCCATCGATGATTCGGATCTGGCCAAAGGAATGTGCGTTCAAATCGGCATCGAGCAGGCCG
Source organism: Planctomycetota bacterium (assembly GCA_039025515.1). Lineage (GTDB taxonomy): Bacteria > Planctomycetota > Planctomycetia > Pirellulales > Pirellulaceae > Stieleria. Next base: position 1,624 of record JBCCOI010000960.1, read on the forward strand.
CGTTGCCCATCGGGTCGGGGCGTTACGGTTAGGTTTTGAACCTCGCCGCCGGCGTGCAACCCCAGAGAAATCTCCGTCCCCGCAATCTCTTGCACGCCACCGGCGATGTGAAGTGAACTGCGGCTGGTGATTCGTCCACCCCGATTTTCGACTGGTGTGCTGACGACCCGCAAGTCGTTGTGGAACGGATCGGTCGTGCGAACCGTTGAAAGCAAGTCTCCGCCCACGATCAAGATCGAATCGATCGATCGAGCTTCGATCAGTCCGCTTGCAATGCCGCCTCGTTCACTCTCGGAGTCATGTTGCACGTTGACTCGGCCGATGCGACCGCTCGCCAGCACGTCGCCGATCAAGTCGCCTCCGACGATCTGCAATTCTTCGAGCATGCCGTTGATGGA
>JBCCOI010000961.1:0-2021 GCA_039025515.1 Planctomycetota bacterium
CAGCCCCGATGAGGAATCAGCGTCTTTTGGCAGGTCGAGGACGAACGAGGTCGGGTCTGAGGGGACCACCTCCGCAACGAGGTCTATTCCAGGATCGCCAAACAAAGCGCCGGGAATCGCCGGAAAGAACAACACCAGATTTGACTCTTGATGATTATCTAATCGGCGATCCTTTGACGAGTAGAACCCGTACTGAAGTTCATAACTGACGGTGTCGCTGGAGCCAACGATGTGCTCGTTGTTAGCGCATGCCGAAACCAGCATGATCATGCAGAGCATCGCCGCATTGCACCAAGGACGTTGGAACGAGTTCCGCTTTTTATTTCGTGTTTTCATGTTTTTCGTATCCGCACGGAATCGAATAACCCTTCGGTTTCGAGAGCGTACACTCAAGCGCCGCTCACAAGAACGACCGCCTTACCAATCTTTGATCCCTTCCGAAATTTGATGTCCATCCGTCCTCTGGCCGTTGCTGAGCGACGGCGTTCGGCAGCCGTTGGCGATCTTCTCACTCCGAACGATTTCGATGCATAGAGATCGATTTCGATTCTGTTCTGAGTGGTGACTGAGATGCGTCGACTGCCACTCTTGTAGTACGCATCGAATCCATTGGGCGTGAGTTCGATGATGATTTCTTTGGATTTGCCGAGACTCTGGACCTTCGGGTCGTCAGATTTTGCATCCTTAAGTCCTGCATCCAGTCTGCCCTGCAGATCCGAGGCGACCGCCCCTTGAAAGAGATTCGTGATCTGTTTGACGCGACCGCCAATCACCGTTGAGAACATTGACGCAGCGATCTTGCCCAGCCAGCTAAACAAGCCTTTGTTCGAATCGCGATCAGATACGAGCAGTACGAACTTCGTTTCTGAATCAACGTCCTCTTTAAACAAACCCGACGTCCAGAAATCATCGATATCCAGCGTGACGTTAGTGCGGCTGGGTAGATCCATTGTTTTTGAAGTCGTGACCACCGGCGCTCCGGAGCGCGGATATATCAGTCTCGCTTCAACGATATTGTCAGCCTTGTCAGGTTGATCGGGTCCGTACGGTCTGCGCCCGGTACTGCCGTCAGGCACGAACTTGTCGCCATCATAGAAGAGTTCGATCTCGCTAAGCACGAACCGGAGTGTTTTTGTCGGCATCAGTTTGTCCCCTTCATTCGTTAGGCTTCCTTCTTCCCAAGCCCGTCATCCTCTTCCTCCGACCGACGAGCGGCGCGGATGGCATCCTCTTGATCCAGAGAATACTGGAAGAGTTTTTCGACCAGCTCCGATATAGGCGTCCGTTCGATTCCCTTCTCTTTATCCGGATCAACGATGTCTTTAATACCGTTGTGAAGGAATCGCATCATCTTAAACCCAAGGTGTCGATAGGCTTCGAACTGCTCTTCGTCAAAGAACTGATCTGCCGTGGTTTCATGGGGGAAGGTTGGATGTGAGTCTGCGTACTGACGGATGTCTGGCCATTCAGAGCCCGTGAGTGAAGACTTCACATACAGAATGACACCGTTCTTTTTCGAAGACTTCGTTGGCTGCTTCGCTCTCTTCGTTGGGTTGTGTTCGGAGGTCGAGTACTTCTTCTCCGTGTTGTACTCAATGCGACCCACCACGAAATGGTTCTTGCACAGCCCCTCTTTGTCGAGCCGCAGATTGCTCATGTCGGGCATACGAACATTGACACCGAAGTCTACCCAGCACTTGCGGATCATGTTGGCGAGATCGAAGAACTCGTGGTCAGGATCGCAGCCGGCATCAACGACGACAATCAGTCGGCATCGACGCCGAATGAGCTCGTAGACACCCAGGTTCTCGAAGTGCCCACCGTCGGTCAGGTTGATCCAGCGAGAGCGCAGATTCGCAGTACCCGTGAGCTCGTTGAAGATCGGCTGGCTCGCAAAAGTAGGACTGCCTTGATCCCAGACTTCATCGTTCGGGGGGTTGCCACACCAACGCCCTAGTCGCAGGTTGTAGGCCGTGAGCAGGGCAGCGACTGCAGGAGAGGTGTGATAGCCCATGTTCGGG
>JBCCOI010000962.1:0-2005 GCA_039025515.1 Planctomycetota bacterium
GCAGTTTTCGAATCGCGATTCGCCCATCGATTGGGGCTTATTTTCTGGCGTTATCACTGGCTTAATGCCCACTGGCTTCTAACTACGACGTGTTTTTCGAAGAGCATCACGGCGGAGCAGGTTGACATCGATGAGAATACGCCAGCCAGGTCCAGAGGTTCATTTCGCAATCGTCAGGTCCCTTCAGTTTGAATGACGACCATGCTTTCGAGCCTTCCAAATTTCGCTCCCGCACTTCCATGACTCGAGTCAGATACCTCATTGCGTGTTGTTGCCTAACGGTTCTCTCCGTCCCGTTGGTTCAGGCTGAGACTTACGGGGCTCATCCGGTCTCCGTCACGCAGACCTACGCATACGTGACGCGTGAGTCGCTCGACGTCAGTATGGAAGTCTTTCTCGAAGATCTCTTCTTGTTTCATGATCTAAAGCCGAACGATCAGGATTTTCTTGAGCCCGATGTTCTCCAAGCTGGCGTCGAGAAGCATCGTCAGTTCTTGCTCGACAGGTTCCGTGTCCGTGACTTGAGTGGCGAACGGCTGCAAGGTCAGATTGTCGAAGTTGAGAAACTCGATTTGCCAAGAGAAGGCGTCGCCTTGGGCGAACTGATGGCGCACACCCTGAACTTTCAGCTTCGTTTCGAGATGCCGGTCGCTCCCGAGTTTCTCACTGTCAGCCAACACTTCACCGACGCGGAAGGCCTGATTCCGTCGGAAATGAATTTGGTGATGAAGCAAGAAAACGCGGGTGAGGCGTACACGAACACCCTGAAGCCAGACGAGCCCGTGACCGTGCGGTTCAACTGGAATCTGCCCCCACTTTCGGCAGAAGCTTCAGAAGAAGAACGCAAGCGCTGGGCTGCCAAGCAGAAAGAAGAGGCACTCGGGATCACAAGCTACAGCTCCGTGTATTCGTTTCTTTACATCGACGACTTCGAAGTTCGGCACGAGATTTTGATTCCGCTGCTTACGCTTGAAGAGAGTGTTCTCGTCGCTCGGGACGAAGATGAGTTTCTGGATCTTGACGAGCAGGCAGCGGCGAGGCAACAGATCGAAGCCTTCTTCAAAACGGGCAATCCGATCTCGATCAACGGTGTGGATGTATCCCCGATCGTGGAGCGTTGTGATTTCTACGGCTTGGATTTCAAAGACTTTGCCAAACGTTCGGAACCCAAGCGGGTCAGTTTGGCAAGCGCGCGAGTCGGCATTATTCTGTCTTACGCGCTGGCTGATTCCCCAAACACTGTCGACCTTCTTTGGAATCGGTTCAATAATTACTTATGGTCCGTCAATATGGTCGTTTTCGCCTTTGACGAAGTGGCCAAGGTGACCTTATCGCGGCTGGGTTCGAGCAACGCCTATCACTGGGACAACCCAGGACGGCCTGATTTGCCACCGTTGGAGACGGTTTCCGCTACCCTTCCTTCCCAACCGAAGTTTTCGTTGCCGGTAGTCACCGCCGCGTGCATCGTACTGATGCTGTTGCCTTTATTTGCGGCGGGTTCTGGTCTCGTGAATAGACGAGGCGTGATTGTCACCTTGATCGGCTTGACGCTTGTCGCCGCATTCAGTTGGCCGTTTTTTCGATTAGATGTCCCCAACCCTTTGCGTGGGCCACCTATCCTGACCGCTGCCGAAACGGATTCCGTCTTTTTGGCCCTTCACGAGAACATCTATCGTGCTTTCGATTATCGCGACGAGGAAGACGTATACGATGCTCTTGCGAAAAGCATTGATGGCGAACTCCTGGAAGACGTGTTTCTTCAGATTCGGCGTGGACTGGAGATGCAGGAGCAGGGAGGAGCAGTCTCACGAATCCGAGAAGTCGACGTCCTTGAACGTGAGCGACAACAGCTCAGCCAAAGCGACCGAAACGCTAACAGCACAAGCGAATCGCATCGCCTGCGATATCGAGGCCGCTGGAATGTGGCCGGCACCGTTGAGCACTGGGGACACATACACGCTCGCACAAACCAATATGAAGCGATCTTCGACATTGAATCGACCGA
>JBCCOI010000963.1:0-2003 GCA_039025515.1 Planctomycetota bacterium
ATCGGCGCCGGCGTCACCGCGAAGTTCATCGTCGCCGCCATCTCCATGGATCGAATCGTTGCCGGTTCCGCCATCGATCTTGTCGTTGCCGTCGCCGCCGCGAAGCGTATCGTTTCGTTGACCGCCGGTGATCGTGTCGTTGCCGGCATCGCCATTGATGACGTCGGCGCCTTCTTCACCGTCGATCGTATCATCACCGGAACCACCGCTGATTTCGTCGTTGCCCCGACCGCCTTCGATGCGATCGTCACCATCTCCTCCGCTGATGATGTCCGAATCACGACCGCCCTCGATCACGTCATCGCCTGCACCGCCATCGATTTCATCGCTTCCGGCATCACCGAAGAGTTGATCATCACCGTCACCGCCCGACAGAAGATCGCTGTCGTCGTTTCCTTCCAAGTAGTCATCGCCTTCGCCACCCAGCAGCTCATCGGCGCCGCTGCGTCCAAACAACTCATCGTCACCCGCTCCTCCGTCCAACAAGTCGTTATCATTGCCACCGGTCAGCGAATCGTTGCCGCCACCGCCAAAGAAGCGGACCGATCCACTGCCGGCGGTCAGTTGATCGTCACCGGCACCGCCGTCGATCTCGATCGGAATCAAAACATCCGCTGAAACGGTGAAGGTGTCGTTACCGCCGAGAGCATTGCCGACGATCGAGCTGACGCCGACGATGTCTTGCGTGATCATTCCGCGGCCTTGAACAACGATTGCACCGGGCTTGGAACCGGGCAAAATTCGATAATTGTCGTTCTGTTGTGTGAAGTTGATCGTCAAGACATCGCCGGCACGTGATGTCAGAATCTCAGTAGGCGAAGCGCTGGACGAAACCGGTCGTGCGAGTTCAAAGTCCAACAGATTGACCCGCGCGATTTCGAACTCGTCCTCGATAAACAGGAACCTGTAAAAGGCACTCAGCCCCGCGTCCAACTTGCCGTCGACATCAAAGATGTGAACCGGTCCCAATGCCGCGTTCGAAGCAAGCTCGCCGAATCGCACGCGTCCGTCGCGATCGTTGTCGTGCAAATTGAAGTCAACATCGGCAAAGATACCGCCGCGCACGCCGGCTTCGGCGAGTAGCACGCTCAGCTTGCCGCCCGCCGACAAGCTGCCTCGCAAGTAGGCTTCGGGGACATCCGCACCGGTTCCATCCGCGCCTGCTCGATCGCTGACGAAGAAACCGTTGAAGACATCGACGACGTTGCCGGTTTCGCTGAATTGACGAATCCCGCTTGTGTCAAATCCGAATGCAAAGTCGGCGACCGCCGCGATTCGCCCGCCGAGTTCGGCGAACAAAGCGGGAATCGGCGTCGGAAAGGACTGCCGGTACGCGAAGTCGATTCCAAGCGCCGGTGCATCGTAGAGAAACAGATCAACGTCTTTACCCAACAGCAACTGAAACGCGGTCGTCGGATTCTGAAGCAGCGGAAAGCTGAGCGAACCCCTCGCGTTGGTCAAGTTGTTGGTCCAGCGTGATCCACGTTGCCCCGACTTATTCGCAGCTTCGCCCAGCGGGTCTGATTCTTCGAAGACATCGGTTGTGCGAACTTCCGACTGCGTGTCGCTCGCCGACCACCCCGGTCCCGTAAAGCCACCGAGCGCATCGGCGTTGACCGAAAACTGCCCGAGGTCGACCCAAGTGTCAGAACCCAAGTCGGTCGGCAAGCCGGTAATCAGATCGTTGATCTCGACGATCGAATCCAAGAAGTCGGCGACGTCCGCGCGGCCGAACGTGCGTGCCAGGTCAATGATCGTCGTCGTCGATCCCGAAAGGTCGCTGATCACGGGCAGCCGTGCCGAGAGGATATCGATCATCGGCTGTATCGGATCCAAGACGTCCTGAACGGCGTTCAAAACATCGCCGGCAAAACCGGAGAAGAAGTCGCCCAAGTTGATTTGGACGTTCTCAAAAGTCACCGAAGGCAGATTGACTTCTTGACCGGCGATGAAGTCCCAGTCGACGACCAAATCGGTACGCAATCGCGGCAAGTAATCGCTAC
>JBCCOI010000964.1:0-1995 GCA_039025515.1 Planctomycetota bacterium
CTCGGCTGCCAGTTCCTCAGTGGATGACGTTGACGCTTGGGACGAGGAAGAGCTGGAGGACGACGCGGTTCTCCAAACCGATGAGTCGACCGCGTTGATCGGTAGCATGGCGATGCACATCCTGATCATCGTCTCCTTGGCGATTATGCCGACCGCGGCATTTATGGAGGAAGAAGAAGCCGTGGTGCTGGTTTCGGCACCGATCGATGATGAAGAAGATGAGCTCATCATCGAAGAAGTCGTCTACAGCGAAGTTCCCGAAATCGAAGTGGGCGCCAGTAGCACCGACGAAGCCGACATGGCTGACGCTTCTGCCGAAATGTTTGCGGAGATCGCCGAGATCCCCAGTCCCGTCGAGCTTGAGAAGAGTGACCTCGGTGATATCGAAGTCAATCGTATTTTTTCGCAGCCGATGGCTCCAATGGATCGACTCGAGAACCGCAAGGGTTCGGTCGGACAAGGCACGACCGGTGCTGCCGGAGCGGTCGACCGGTTGACGTTTGAGATCCTGCAGTCGATGGAAGAACGCCCGACGCTGGTCGTCTGGCTTTTCGATCAGAGTGGTTCGCTTCACCGACAACGTCGAGAAATCCGTGACCGATTCGATCGCATCTACGATGAACTTGGCATCATCAAAAAGTCACAGGAAGACAACGACCCGGGACGAAAGAGCTATCTCGATGCACGTCTTGTCAATTCGATTATCGGTTTCGGCAACGAAGTCACGTTATACACCGAGAACCCGACCGAAGACGTCGAGGAACTAAAGTCGATCGTCGATCAAATCGAAACCGATTCATCCGGTATCGAGCGGGTCTTCACAGCGGTTCGCACCGCGGCGGATCAATACAAATCGCTTCGCGTCAGCCGCGGTGGCAATGGCCCACAACGCAACGTCCTTTTGATCGTGGTTACCGACGAACGAGGTGACGACGAATTGAAAGTCGAAGACTCCATTGAGATCTGTCGAAAGTACGGCATGCCCGTCCACGTGATCGGAGTCCCGGCTCCTTTCGGACGGAGCGAGACTCTGGTGAAGTATGTTGATCCCGATCCGAAGTATGACCAGACGCCACAATGGGCATCGGTGGATCAGGGTCCCGAGTCGTTTTTGCCAGAACGTGTGCAACTTCCATTCACGGCAAACTTTGAAGAAGAGCCGACCATCGATAGCGGCTTCGGACCCTATGCACTGACCCGCCTCAGCTACGAAACCGGAGGCATCTACTTCACGGTGCATCCCAATCGTAATGTCGCCCGCCGGGTGAGTCGCCGCGACGTCGCAGCCTTCGCAGCGGAGATGGAATACTTCTTCGATCCGAACGCGATGTCTCGATATCGTCCCGACTACTTGTCGCCTCGTGATTACCTTTCAAGGGTCAAAGCAAGTCCGCTACGCACTTCGCTGACCACAGCCGCACAGATGAAGCCGGCGACCGGAATCCAGCGTCCCCAGTTGAGGTTCTTGGGAGCCGACCAAGCACAACTCTCTGCCGCGTTGACGCGAGCCCAACAAACTGCGGCACGTTTGGAGCAGCCGCTCGTGCGAATGGCGATGACGTTGGAACCCGGATTAAAGCATCGCGAAGAAGAAACGAGTCCGCGCTGGAGAGCCGGGTACGACTTGGCGATGGGACGTGTCCTCGCGCAAAAGGTGCGAACGGAAACGTACAACGCGATGTTGGCCAAGGCGAAGCTGGGGATGGCGTTTGAAGAAAAGAAAAACAACACGTGGGTCTTAGAGGCGAGCGACGAGGTGACGGTTGGCAGTAAATGGAAACGCCAGGCGGAAACGGCCAAAATGCTTTTGGAAACGGTGGTGAGCGAGCATCCCGGGACGCCATGGGAACTGTTGGCAAAGAAGGAACTCGAAGTCCCGATCGGGTGGAAGTGGAGGGAAGAATTCACGGATCTCTCACCACCACCACAGCGGAACCCTGGCAACAACAACAATCCTCGGCCGCCACGTGATGACCAAAAGAGGATGCTGCAAAA
>JBCCOI010000965.1:0-1993 GCA_039025515.1 Planctomycetota bacterium
AGGGAGGAATCTTTCTACTTCGAGAGCTCAGCGTATCAAGGCTCCACACCTCCGAGCCGAAACAGCCGGACTCGGTAAACCAGCCTGAGCATGGGCCCTCGACCATGGCGATGGAAAGTTCGCGTTCGTCATCATGTCGGCGCAAATGCATCCACCCTCGCGAATCAAGAAAAACTGTACCAAGAGGCAAATCGGCACGCCGCAGCGTCCAACGAGGCCGGCATCCGGTCACCTTTGATCGCGGGAATTCCACGCGGTTGAGCTCATGTTCTTTTCCTGTGGGCTTACCCTTAAATCGACGAAGTTCCAAATTATTTTGGGCACCCAGCATCAACTGCCATCCGCCGGTATGGTTTTGGCGCAAGAATAAACCTGCACTTGTCAGAGAAACGGAGGCGAAGTTGACGAGCAACGATTTCTGCGAAACCAAGTTAGCCGCTTGCCGATCGACGAACTGCAATTGTTGTATGCCATTGAGTGTTGTGGGAATCAGATTGCGGCTCACAAAGGACCACAGCAAATGCTCCGTCAATCCGCTTTCAAAACAGCATTCGAAGAGTGCGTAAGTTCCTCCGAAGCTGGTGAAAATTAGACGTGCTCGCTGGTTCGAACAGAGTCTGGAGGGATCGTAGGGTTGCATCTCTTCTACAAACCTAGATCGTGCCATGCTGTAAACATAATCGCGTTGATCATCACCACACTCATCGAGCCCTTGATGGAGTAGTCGAATGCGACTGGTCGAGTTGATCACGGTTCGGTCTGCTTCGGAGACCGCCAGGGGATTGCGATCTGTCAAACCTTCAGTGGCAAGAGCTTCATGCTGGGGATTTTGAACCGCCAAGAGATAGGTTTGGTCGAGAGCATATGATTCAGAGCCCCTTCGATAGGGTCTTTCCCCGACGTCTCGCAACCGGGTCAAGGGCTTTTTCGGGTTTCCTGACCAAATCCAGATCGCTCTGTCTCCCTCAAAAACACCATCACCCAAGTGGCTGTGTGGAACAGACGTCGTCCACTCCACTTCACCAGTCACCCAGTTGAGAGAATCAATTTCTTTACCACGAACACGCAAGAATTGTCCGCCACGCCAGGCGTAATCAGTGACGTCGGCACCATCCAGCTTCACGCAGGTGATCGATGAAGCGACTTTCCCGTCTGTACCTCGCTCGAAACGAATCAAATGGTGCTCACTGCCGCCCGGCTTTCCGAGGATGAGGTTGACATCATTGTCGACGAAATCGATTCGAAAGATGCCACCGGCCGGCAAGGCGTCGACGACTTCGACTGCCAGTCGTTTCGCAACACCCGGGCTGTGAAGTGAACCCTGAAAGCAGAGCAGCCGACGATCGTGCGAAATGACCCAAGCATCGTTCGTCTGACTTGTACGATCTAAACCACCTCGCGATCGACTACCCACGGAGAAGCAGAATCGTGGCTGATCGCACAAGCCCATCCGCGCCGGAGCTTCCGGCCGCTCCAGGAAGGCTGGCAACGCGTCTTTTTGCTTGACGATCGTTTTCCCTTCACTCGACTGAACCTCTTTCAGTTCGATCGATAGACCCAAAAGAAACTCATCGCCCTTGGCAGTTCGGCGTTTTAATTGGACGCCGCCGCCATGGTCGACGATTGCTATGATCCATGATGGCAGCTTATGCCAATCGATCTGGAACTGCCAAAATGCGAGGTAGTGCGCATCGGCTTCTGTTTCCTCGCTCACGATGAGAACTGGTTCGGCATAAAGCGATTCGGAGTCATCTTGGATTGAGAGGAGCCACTTGCTTATTCCATCAGCCGGATGCCGGTCGATGGACAGCCTCTCGAGATGGCGTATGAGTCCTTCTCGATTCGTGAAATCTTCCCCGATATGGTTGCCGCCGTTGACTACATGGAATTGACAACGGGTTGTCGAAACGCGTTCTTCCAGCGAACCGTATGCGAGCGCCAGCGCAGTCATGCGAACACGCGTGTCACCCCAACAACGCAACGACTGCTCGAT
>JBCCOI010000966.1:0-1982 GCA_039025515.1 Planctomycetota bacterium
ACGACACCTGTTTTACACGCAGGAAACGATGGTTCGATTCCATCCAGGACTACTTCCTAAGAACGCCCAGGTACGCCAATCGGCAGAGCGACTCGGCTTAAACCCGAGTGTTTGCAGGTTCGACCCCTGCTCTGGGTACTGAAGAGTCGGAAAGCGGCGAACCAACAACGCTGCATCTTTCTCTTCTAACACGAAACAAATGGGGCGCTCGTCCAACGGGAAGACGTCTGTGTTGCAAGCAGAAGATCAGGGTTCGATTCCCTGGTGCTCCACTCAGTGCAATCAAAATGGCTCGGTAGGCAATTGGCAGACCACTTTGGCTTAGAACCAGAGATGCTGTGGGTTCGAGTCCCACCTGAGCTACTCAAACCATATGCGGGTGTAGTGTCCAACGGCTAGCACGATTGGCTTCCAACCAGTTAGTCTCGGTTCGAATCCGAGTGCCCGTACTTTTTGCAAACAACAAGTCCTCGTGGAGCAGCGGAGTGCTCGCTTGCCTGTCACGCAAGAGGTCGTCGGTTCAAATCCGATCGGGGACGCTTTCGATTCAAACGGCGCGGTACGCAAACCGGAAAAGCGGCGGAGCTCAAACCTCCGTGACATGTCTGTGGGTTCGATTCCCTCCCGCGCTACTTTCATGACAGCCAAGTGGTGGAACCGGTAGACACGCGACACTCAGAATGTCGTGCCCATCGTGGCGTGCGAGTTCAACTCTCGCCTTGGCTACTTTTCAAAAACAACATTGCAGGTGCGACAGGTGTCCAACTGATCGTCATGAGGTCGGTGTGCTCGGCTCGATACCGAGACCTTCAACTTAGTGCAAACAACGACGCGGATGGGCCAGTGCTCAGCCAGGCCTCATAAGCCAGGACCGCCGGGTGCGACCCCCGGATCCGCTACTTTGTGTCGTCTTTCGCTCCGCGAAAGTAACGGGACTGAATGCGACTTTCGCGGAGCGAAAGACAACGATGGTCGAGTACGCAAACAGGCAAAGCGGCAAGCATGAGAGACTTGTGATTTTGTAGGTTCGACTCCTATCTCGACTACTCATCAAGACTACGGTCGCGTGGTCCAGCGGCGAAGACGCCTGCGTGACATGCAGGAGATCGATGGTTCGATTCCATCCGCGATCACTAGGTAACAAGGTCTGTAAGTGTTCCGGCAGCACGCGTCTGTGGTATGGACGAAGACCGGGTTCAATTCCCGGACGGACCTCTGAAATGGGCTGGCATGTTCCAAGGGGGCGACAGATCCTTGCAAGATCAGTGAGAAGGGTTCGATTCCCTTTCGGTCCACTCGACTTTACGGAAGGTAGCCGGATACGGTTTGCCGGGCCGCACTGCTAATGCGTGCCACCACAGAGGTGATGAGGGTTCAAATCCCTTGCCTTCCGCCTGTTAATAAATGGCTCGATGGTGAAACGGACATCATGTCTCGCTTCGAACGAGGGGTTCCAGGTTCGAATCCTGGTCGGGCTACTTAACTGGAAGGGCAACCCGATTGGCGACGGGAGCCGGTTCGAACCCGGTGGAGCATGTCCAACTTGCCTTGAGGGTTCGACTCCCTCTCCTTCCGCTTGTTTACAGAATGGCTCGATGGTGAAACGGACATCATCTCTGGCTTCTAACCAGAAGTTCCGGGTTCGATTCCTGGTCGGGCTACTGCCGAATCTCGCAGTCACGTTGGCTGCCGGCATCATTCCGCTTGTTTGACACTTTTAAAAGGCATTGTCATGAGCATGCAGAGTATCGAGCGTCAATTCACGCGGATTGGTGCTCGAGCAAAAGTCCACCCTCCAATCGTGAGACGATGGGTAACCACTCCTGAAGTCTCAATCGACATCGGCAACGACGCCGAAGGTGAGTTCTTCGACATCGCGGTTCAGCCAGCTCAGTTGGCCGACACCGAAGTGATCGATATTCAGCCGTCGCTGCGTCATTTGCTGCTGATGTCCCGACAGGACGACGGAAAGCACAAGTTTC
>JBCCOI010000967.1:0-1973 GCA_039025515.1 Planctomycetota bacterium
GGCGGCATCATCCTGATGCCTCTCCTTTCAAAGATGGAGGGTGGCAAGACCAGGACCTTTGCAGTTCTAGACGGAACCGGGCAGTTGGGCGCAGTGATCCAAGCTGCTTCCGAGCAACGCAACACGATGATCGAACAGCGAAATGCCGAGGAAGAAGATTCTCAGGATTTCGCTCGTGGCGAACTGGATCGGTACGAGATCGAATTGATCGAAGGCGAGTCTTCGGGTGAGACTTTCGGTGATCCGCAACGTTTGGAGCTCAGCGAGAAAGTCACCGACGGAGAACTCTACGCGTTTGTAGAAATCCCACCCGGAGTCATCAGTGCGTCGGGCGAGGAAGCGGCAGAAATTCGATTCGTCAGTACATCGGGTGCGTTGTCAGAAGCTCGCGGTTGGTTCCGGCAAGTCTTGCGTGGACATCTGCGAAACCAGAACCTCCAGCAATCCGGAATTGACCCGGAGGCCGTTCAGGCTGCCGAGCCAACTTTCTCGATTGTGAACAGTCGACCGTACAAGGCCGGTACCGATGGTAAGCCGATCATCAAGGAAGAAGAAAACGAAATCGCTTCGATCCTTGCGCCTTTTGCCTTGATGGGTTTGATGTTCCTCGTGATCTTTCTGGCCGCTCAACCCATGCTCGAAAGCGCGATGGAGGAGAAAACGCAGAAGATTGCGGAAGTCATGCTGGGCAACGTGAGTCCACGTGAGATGCTAGCCGGCAAGTTGCTCGGCAACGTCGGTGGTTCATTGATCGTCTTCTTGCTGTATGCCGTCGGCGGTGTGTTTGTCTTGAATCGCATGGACATGTTGGATGTTTTACCGGCGAGTATGCTGGTTTGGTTTGTGATTTTTCAGATCCTGGGTGTCCTGCTCTTCAGTTCGGTGTTCATGGTCATCGGTGCTTCCGTGAATCAGCTCAAGGAAGCACAGTCTCTGCTCATTCCCGTTTGGTTGGTTTTGATGGCACCGCTGATGGTCTGGTTCAACGTGATTCGCGACCCCAACGGCTTGATTGCAACGGCGCTAACTTTCTTTCCGCCGTCGGCACCGTTGATGTCGATCCTGCGTCTGGGCACGGGAGCCGCGATTCCGGTGTGGCAACTGCCTCTTGCGGCAGTCCTACTTTTTGGAACGACGATTTTGATCTTATTCTTGGCAAGCCGTATCTACCGCGCGAGCCTACTCCGCAGTGACGGAGCAACAACCTTTCTGCAGATTATGAAGCGGGCCGCGTAAGGATTACGTCTTAGACGTCCGAGACCGACCGATCTCGTCGCCGCATCCTGCTTCGCTGTGGCCGTGTCTCCGCTTGCGGCGGATCGACTCGGAAATGCGGTGCCGGAACCGTTGCGTCGATCGATTCGGCACCGTCCAAATCGCCGAGATACTCTTCACGGACTTTGGGATGTTGTTTCACTTCCTCCGGTGTCCCGTCAATGAGTACTCGTCCCTGGTAGATGACGTAGCACCGATCAACCGTACCAAGAATCTCACGAGCGGCATGGTCCGTAATCAAAACACTGATTCCGGAATCTCGAAGTTGTTTGATCACGCCTTGGATCGACTGCACGGTAACGGGGTCGATTCCCGCAAACGGCTCGTCAAGCATGACGATTTTTGGATCGCTGACCAAGCAACGAGCGATCTCGAGTCGCCGTCGTTCGCCGCCGCTGAGGCCTGACGCACGGCTCTTGCGAATATGAGTGATGTTGAATTCTTCCAATAGCTCTTGGGTGCGTGCTTTTCGCTGTCTGCGATCGACACCCAGAAGTTCGAGCAATGCGGAAATATTTTGCTCGACGGTCAGCTTCTTAAAAACGCTTGGTTCCTGCGGAAGGTAACCCATATGGCCGTCGCGGGCGCGGCGAAACATCGGCCAATCGGTCACGTCCCGGCCCGCCAAATAAACACGACCACGATCCGGGGGCACCATTCCGCAGATCATCCGAAAACTCGTCGACTTGCCGGCACCA
>JBCCOI010000968.1:0-1972 GCA_039025515.1 Planctomycetota bacterium
CAACGGACGTGAGTCTCCGTGAAGGTCGATTCGAATTGCGGAAAGCCGTTCGCGCCTCCGGTGGAAAAGGAAAGCGGAACGATTTGGGTTCCGATGGGAATTTCTTGACCACCACTGGTATCAATCGCCAGTGTGCCCGCCATCGCGATGCTCGACGCTGATGTGATGCGGTCATACTGTCCATCATCGGTACCAATGACATCGATTTCGATTCGGCTCGCGGGTGTGAGCGAGATGTCATTCGTGATGTGAAGTAAGCCAGCTTCACCATCGTCGCCGGGTGCGACGATGGCGTTCTCCACATCCAAGCCGCCGCGCACGGTACCATCTCCGGTTAGTTTTCCACCGCGGAGGTGCAGTTCGATCGTCGCAGGGCTGGCAAACGTGATCTCGCCGTTTTCCAATCGGCTTACACCTGCGGTCTGTTCAAAAGAATCGTCAATGATGAGCGACGTACCTTGGCCGACCGAAACTTCGCCCGAGTTCTCGAGGCTTGCGAAGCGGAGCGAGCGGCCATCGACCTCGATCAAACCTTCGTTAAGGACCGATCCGGTAAGGCGAAAGTCTGTCTGCTGATCCGAAGCAACGGGAGCTTGCGTGTAAATCTTGCCTTGATTGACGAGTGTGCCCGACGTGACCGTTAGCCAACTTCGACTGCCGCTGTTTGCGGGATTACCTGGATTAAAGCCCTGGTAGGACCAGATTCGAATGTCGCCTTCATTGACGAACCCACCGTCCACGGTCACCGTCGAATTGCCATGCGTGCGAGGCATGTTGTAGAAACGATCGCGGAAGCCGTACAAATCAAGCAGCCCGCCGCTGGCAATGTTGAAGGAGTCGCCGATCCTCGAAACTCCACGGAATCGCGCGGTTCCGTAAAGCTCGAATGGCGCGGCGATGTAGGTGGAGAACAGAAAGAGATACGTCTCCGGCGCAACTTGAAACGTCGATTCGCCACCGATCTCGGCATCTTCCAGCCGTAGCAGGAAGTCACCGGCGTCGTACGTCAGTGGCTGCTGAAGCAGTAGCGTCGCGTCCAAGATCTCGACGGTGCTTTCACCGGTGATCTCGGCGCCGTCATAGGAATACACGCCCTCATTCAGGCTAAGCCGAGCTTTCGTTTCAACTTCGTTTCCAATATAGCTCCCGAGCACGATGCTGCCACCGAGCGAAGCGTCCGTTGCAAGCGTCAGTGTTGCATCGTAATTCAGCGTAAGAGTGCCAACGTTCTCCCAGTTTCCCACGATTCGATAGAGATGATTTCGATCGATCGTGGGCTCCTGCATCTCGATCGTGCCGCGGTTGGTGAGCCGTCCTTCTAGGGTTTCGATGGACAGTTCGTCGCCGACATTGCCATTGGTCTCGTTGCCGCGGTAGACGATCGATCCATCGTTGGACCAATCTCCGTAGACCTTTAGGAAAGCATCCCCTTGCTGCGGGTTGCTATTGTAGAGCCGGCCATAGGGAGAGAGACTGATGGTGGATGTGGTGCTGGTTGTGATTCCCGCAAGCAGATTGACTTCGCCCCGGATCGAGAGTGTTCCGTCAAGCTGGACGGGGACGCCGATTTGAGACTGGAAAAAAAGTTGACCGCGCCCTTCGGCGATCGAAAGCTCTGCGGTGGATTGTCCTTCGGGGACGATATCCGTTCGAATCATTGAAAGACTTGGCGAGTCAACATCGATCGTCCAGTTTTCGACAAGACGGACTTGTGAATCTGTGAGCGTCGCACGACCATCACCCACGATCACGCCACCGTTTTGTTGAAGTACGGCATCCTCGACATTCCAAATGGCGTCGTAGACGATTTCGTTCGACTCATATTCGGTGATCCGCACTGCGCCTCGATTGATGAATGTGTGATCGCTCGAGTCGAGGTGGAATCCCAATTCGACGACGCCTTCATTGACCACGTCGCCGTCGATCGTGTACGCGATGTCATTGAGCCGTAGACCGTGTGTCGGAAAGTCAA
>JBCCOI010000969.1:0-1971 GCA_039025515.1 Planctomycetota bacterium
ACGGCACATCCTACACCGCTGTCGTCGCGGCCATGACCAAAGAGGCCGGCCGCGTTGCCCGCGGCACCGAGGCAGCGATTTCCTCCCTTCTCGCCGGCATGGACGATACCCCCGACGCAGATGAGATGGAGGCAGTCGTCACAGACGAAGCCGAGACGCTGCCAGAGGATCCGGTTGATGATACGACGGTCATCGCCGCGGACTCGATCGAAACCGTCACTGAAGAAAAGGCCTCGTCTGAACCCGTCGAAACGGAAGAGGATACGACCGTCGCAACGACCACTGCAGACACGGGCGATGAGGCAGTCACCGAGGACGAGCCGGAATTGGAGTCCGAGACCGAACTGGAAGCCTCAGTTAGCGGCGAAACAGGAGACACCGAGTCGATCGAGGCGGCCGCGGCTGAACCTGTCGAAGAAGAGGTTGCCGAAGAGACGCGTGAAACCGAGTCTGAAAGCAAGATTCTCGCAGACACAGACGCCGTAGAAATGCCTGTGGAAGCATCGCTTGAAGAAGCGACTAACGAAATCGAACCCGAAGACGCGCTTGAAACTTTGGTCGCAACCGACGAAACAGAGAACGACCCCGACACCAGGTTCGACGCCGAACTCGAAACGGACGCCGAGTCGGTCGCGGACGTATTAGATGTTGAGACCGAAACCGAGGTGACGGAAGCCGTCGCCCGCATGGCTGACGAAGTGAAGAGCCGGGAGGACACAGGCCTTGAGTCCGCAGCAGCCAGCGCGGTTGGCGCGGTGGCGCTGGCGGCAGGTCTGACATTGCAAGACGACGAGGACGCTCTCTCGGAGGAAACAACAGAGGCAATCGCCGACGAGTCCGCGCCGGATAGTTTCGCCGAGTCGCCCGACGCACACGTCGTGGAGACAGCCGAGCTTCCTGCTTATGTTCCGTTCGGTCTGACTGAGGTCGAAGAAGAGGTTCTGGAACACGATGTTTCGGCTGAACCGGATGACGTTGTTATCACCGCCGCGCCTGAAATCGTCACAGAAGCCACGGACGTGGCGGACGATGTCGTCGAAATCGAACCGGAGATTGAAACAACCAACTCGCCGATTGAGACCCTGGAAAAGTTGACCGATGACACATTCGCATCGCGAAACGAGCTGGATGGCGTCGAATCGACTCCTGTAATTGATGAAGTTGCAACTGAACCCGTCGAGCTCGTTGATAGCGCGCCGATTGACAGTTTCGTCGAAACTACGGAATCGCTTAACGCTGAAGCAACGGCAGAACCTGAATTCGTCTCAAACGAAGCTGACCCTCTTGATCTGTCGGACCCGGCGGACGCACCAGATGCCGAACCGGAACTGGAAACCGTCACAGCAGCTGCTGACACCGTCCCCGCTTCAGGCGAGACCTACAGCTTAAGCGGCATCGGCGCCGGTTTTGGCCTCGGCGCCCTGTCCGCCAGGACCGAAGCCAGCGGGATCCCCGGACCCAGCTCACCGAGCGTTGAAACGGGTGAGAAAGTCGTTATTGACGCCACGGACGACGTTCTACCAAAGCCAGAAGGCAATCTGAACGTCTCACTTGCTGAAACCGCATCGGCAGCTGTTGGCAGCGCAAATGCCATGGCTGACGCCAGCGGCCCGGTAGAAGAAACGTCCGAAACTGAGTCGGATATTCTCAAACCTCGGACCCGTTTTAATCCCTGGGATTGACCCCCGTAGGTATCAATCTGGCTTGAAAAAGGGCGCACCTTCTTCTTGCGGGCCCTTTTTCGGACCTTTGAGTTGCAGCACGGCCACAGAATCCGCAGGTGTAAACTTTTTTACAGTCACGCACGCACGGAATGCTTGCCGCTAAGATAGATCAACGAATATCTCCCGTCGCGAAGGCGTCTTAAATCAAGGTGCCCCAATCTCGAAAGAAAGCGACGACGGATGGCTCTCAAAACGTCTCTTAAACTCTCTTCTGCAACCCTGATCCTGGCGGGTCTCACAGCTGCTC
>JBCCOI010000970.1:0-1966 GCA_039025515.1 Planctomycetota bacterium
AGGCTGACGCCATCGACCAGCCGCACTTCTCCATCGACCACTTCGAAGCGGTCATCCGAGACGGTGTACGTGATCGAGTCGCCGGCGTCAGGATCGAAAGAAGATAATGTGCCAATAACAGCGCCGGCATCATTCTCGGCGACCGTCGTGCCGTCCAATTCCAGATTGCGTGGGCCTTCATTCACATCGGTGACATCGATCGTGAACGTCTCTTCCGTGCTGAGGCCACCACTGTCGGTCGCGGTAACGGTCAGTTCGATAGACGCAGCGTCTTCATGATCCAGGCTCACTCCGTCAACCAGACGTACTTCACCATCGACCACTTCGAACCGATCGTCAGAGACGGTGTAGGTAACAGTGTCGCCAGCATCAGGATCAAAGGAGGACAAAGCCCCAACCGTCGCCCCGGCATCATTCTCGGAAACAGAATTCCCGTCGAGTGAGAGATCACTTGGACCTTCGTTCACATCGGTCACGTCAATCGTGAACGTCTCTTCTGTGCTCAGGCCGCCACTATCCGTCGCGGTGACGGTGAGATCAATCGAGGCGGCCTCTTCGTGATCGAGGCTGACGCCATCGACCAGGCGCACTTCACCATCGACCACTTCAAACCGATCATCAGAGACAGTGTATGTTACAGAATCTCCGGCATCGGGATCAAAGGAACTCAGCGTGCCAACGGTCGCGCCAGCGTCATTCTCTGAAACAGAGCCACCATCCAAGGCAAGATCGCTCGGGCCTTCATTGACGTCGGTCACGTCGATATTGAACGTCTCTTCCGTGCTGAGGCCACCGCTATCCGTCGCCGTCACTGTCAACTCGATTGAGGCAGCTTCCTCATGATCAAGGCTCACACCATCAACAAGGCGAATCTGGCCATCGACAACTTCGAACCGATCGTCGGAGACGGTGTAAGTGATTGTATCGCCAGCATCCGGATCAACGGAACTCAGGGTTCCGACAACCGCACCAGCATCATTTTCAGAAACAGAACTTCCGTCCAGAGCCAGATCAGTCGGACCTTCATTCACGTCGGTGACGTCGATTGTGAAGGTCTCTTCCGTGCTGAGCCCACCCGAGTCGGTCGCTGTGACCGTCAGTTCGATCGAAGCCGCCTCTTCGTGATCTAAGCTTACACCATCAACCAGACGCACTTCCCCATCGACCACTTCAAAGCGATCGTCGGACAGCGTGTATGCGACGGTGTCTCCGGCATCGGGATCGAAGGAAGACAGCGTTCCAACGACTGCACCGGCATCATTTTCAGCCACCGAATTGCCGTCCAGAGCCAGATCCGTCGGGCCTTCATTCACGTCGACGACGTCAATCGTGAACGTTTCTTCCGTGCTGAGACCGCCACTGTCCGTGGCTGTGACTGTCAGCTCGATTGAGGCCGCCTCTTCGTGATCGAGACTGATTCCATCGGCGAGCTGTAACACTCCGTCGACAATCTCGAACCGGCTGTCCGAAACCGTGTAGGTGACACTGTCATCCGCGTCCGCGTCAAACGAAGACAAGGTCCCGATAACCGCACCGGGCGCATTCTCGGCGACCGTATTTCCGTCCAGTGCCAGATCTGTTGGCGCATCGTTGACGTCGATCAAGTCGACGATGAAGGCCTCTGACGTATTGACCCCATCTGCAGTCGTGGCGGTGACCGTGATGTCTAGAGACGCATCTGTCTCGAAATCCAGGCTTATACCGTCCTTCAGAACAAGCTGGCCATCGACAATCTCAAACCGGTCGTCGGAGACCGTATAAGTCGTTTCTGCGCCTTCGGCGGCGGCAGTTGTGCCGAGGCTGGCAATCACGGCGCCTTCGAGATTTTCTTCAACTTCGACTGTGACACGCGAAATATCCGCAGACTTTAGGGCCGCCGACGCCTCGCCCGAGGTTTCTTCTTGCAGCGGTTCGGACTTGAGCAAGTCGGCTTCCGGCGTGGTTCCGAAGTGTAAATTTGCCAGCG
>JBCCOI010000971.1:0-1963 GCA_039025515.1 Planctomycetota bacterium
CGCCGTCAGCTCTCCCGGAAGCGAAACCTTGTGGCATGTCGCGCAAAACTCTGCCGTCTTGTGAAACGGCTTTAGCATCTCTGACTTGTGGAACTGAGGTTTCGCCTTCACCATCAGGTCGCTCAGTGAACGCAGAACCGGGTGCTTGCTGTAGGCGAATGGATAATGCTGCGGCTCGTCGATGGTGTAGTCGGCGTTACCGACATTGGAATCGATGGATTGAATTGCATGACAGGCAGTACACGTGATGCCGGCATGGGCGGTGGGATCGCCGACGTCGTCATAATTCGGATCGTCAAACTTGCCCGAGAAAAATGGCACGGGATCATGACATCCGGCACACCAACGCGAGGCCTTGAGCTCGCCGTTGCGACGAATCGAGACCTCTCGAGTCTCGCGAACCGATGCACGGTAGGCGGGATTGTTGAAGCTACTTAGCTGGTGAGCACCGTGAATCCAGTCGTTGTGAATATCGCTGTGACATCGCAAGCAATATTCGTCATTCATCAATACACGCTCGGAAATGAACTTGCCGCTCGCCGTTGAAGCCAGCGAGGGCTGAAAGTACTGATCTCCATCGGCCGGCGCGATGTCTTCGCTGATTCTGGGGTCACCCGCATGGAGAGAGATCATCAGCAGCACGAAACCCGCGATCGCAATACTGACTTTCTTCCCCACCTGCCACTTGATCTTGGGCCCCACCAAGCGGTGAAGCCAATAGAGCCAAACGACGGCCAGTGGAGCGAGAATGTGCGCCCAATAGACCCAGCTTCTCGCCATCGGATTGACGATCTGAAAGGAGCCGATGCGGGTCAGAAGCAGGCCACTCACCAGAATCACGATGGACGCGATGAACAACGCGTAGCCGATTCGGACTGCCCGACGGTTTCGCCGGTCCTTGGCTCTCATCATGTGGACGAATCCAAAGACAACCACCGGGACGATCAGTAGCAGCCCCAACCCAAGATGGCCGAGGAACATCAGCTGGTAGAAGTGCGACTCGAGGACGCGTCCGGTGAAGTACTGCAGCCAAGTAATGGAGGTCAGGTAGAGTCCATTCGCGACGAGCACTCCGAAGAGCGTCAAAACGATATACAGCAGAATACGAAGCCGCGGCGTGATGACGCGGCGTACTTTCCGCTTTGACGAAACGGTGGCCAAGGGTCGATCCGATCGGCGCTAGGGAAGTGAAAAGGACGAAAAGTCGGAGCGTGGCTGTAATCCACGCTATTACGAGTCTTACCGCAGATTCGTTCTCTCTCAGCACTCGACATCGGAGTGAACTGAGAAAAAACCTCCGCAAAAGTCTACGTGATTACTCGGACTTTGGCCGGTAGCCCCGCTGACGCCGCGATTTTGCGCTCGTGGCGGCAATCCTGCGTGTTTTCGAGAATTCCGTGTCACCGGTGCGTTTCCATCGCGGAGCGATTCTTGTGGCGAATCCCAAAACTTCTCAATCCGACGCGGACAGTTCATGAAACCTCGCTCCATCCCGTTCACACTCGCTTACGGCAACCATTCCTGCACTCGACGACTGGCAATCGTTGCTGTTTTGCTGGTCAACTTTGCTACGGCATGCGTTTTGATCGCAGCGGAACCCGAATTCAGCGTCCCGAAAACCGTATTGGTCGGCGATCCGATGTCGATCCGACTCTCAGGATTGCAACCGAGAAGCCTCGTGCGTCTCTCTGCGACGAGGATCTACGGTCGAGAGACACCCCGAAATCACGCTTCACAAGCCGTCTTTCTCTCCGACGATTCTGGATGCATCGATACGACCTTGGATAGACCGGTCGGTGGGCATGACAATTCTTACACCGGTATCGAACCGCTAGGACTACTTTGGTCGATGAAGCCGACTTCGGAAGAAGCATCGCCAAAGCCCGAAAAAGATATTGTGCAGTGGAGCGCTCACGAGGTTTCTGGAGAACCATCTGGGGTCGCTACAGAGATTGCCTCCGCG
>JBCCOI010000972.1:0-1962 GCA_039025515.1 Planctomycetota bacterium
CGCTGGCGACGTGCTCGCGACATCGGTGAATCCGTTGGTCGACGGCGATGGTGACTTTGTCGTAAGCGTCGAAGAAGCGAAACTCGAAGGGTGCGAAACCTTCGAGACTTATCCGGTGCTCCACAGTTTCCTGATGGACGATCCGAAGATCGTGGAGCGAACGATCGAATTGCTCAATGGTGACCGCTGAATCTCGATGACTCCAAATTCTCGGTGATCAACAGAGGTCAAACACCACGCACACCTGAATTGACTCAAATGGTGATTCGCCGCTCAAGAAGCAAGCCTCCAGGCGTATGCTCGACACCAGCCTACCGCCACAATCAGTAGTCGGTGGTGGCTTGCTTCGATTCGACGGGGCTCAAGCTGCCAACATCAGTTTCAAGAGATTCTCGATTGCGGCAATTCCCGAACCTGCCTCGAGCGTTACCCTTCTGGCCATCGCAGCCCGGATCAGCATGTGTCGCAAACGAAGCTGACTGGAGGCCCGCACCTTTCGTTGCTTCCTAGTTTGCCGGGACGAGCATCTCGCTTGACGCTTCGGCATCGCGTGCGGTTGAGGAGCCGAGCAGGGCTCCGACGGCGGCACGGAGAGGTGGGTCGAATGCCAGCGACTCCGGTCCACGCTGAACGTTGGATTCGGCGACCGCAGAAATCTCGTCGGCGGTTTGCTGGGAAGGTGAAGCCTCTTCTTCTGAATCGGACTCGGTCACCGTCGCGAGTGGCTCAAATGCAATTTCGAGTCCATCGAACCGCGGGTAAGTCGCACGATTGTGCCTGATCCGAAGTGCGACCATGTCATCGATAGTCATCGGAACAGCGAAGCCCTGGTTGGGAGTGACGCCCCAGGTGTCGGCCTCCGTATCGTCGGGCATCCGGTGGATGTTCTCATTGTTTGGGCGGAAGTATCGGGCGACGGTCAGGCGAAGCGCGCGGCGACCATACTCCAGGGGCAGGATTTCTTGGACCGTACCTTTTCCGTAGCTTCGCATGCCCACAACGATCCCGCGCTCATTGTCCTGAATCGCCGCCGCAACGATCTCGCTGGCGCTGGCTGAGTTTTGATCGATCAGTATGGCGACGGGAATTCGCTCATCGACCAAAGTTCGGTTGGTCGCTTGAAACTTGTCAACGACTATGCCTTCTCGATCTCGGGTCGAAACGATGTCGCCGGACGAAAGAAACATGTCACAGACGTCGCGTGCGGCGTAAAGCAGCCCGCCGCCGTTGCCTCGCAGGTCGAGTACCAACCCCGAAAAGTCGTTGTTGAGATCAAGGAGAACGTCTCCCAGTTCATCGACGGTACGGTCGGCGAAGCTCGCCACTCGGATGTACGCGATGGAAGGCTCGTCCTCCAAGCGATAGACCCACCGATCATTCTCGTCGCGGTGGTCACCGAAAACGGACTCGGTTTCAATTCGAGCGCGCGCGATGCTCATCGAAATCTCTTCATCGCCGCGACGAACGGTCATCACCACTTCCGTATTGGGAAGGCCCTTCAGCCGCTTGATCACGTCACTAAGGTCCATCTCCGAAACATCTTCGCCATCGATACCAACGATTCGATCGTTGGGTAAGACGCCGGCTCGAAGTGCAGGCGAACCGACCAACGGAGAAAGGATCTTTACGGGTTCGTCAGGAGATGGCTGATTCACCGAAATTCCGACGCCCACGAACTCCTGATGCATGCTGTCTTGAAAGGACTCGTAGGCATCGACTTCGAAATAGCTGGTGTGCTCGTCGAGCGTTCCCACCATTCCTTTCATCGCCGCCGTCAAAAGCGAATCGCGATCGACGTCCGCGATGTAGTTTTTCTCAATCAGATCGATCGCTTCACCCAGGATCGAGGCACTGCGATTCTTTCGATAGGTCACGTGACACAGCAGGCTGATCACGATCGCGAAGAACACGACGTTGAAGTTTCGCGGCGGCATAACCTGTTACCGAGGGCGATATCGGAGC
>JBCCOI010000973.1:0-1962 GCA_039025515.1 Planctomycetota bacterium
GAAACAGATGCTTCAGACATGGCGGATCAATCCTATTAAAAGAGGGTTCAGGCGAATGCAGCTGTCAGTCAATTGGACCATCGACCTGAGATTCAGGTCAACAACATTCACGGGTAACGTCAAGGATCACGCGGCGGCGACAAGAGACTCACCACTCCAACAACCGCCACTTCGCCGCTCGTCGTGCATCCGATGGTTCTGGCTACTTCTATGGTACCAAACCCGACGTCGCGATCGAGCAAGCACTTTCCGCAGAGCTTAGAAGCCCCGAATCGGACCACGCAACATAATCGGAAACAACAATCCACCGTAAAGCAAGTATGTGGCAACAATCAAGAGGCTCAAAAGACGTCCTTTGTCAGAAATGCCAGCCATCGAGAATGCGGAATAGCCAAGTGCGAACAGCAGCACAAACGCTGGGGCGAATAGCAACAATCCCAACAAACACACGTCGACACGGTCATGAACTGAAGTCGAATTTGCGATTCCATAAAAGGGAAGAGTCAAAAGAACGAATACCGGGAATCCGACGAGAGTTGACGCAAGGTGAATCGGCACAGCGATGCATGAAGGCTCACTCATTGCAAAAACAGCCGCATTCTTGGATCGCCTCACAGCTACAGACCGTATGCCAGAACGTCAGCGATCACCCGGCCGCGGCGAACGATCAGCCACTTCAAAAAACACACATCCGCGGCTCGGCGTGCATCGCATTGTTCTGCCTCAAGGATCGTCAAATGCAAGTCGCAGTTCAAACTCTGCGGGTTTGTCTGCCGGATACACCTGCACACCTTTACGCCCGCCTCGAAGAAGCCAATCGCCAGCGGAGATCATGCCGTTCTCCTTGACACTGAACGTTCCTGCGCCTGAAAGTGGATCATCGAGGACGCCACGAGCCACAGTGTTATGATCCAGCCAGCAATACTCAATCTTTCTAGCTTGTTGGTTGCGACGCAAAAGGAGAGTGATCGTGGAACCGCCTTCCACTGAAGAACCGCCTCCGCGAATTGTCTTACCATCGACGATGGCATCAAAGGTGAGAAAATGCCCGTCAAGATCCGCCGGCACAATGATGGTGTACCGGCTTGCGTACAAAAGTTTCGTGAGCTGCTCATTAGACAAATGTGAATCAAAAAGGGTTTGTCGAATAAGCGGATCGACGAACAGGCAGTAGACGGGTGGCCATCCGACCGCGACAAGCAGGACAGCGAATAGAGCAACCGACCGTCGAGACCTACGTTTCAATCTTCTAACCTTCTATTCGGCAGAACGTTACGGATCACGCGGCGGCGACAAGCGACTAACCACTCCAACAACCCCGACTTCGCCGCTCGTCGTGCATCCGATGGTTATCGGACGGATTCAAAAACATGCTCAGCAGAACGATCTCTTCCACTCGATTCTTGGTCTTCCGTTCGGATCAAAGCCTCCGGCTTCGTTCCGTGTTGTGATTGTCTGCCTGTCTCGTCTGACCGAATGTCTTATCTGTCTTCAAATGTGAAATCCAACTGTTCCGGAAAGTGAAAATACGTTCGGAGCAAACGAATGTCTGATTGTCGTCTGGCGTATAGTTCGCCCCGACTTCCCGAAAACACACTTCGACGCTTCTCTCGTCATGGGATCAGCCAAAAAACACCCACGGAGTGCACACTTGGCTGCCTCCGCCCGATAACGTTACGGATCACGCGGCGGCGACGGACGACCAACCACTCCAAAAACCTCGACTTCGCCGCTCGTCGTGCATCCGATGGTTATCGGACGGATGATGGAATCCACCCCGAAAATGACCGGTCCGATCTTGCGACGATCCTTTCGGACACGGGACTACCAAAGCAATCCGTCATCCCAACAATCTTTACGAAGTGTAGTGTGATCCTTTGTGATTTCTTACGTCCGCTGGAAAAAAGTGTTGTCCGGTGATCTGCCTGCCATGGCTCATCCGTCCGTTGCAGAGAACAATCA
>JBCCOI010000974.1:0-1943 GCA_039025515.1 Planctomycetota bacterium
GAATTTCGACTTGTACATTGCAGCCACAGCGGCGCGATCGAACACGCGACGCGGATAAGAGTCGATCACCTCAACGTCCGACACCGAGCCATCACGCTCGATCGTGAAGGCCAGTTTCACCCATCCTTCAGTGCCGTCGAGCGCTGCTTCACGCGGATACTGCGCCTGCATAAGGAACACCGGGACAACGTCACCTTCCTGCGACCGATTAGCGATGGGATCCCCGGTGTAGAAATCGCCATCCAACCCGATGTTTACGACTGGCGTCTCGATATCCGGGAGATCCGGTCGCTGGTTTTCGCTGTCCGTCTCAGGATCCGTTACTGGCGGAGGCGGCTCCTTCGGGGGCTTCGGCTCTGGTGGCTTCTCGCGAATGATCTTATTCACGATTTCTTCGTTCGTAATCATCACGAAGTCGAGGGGCTCAGGCGGCGTTGGCTCAAGATCGATTTGAGGTTCGCCAGCAATAAGGCCATTCATCAACAAGAACAGCAGCGTTGCGACAATCGCACCAGATACAACAGACATCGCATACTTCATGTATTCACCCTCTGAAGCCGAGACAGATTCGGATCAATCTAGAACTTGAATTCGGTGGTCATGGAGACACGTCGGGCAGTCGCCACGCCATCGATCACTCTGGGCTTGAACTTCGATTTGTACATCGCTTGCTTCGCCGCCCGATCGAAGATTCTTCGCGGATTGGATTCCAGAATCTCGACATCGGATACCGATCCATCCGCTTCGATAGTGAACTCCATCTTGACCCAGCCCTCGATGCCATCCAGCGCGGCCTCGCGCGGATACTGGGGCTGCATCAGGAAAATCGGGACAACGTCGCCCTCCTGATTACCGCTGCCCGGCGCTCCGGGAATCCAGATACCGTCACCGGCGACACCAATATCGATATTGGGCGTTTGGATGTTCGGCAGCTGCGGTGGCGGCTTGTCGTTGTTTTCTTGTGAGAGCTTTGGCGGCGGTGGTGGCTCTTTCGGCTTCTCGGGTTCCGGTGGCTTCCGGCGATCGCGCTTGTTCTCGATTTCTTCGTCTTGCACTTTTACGAAGTCAAATTGCGCCGCGAGATCATCGTCGCGGTTCAGCTCTGGCTCGCCTGCGATCAACGCATGCATCAAAAGAAACAGCAGCGTCGCAACGATACCGCCAGATACGATAGCTACGGCATATCTCATGTCATTCGCCTCCTGGCTCTCACGAAATCCCCGTCAGGACCCTTCGTTCTCAGCTGCAACCGCGATGCTGATCACACCGCCGAGACGCACCTGATCCATGATGTCGATGACAACGCCTGTCGGCGCACCCACATCAGCAATAATGACCGCGGAGCTCTCGGGGCTTTCCGCCTTGATCTCCTCGACCCGGCTCCGGACGTCCGAAACCTCGATTTCCTGCTTGTTAAACCAGATATCGCCGGTCTTGGTCACACCAATCAAAATGTTACCACGGGACTTGGAGACCGCTGTCTCCGCCTCCGGACGCAGTGGATCGATCCCCGTGTCCTTCACAAATGAAGTGGTAACAATGAAGAAAATCAACATGATAAAGACGATATCTAACATCGGTGTGATGTTAATTTCGGTATCGTCTTGCTCTTCACTGTGTCTTCTGGCCACAGGAAACTCCTATTTGTTGATTGCCGCGAGCGAGACCTTATCGGCCCCCGCGGCCCGCGCCTGATCGACCACCGTCACCAGCAAACCGACATCGGCCTCTCTTGCGGCGGCTACAACCACTGACGCTTCCGGCTTGGTCGCAAGCGCACTCTCGATGTTAGCGCGTACCGCCTGAACATCTGTGGGTCGGTTATTGACCGAAATTCTGCCCGCATCATCGATCTTGATCGCAATGACATCGGACAGCTTCTTCTCTTTCGGCGGCTCGTTGCTCGGACGAGACAGGTCAACGCCAGTCTCTTTCACGAACGA
>JBCCOI010000975.1:0-1941 GCA_039025515.1 Planctomycetota bacterium
GTCTGAGCAACGACAAGACCATCGACATCGAGCTCACTCATGTCATTGACGACAACTCCGACGGTCAATTGCTTCTTGTGAGACTGGACGAGCAAGCTTCGAAGCAGCGTCGTTTTCCCGGAACCGAGAAACCCGTTGAGAATGAGAACAGGCGTTCGTGTCTCTTGCGTACTTGCCATCTGATTGACGTCGCGAATCAGGCGTCGGTGTGATCAAGCCAGCGGCGTCCCCGAGGAGCCTGCTCGCGAAAGAAACCCCTTCTGCTCTTCCGAAGGAGAGGTGCAGCGTTTGGACTTAACGCATCAAGAGAAGATTCCCAGACGGGGAAGTCGCCGCCCTGCCTCGTGACACTCGCGCCGCTGAAACGATGGCCGCTCTCGTGGTCATCTGAAAACGACGTAATCGTCGGAACCATCACGGCGGAGCGTGATGAGTACGTTGCGGGAGCGCTACCAGCTTGATTTGCGGAGCCCGGGGATCACGCCCTTGTCGGCCAGCTCACGCAACATGATGCGCGAGATGCCAAATTTACGGTACACACCGCGGCTTCGTCCGGTCATTTTGCACAGACGTCGGAGCCGAGTCCGACTTGAATTCCGTGGCAGCAGGCTGAGCTCGCCGTACTCGCCTTTCTCCTTGAGTTCCTTACGAAGCTTCTCGTGCTTTTTCACGAGCCGCTCAATCTTCTTCATCTTCGTAATGGTTGACTTACTCGCCACTCGACTCTCCGCGTTTACAACGTGTAATTTGAAAGGGAAGAAACTATTTGACGCCACTGACATCGAACGGCTTCACCCGAATCCTCTTCTGGACAACGCCACTGCGAATGCACGCCACGCAGACCCGAACCGTTTTGTTCTCACCTTCGGGAGTGGTGATGTGGACCTTTTGAAGGTTGGGCACGAACTTTCGCCTGGTTTTCCCGGTGATCTTCGTTCCCACACCGCCCAAATACTTGGCCTTACCTCGAGTCTGGATGCGGTTGCCCATTCGGACTTTCCGATCGCAATAAACGCATTCACGTGCCATCGCACACAATCTCCACAATAACTTGTCTTCTCATTCGGCGAATGCCGGCCTATTCTTCGCGTCGCTAGCTGACGCGTTTCCCGGATTCGTCTGGTTATTTTCAGCGTTCGGGGTTTCCCGACGGTTCCCCGCAGTGCTTCATCCGACGGCGAGCCTTCAGACTCGGTCCACATCTTCGGAGCTTCGACAGCCCCGTAGGATAGCGAGCAGCGGCAAAACGCGGAAGAAGGAAACCGGCGAGGCGAGATGTGTAAGCAAAATGGCCGGTTTTCTCAAGCTCACGTGAGCCAGAATGCTTGAAAATCAAAGCGTTTCGTGCCCGCAGAGACGCCTCGGGAACACAAACGTGCTGTCTCGAGAACCGAAAAAAGCATCGCGACGCAGCGTGACAAAATCAGGTTACGGAGTGCCGGCCTCCGCCGTTTCCGACTTCTTGGGGATGGTTCGGTTCTCAACGGGTGCCTGGTTGGGCAGGTGATGGATGGTCGCGTACAACTGTTCGACGAACCGTGAGATGCCGCCGGGTGTCTCGGCAGTCTTGAAATTCATGTCGATGAAGAGCTGATCGCACATCGTCAATTCGGGGAGCACCAGCCGCACCTTGTCGGGCTCGATCAAGAACACGTCCTCGACCTCCAAGTCGTCGCGGCCGATTCGTCCGGGTTGGAGGATCGACCATTGCTCTGATCCGTAAACCCGGGACCAGAGGTAGTTCCACATCTGAACTCGCCAAGCGGATTTGTCTCGAACCGTTGCCGGATCGACGTCAAACGAGAATTTCAACTCGACACCGCCTTCGACGACACTGAATGACTCGACCATCAGCACCGGATCACCGGTGTACCTGAGTCGCTGCAAGCATCCGTCGCGACCTCCACTGGGCCCCTGCCAGCCCGACAGTCCGGTCCCGTA
>JBCCOI010000976.1:0-1938 GCA_039025515.1 Planctomycetota bacterium
GGTTTCGTCGAAGTTAGCCGCCAGGCGTTTGATCGCACGCGAGCCGAAGGTCATATCAACCTGCCGTTGAGTGACACATTCGCGGTTCGCGTTGCGGGATTCTCGGATAAGAGCGACGGCTACATCATCAATGATGCGGGCCCGGATTTGGGTGCGCAGGACGACAAAGGCTGGCGTCTGTCAGCGACCTGGCTGCCGAATGACAGCGCAGAAGTCATCTTCCGCTACCAACAGGTCACTGAGGACGGCAACGAGGCCGGTTTGTTCGGCTACACATTCCTCTGCCGGAATGTCACACCCGACGGTTTGACCGATCCGTTCGGTACCGAGCGCGACTGTGCAAACCCGGTTCGCGGATCTGGTGCCCGGGGTACCGCAGCGAATGGCCCCGGTGGCGACCCCTACCGAATCAGTCAGGACTATGTTCGTCCGGTGGATCTCGAGGACGAGTGGATTTCGCTTGAAATCAATTACGACTTTGATGCGTTCAGCGTGAAATCGATCACTGCGGTGAACGACTACACCAACGACATCAACTTCGATTTCGACTTCAGCCCGACCCCGCACTCAAATGGTGGTTACCTTGAAGAGTCGGAAGCGTTCACCCAGGAAATCCAGATTTCCTCGAACGGCGATGGTCGTCTGAGCTGGACCGCCGGTTTGTACTATTCGGATGTGACCGACTTCTCGAGCTTCTACATCTACAACCAGACCGTTCGTGACGATTCGACGAGACCCGAGATCACAGTGCCGCAGGGCACCTTCACCGGTTTGTTCGGTACGGATATCGTGAGCGACGCGACCAACATCAACGGCTTGTTCGCTAACGCCGTACAAATCGATACCGAGTACTTCGGCGTCTTCGCTCAAGGTGAGTACGAAATCAACGATCGTACCCGTTTGATCGGTGGTCTTCGTTACAACGATGAAACCAAGGAAGCGACCTGCGGTGGTTCGAACTTCACTGGCGACACCAATGGTGACGGAACAGTTGACCGTGTTGTGAATGTGATTCCAGGCTTCGAAACGATGCCGACAATCCTGCCGGATAACGCGATCAACCTGTTCTCGTTCAATTGCGGTGCGTCCGATGCCGTCACCAGCGCCAACACGCTGGATGGCACCGATCGTCAGCCGGAATTCGACAACGTCACATGGCGTGCGGGTGTCGAGTACGACCTGAACGACGAGACGATGTTGTACCTGTCTGGTTCGACGGGTTACCTGTCGGGTTCATCCAGCGTCAACACGACGACCGATGAGCAGGAATCACAGGTGATCGAGCTTGGTTTCCGCTCCTTTCTCCTCGACAGCACACTGCAGTTCAATGGTGCAATCCACTTCACCGAGTACACGAACCTGCTGACGCAGCAACAACGACCACTGCCAGACGGCCGTGTCGATACTTTCTCTGCCAACGGTGGTGATATCGAAGCGTTCGGTATTGAGCTGGACGCAGTCTGGTTGCCTATGGACGGCTTGGTCATTACCGGTCAGTTGGCCTACCTCGATTCCGAGTTCGGCAGCTTCGGTCAGCAAAACCCCTACCAGCTGTTGAATGGCGAGGTGGTTTCGTTCATCGACGTATCTGGCGAGCAGACACCTTGGTCGCCTGAGCTGACGTTGGGTGGTAGCGCGTCTTACACCTACGACCTTGGCGACAGCGGTACGCTGACACCGTACATCCAGACGTACTACTCGGACGGCTACAACACGTCCAATCTCCTGGCGATCGATCCTTCGCACGATCAGGATTCCTACACGAAGACGGACATCCGTCTGCTGTGGCGCTCGGCTGACGATCGCTACACGGTCGAAGGGTTTATCGAGAACCTTGAAGACGAAGCGGTACTGGCACGCGGCAACAACAACGGTGATGACATCGTTCAGACGTCATACCTGTATCCGCGCAACTTCGGCGTGAAGTTCTCCGCCAAC
>JBCCOI010000977.1:0-1931 GCA_039025515.1 Planctomycetota bacterium
CCGACGCCCGGGCCATCCAGCCCGCTTCGGCCGCTCAGGCGGCGTGGCGGTTCTATGGAAACCCCGACATCACGCTGCAGCAAGTCTTTTCACCGATTCTCGGGGAGGCACGCACTGTGATTCCGCAGGCCTGCCAAGAGTTTGTCTTGGTCGCGTGCGATTGGTGCAAACTGCATTACAAAGACCACCACGGCAAGAAAGGACGCATCGAGCTGGCCAACTCCAAAGACCTCGGCTACGAAATGTTCACCGGTCTGGCGATGGATGATCGCGACGGACGTCCCATCGCGCCGCTATGGATCGAACTGCGTGACCAAGCGGGGATTCACAGCACCCGTGATCATCAAATTCGCCCCGCCGGATCAGTACTCGACGAGATCGTCGGCAATCTGCGGTTCGTTCAGTCCCTTGCTCTTGAGCGACAGGCGGTCTTCATCATCGACTGCGAAGCGGACAGCATCTGGCATCTTCGACAGTGGCATGCCCAGGCAATGCAATTTGTCGTGCGCGGCAAGGCTTGGTTCACCGTGATGCACGAAGGCAAGAGTCGTTCGCTGAAGCAAATCGGCGACCTCTTGCATCAAGGCGACTGTTACTTGCCTGGCGAATCGTTCTCGTATCGAGGGCAAGAGGTTCGTCAGTGGATCGCTGAAACCGAGATCACGATCACACGCCCGGCCCGCCAGCGGCGTCAGGGCCAGAAAGAACAGCGAATCACTGGCGAGCCGCTGACGTTGCGTCTGGTGGTCGCACAACTTCGATCCGAATCGGGCGAAGTCGTTGCGTGTTGGTATTTGTACACGAACGTATCGGCTTCGGTGTTGGCATCGACGGTGGCGTGTTGGTACTCATGGCGTTGGCGGATCGAGGACTATCACAAACTGCTCAAATCGGCTGGTCACGAGTTGGAGAACTGGGGGCAGGAGAGCTGCGAAGCGATTGCCCGTCGCTTGGCGGTGGCTTCGATGGCCTGCGTGATGGTTTGGCGTCTGCAGCACGACGAGAGTGAATCGGCGAGCGCTGCGAAAGACTTATTGGTTCGCTTGAGCGGTCGCCGGATGGGTCGCGGTCGTCGCTGGACGGCTCCATCGTTGCTGGCAGGACTCTGGATCCTCTTGTCGCTTGAGTCGGCTATTGCGCAGTACGGATTGGATACACTCCTAAGTACCGCCGCCGAACTCCGCCAACTCATTGCCAGCAACTTCACGTAGACAACTCAGGCTCCGCCCGATGGAAACGTGTCAAAATCGATCGGCGGAGCCGATCGGCGACAATAATTGATCGCCCGTTCCTAAAGTTCGGCCTCAGCCTTAAGCAATCAGATCTTTCACAATGTGGCCGTGGACATCGGTGAGCCTAAAATCACGCCCCGCATGGCGGAACGTCAACCGTTCGTGGTTGATCCCAAGCTGATGCAAAACCGTCGCATGAAGGTCGTGAACTTCCACGGGGGATTCCGTTGTGTACTTTCCAATTTCGTCGGTGGCCCCGTGCACATGGCCTCCCTTAAATCCGCCTCCCGCCAGCCAGACGCTAAAACAATCGCGATGATGACCACGACCATTTTTGCCTTCGCGAGTCGGCGTGCGTCCAAACTCCGTCGCCCAGAGGACAATGGTTTCGTCCAGCATCCCGCGGCGTTTTAAATCTTTGATGAGCGCCGCCGTTGGTTGATCAACGTTGTATGCCAGATCTTTGTGTTCATTCATCTCGCCATGCGAATCCCAGTTGGGGCGAGACCCGGTATCGATCAGCTCAATGAAACGGACGCCACGTTCGGCAAGTCGGCGAGCCACCAAGCATTGCCAACCAAAGTCCGCACCCGGTCCCTTGACCTTGCGGTCCAAACCATACAGCCGACGAACGTGTTCAGGTTCCTGGCCAACGTCAAACGCCTCGGGGGCAGCTTGCTGCATTTGAAAGGCCGTTTC
>JBCCOI010000978.1:0-1930 GCA_039025515.1 Planctomycetota bacterium
AATTTCGACGATGGTCGGTGATGCATGACTGGAGCGGAATGTCTCACTCCGCCAGATCGTGCGGCCGGTCGAGAGCTCCAGTGCGACTGCTCCAGGAATCGACGATTGCTTTGAGATGCGATCCGAATCCGGTTTGTCCGAAGCACCGGCATACCTTTCCGTTTCAGCGGATTGCGGATGACCAAGCGTTGGAAGAATGACATGGTTCTTATAGACCAACGGACTCGAAGCAAAACCCGACTGCGGCAAACGCGTCCCAAAGTCTGTTCTCAAGTTTCTGGACCAACGCACCGAGGCGGTCTCTCGATCGATCGCCTTCACCGTTGCATCGATACTGACTGTCACAACACTCGATTTCGTAAGCGCCGGCGTAGAATGTGGGCCATCATACGCCGAATTGCCCGCGTGAAAATCGACGGAATAACGAGACTGCCAAAGGGCAAGACCATCTGAGAACTGACGAGATGTTACAACCTCTTCGTCGTTCTCCAGGTGCATCGTGAAGACAGCATTCGCATCGCAAACGACGGCGGCTTGGCCCTTTCCCAAACGATGCCGCCACGCAAGCTCTAGGGGCGAATCCACGTGTCGCTCGCGAAGAATGTCCGGAGCGTCGAATAGGAAATCGCGATTGCCTCCTCCCCACTGCGTCCAAACGTCCCGTGACGACATACTCTGTTCGGAAGACGAGACCAACGGTGCTGTGAGAGACACAACTCCGGCGGCAATCACCCGTCGGCGGTTTAAGAGCGGATTTCTCATTTGCTTGGCGAATCTTTGCGTTTTGGATGGCATATGCAAAGCTGTTCGCGGCAAGCGTCAAACCGGATTCACGAATTTCTGTTGCGTGAGAGCGGTCCGGATTGCTTCATCATCGCAAACTGGATTACTCAATACTTGCGACGGCAACAATTCAGATCAGAGAGCCCTAGATCGCATAGAAACTGAAACGGGCCATCAACGGAAGAATCGTGCAAAGAAGATGAAGCGAAAGAACTTGCTGAGTAGCTTCTGACGTTCGATTCTCTGATAAGCTTGTTGGACGACCCGCAGCTTTCTTGCAACATGATCGGTGTTACTAAAACCGCACGTCAGGCAGTAGCCACCGTCCGACGTCAGCGATTCTCCGCACTGCAGACACTTTGTCACATTCTTGCCACTCATTTCATTTCCTTTTTGGTCGTCACACTCAATTCGCGTGAGCTCGACGCAACGCAACTTAGGAACGGCCCATCATTAACTGGCGTGTTTTTGAAAGTCGCCCATCGGCTCCGCCCTGAGTTGTCTACGGGCTAATGCCTGCAAAGGATTTTTAAGAAAGCTTGCTGGATTTATATCTTCAAGACGCAATCATTCAAACAGCCTCGGCACGCTTTCCCATCGTAGCACTACCCCTGAAAGGTTGATTCACTTACTTGAACGAAGACTCCGACTCGAAACCGCGTGAAAAAGCGGCACAACTGCCTTTTTGGAGAACCTTTGTCCGGCCACCGAGTCCGGTTCTAAGTCCTGCCCATCTGGACGCCTACCAGTGTCAGGTTCAGGCACATCTGTGTCATGGTCATGCTTCGGCCGCGGCACCCAAAACCAACGCCCGGGCCATCCAGCCCGCTTCGGCGGCTCAGGCGGCGTGGCGGTTCTATGGAAACCCCGACATCACGCTGCAGCAAGTCTTTTCACCGATTCTCGGGGAGGCACGCACTGTGATTCCGCAGGCCTGCCAAGAGTTTGCCTTGGTCGCGTGCGATTGGTGCAACCTGCATTACAAAGACCACCACGGCAAGAAAGGACGCATCGTGCTGGCCAACTCCAAAGACCTCGGCTACGAAATGTTCAGCGGTCTGGCGATGGATGATCGCGACGGACGTCCCATCGCGCCGCTATGGATCGAACTGTGTGACCAAGCGGGGATTCATAGCACCCGTGATCA
>JBCCOI010000979.1:0-1928 GCA_039025515.1 Planctomycetota bacterium
CAAGCGGCGAGGTTTCCTTTTTCAGTCAAGCGAAATCTATGGCGGTGTGCAGGGATGTTGGGACTACGGGCCACTCGGTGTCGAGCTAAAGCGCAATCTAAAGGAAGCTTGGTGGCACGACATGATTGCCGGGCACAACGAGCTGGTGACGCCGGAGAATGCTCCGAGTTCGTTCGAAATGGTCGGACTGGATTGCACCATTTTGATGCACCCCCAGGTCTGGAAGTGCAGCGGGCACTATGACCTATTCCACGACTTCATGGTTGATTGCCGAGAGTCGAAGAAACGCTATCGATTCGATCAAGTACGTGGCCGCTGGTGCAAACGCGGCGACCAACGAATCTTCGTGTCGACGTTGGCGGATGCCGAACAGGAAGCCGACGAGGTAAAGCGGCGTGCAATGAAGTTTTTCAAATTGCGAGCCAAGAATGCCGATGAACTCACCGTCGAAGAGGACTCGTTCTCGCTTGACCAACTTGAAGCGACCGAACAAGTTCTCGCCCCCGATGCCAAATCACTGGGGACGCTGACGACGCCTCGAGAATTCAATTTGATGTTTAAGACGACGCTCGGAGCGTTGGGCGGCGAAGACGACGTGACATTCCTTCGACCCGAAACGGCGCAAGGCATCTTCGTGAATTTCAAGAACGTACTCGATTCGTCGCGAGTCAAAGTTCCGTTCGGAATTGGACAAGTCGGTAAGAGCTTTCGGAACGAGATCACACCGCGAAACTTTACATTTCGTTCGCGGGAGTTTGAGCAAATGGAAATTGAGTTTTTCTGCCCTCCCGAACAGTCGCAAGACTGGTACCGATACTGGCGCGATCGCAGACTCGCCTGGTACACAAAGCTCGGGCTCTCAGGTGAATCATTGATCATGCGGGAGCATGAATCTTCGGAACTCGCACACTACAGCGTCGGCACGGCGGATATCGAATATGCGTTTCCGTTTCTTCCCGAAGGAGAGTTTGGCGAGTTAGAAGGCATCGCGCATCGCGGTGATTTTGATCTGCGCAGTCACATGGAAGGAAAGTTGGATCCGAATTCCCCGCCCGGGGAGCCCATGGGTGTGGAGTTAAATGAGCACGGCAAACCGAAGTATCGCGGAAGTGGCAAAGATCTGACTTACCGCGATGAGGCAACCAATGAAAAGTTTGTGCCGCACGTCATTGAACCTTCAGCCGGTGCCGATCGTGGTGCGCTCGCTTTTCTCTGCGAAGCATACACCGAAGACGAAGCACCCGATGAAAAAGGAAACATGCAGACGCGGACCGTGATGAAGCTGCATCCACGACTCGCTCCGATCAAGGCGGCTGTCTTCCCATTGGTCAAGAAGGACGGAATGCCCGAAGTTGCCAAAGAGATCTACGGAGAACTCAAACGCTCGATGAATGTCTTCTACGATGACAAAGGTGCCGTCGGACGCCGCTATCGCCGTCAAGACGAAGCGGGCACGCCCTACTGCATCACGGTCGATGGGGATACGCTTGAGAAACGAACCGTTACCGTTCGAGACCGTGACTCACTCGAGCAAGTTCGAATCCCGATCGACGAACTGAACGAGCAACTCACCGCGCGGATCTCGTCGGCGGGTTGCTGAGATGACGTTTGAAGAAAAGTTCGCATCATCCAACACATACTGCGCACGCTGGTGTACCGGCTTCAGCCGGCCGCGACTTCGCATTATCCGGCTGAAGCCGGTACACCAGCGACCCTTGATGAATAATCCGCGGCTAGCGCCGTCGGCTCAGTCTTCAAGATCCCACTTGTCACCTCATCAACAACGCCGTTGCGACCACGGGGAAAGAGTCAGGTGCCGAGCAGACTGTACGCGGCGAAGGGTCCGGTCTTGCGGCCCGTAGTGATTGGGTGAGGATCACGAACTCGATCGAGTATCCTCAATCGGGTGAGGCCAATTCGAACGAGTG
>JBCCOI010000980.1:0-1920 GCA_039025515.1 Planctomycetota bacterium
AACCTTCAGTAACGATAAGACGTCTGAACAATTATCTCGCTCGAACTTCAGGGACCAAGAACAACGCATTCAGGTGGATGAAAGCTAGATGAAAGTCTTGATCACCGGAGCGTGTGGGTTTGCGGGATCGTCAATCGGAATCTGGCTCTCGGAAAGCTTTGGAACCGAGTTCGAGGTCATCGGGATAGACAATTTTGTCCGCCCCGGGAGTTGGCGTAACCTTCAGCGTTTACGGGATCGAGGAATCTCGGTAATCCATGGGGATATTCGCCTTCCATCAGACCTGGAACGTCTCGGTCCGGTTGATTGGATTATCGATGCTGCGGCCGAAGCGAGCGTTCTTGCTGGCATGCACGACACCCGCCGGCTGATGGAGAACAATTTACTTGGGACGATCAATCTCCTCGAGTTGTGCAAGCTTCATTCTGCGGGCTTCACGTTGCTTAGCACCAGCCGTGTGTACTCCATTGCCGCACTCGCATCGATTCCCTTGAGATTGGCTGACGGTGGCTTCGCGTTTGATGGTGAGCGCAACGCCTACTTGAGTGAGCACGGAATCACGGAAGACTTCCCAACCACGGCCCCCATCTCGCTCTACGGATCAACCAAGCTCGCATCGGAGCAGATCGCGCTCGAGTACGGGCTGGCCTTTGATTTTCCGGTTTGGATCAATCGGTGCGGCGTCTTGGCCGGGGCCGGTCAGTTCGGAAAGGCAGACCAGGGCATATTTGCTTACTGGCTCCACTCCTGGCGGGAGAATCGACCTCTTCGATACATCGGCTTTGAAGGGAACGGGCATCAGGTCCGAGATGTGCTCCACCCAAGAGATCTTGCAATCTTGGTAGCCGCTCAGGTCCTCCAGCCGGAGATCAGCAGCGCCCGGGTGCTGAACGTGTCCGGCGGCCAACATTCGTCGATTTCGCTGCGACAACTGAGTCAGTGGTGTGACAAGCGTTGGGGGACGAGAAACATCGAGCAGGATCTAGCGGTCAGGAAATACGACTTGCCGTGGGTGGTGCTCGATCACTCCGCCGCAACCCGTTGCTTCGGCTGGCAACCGGCAGTCGACCTGGATAGCATTCTGAAAGAGATCGCCGATTTTGCCGACGACCATGGTGACTGGATCAGTCGATGCACCTGATCTTCACGATATCTTTATTGTAGTTCGGTTGCCACGCGACCCCGCTCGGCTGAAACTAATCCGATGGCCGATAAGACTTCAACGTTTACAGAGGATGCGGGTGGCACTGCCCCGTGGATCGTTGTGCCCGCATTCAATGAGTCCTCGCGGATTGCGAAGACCCTTCGTGGGCTGCTGAGCTGCGGTCGTTACTCGATCGTCGTGGTTGATGACGGATCGCGGGATGAGACGGTAGATGTCGTCTCTCGATTCCCTGTTTGGCTTCTCAAGCACTCCGTTAATTGTGGTCAAGGTGCGGCACTGCGAACAGGAATAGAGTTTGCATTGCTCAAAGGCGCTCAGTCCATCGTGACGTTTGACGCGGATGACCAGCATGACCCGGCAGACGTGGAGGCCTTGATTGCACCGCTGCGTGATGCAGCTGTTGACGTTGTATTGGGGTCTCGGTTTCTGGGCCACACTTCGGGCATGCCCACCAGCCGTCGTGTGTTGCTAAAGGCGGCGACCTTCATCACTCGATGGACGACAGGGCTTCAATTGACCGATGTTCACAACGGTTTGCGAGCCTTTTCAAGACGAGCCGCCCAGACGATTTCCATTCGTCAACCGAGGATGGCCCACGCTTCGGAGATCTTAGACCAAGTCGCGAGGCACCGGCTTTCGTACGTCGAAATTCCAGTCACCGTCCGTTACACGGATTCGACACTTGAAAAGGGTCAATCTTCTTTTGATGCAGCCCGCATCGGCGGCGACCTCGTTCTTGGACGATTCATCAAATC
>JBCCOI010000981.1:0-1918 GCA_039025515.1 Planctomycetota bacterium
CTGCTTACGTTCAATCCCTTCACGGGGTCCACTAACTGGAGAGCCGTGTGCGGGAGAACCGCACGCACGGTTCGGAGGGAGGGGAGCCCGGCTCAACCGGGCTTTCCTACCCCTCTCTTTTGACAACACGCCAGTTATTGATGGGCGGTTCTTTAGGTAGCACGAACGCCGAAATCAAGATTTGACGATGCACCAGGCGGCCTCGAAGAGCTCGAAGAGGCCAGCTACGGATCACAGAACGGCCTCGCAGAGGCCGTCTACAGATCACAGAGACTTGCTGCAGCAGGAAGGCTGTGCCGAAATGGCGTGCGTCACGATCGTTGCATTTGCTCCAGTTGCTTCTCGCAGCGTTTTGGTGAAATCTTGATCGACGTTCCAAGGGGCTGTGCGAAGAGACTGACGCGCAGCTCTTCGATCATCCAGCGGAACTCGCTGTGACTGTTTTGATGAATGTCTCTCCGGTCTTCAGGCAGCGTGGGTGTCCACTTCTCGATCAAATCTGAAATCACTTGCGTCGACTGTGCATCACGCTGGCCTCCACCACTCTGAAGCTTGTCAATTCTATACACGAGTGCGTGAAGGTACCTTGGGTAATGCTTCAACCAATTCCAAGGTGTCACCGATAGGAACTCGGTATGAAACAATCCATCGCGACAACTACAAAGATCCGCGTGTGCGGCCGCAAACTGTTGCTTCGGAAAAGATTCCAAAGCGGAACGAAGCTGCATCGCCCGTCCACCGAGTTCCGTCAGCCAAGAAGCGACCTCCTGCGTGGCGATCGAAATCCGCTCCATGCGATTTTCGCGGCGAGATTCAAACGATGCTAAACTCCTAATCTCTGCCTCGTTCTCTACGAAAGCGATGCGTGAGAGCAAGTCAATCAAGGACGATTCTAAAGAACCCGTCGGCACGGAACCGGCTAGCTTCAGTTTCGTCGCCTCCCAGTCGGGCAACCATCGCACCTGCTTTCTGAGCTCCTTGAACTCGGCGAGTTGAAAAAACCGCATCACTCCACTCGCGTGGACCGCCGATGCGGAATCGGCATCAGACATCAGCGCGACACGAACATGGTCGCGATGATCCGCGAAGGCCGGATACTGCGCGACATTCACTCCGCCACGCTCACGTACGACTTCACGCGGCAGCTCTGTTTCAGGGACTTTGACAAGCTTCCCCGTGGGAAGATCAGGCGTGGACTCCTGGGGCTGCGTCGCCGATTCTTGACGAGATGCGAAACGCTTTAAGAGCGGAGTCACTGACCGCGAAGCCGCCAGAACGTCCCCGGCATCATCGACAACTTCGACCAAAAACTCGAAATGAGCATCGAGTTTCTCGAGTTGAAAATCATCGCGGCGGATTGGCATTTCAGCTTGTCGTGACATCTCTGCACAAACTGCCTCTGCAAAAGGCACTTGGCCAAACTTCGGCAACAAATCCTGATAAATCTTTTCGGCGACCTCGGCGGCAGGAACCAGGTTTCGGCGCAATCGCTTCGGGAGTGATTTGATGAGTGCGGTAATCTTCTGCTTCAACAATCCGGGCACCAACCAACCTAAGCGATCGTCACTCACTTGCGCCACGGCGGCTTCGTGCACTCGAATCGCCACACCGTCGTCCTCCGCACCCGGTTCGTAACGGTACCGCAGCGGCATCTCGCTGCGACCAATCTTGAGTTCGTTGGGATAGGCCTCTGCCGAGATTGCTTCCGAGTCGGCCTCGAGCAAATCCGACGGACGAAAAAAGAGACTCATCGGTCCCTCCTTCGCTTTCGCTTGCTCCAATGAAAGTACGGAAGAAACCGAGGCGGCGGATTGATAGCGGTTGGCCCACTCCGGAGGCACAAGCGTCTTTGCAAACTTCTCCAAACGTCCGCGATCAACGACGTCTTTTGGCAAACGCTGGTGATAGATCTGCAGCA
>JBCCOI010000982.1:0-1916 GCA_039025515.1 Planctomycetota bacterium
ACTTCTCGATAACACAACGATCGTTTGGACGAACGAGCTTGGCAAAGGAAACTCGCACACACGGGACAACATTCCTTTCGTGATGATTGGCGGCGGATTGGACTTCAAGCTCGGACACGCATTCGATTTCGGTACGGTCACTCACAACCGATTGTTGCTTTCCTTCCTCGAAGGATTCGGGATGCCGGCCCCGACGTTCGGCAACCCTGACTTCTGTGAAGGTGGAGTGCTGAGCGATCTGCTTGTGTAGGAAAGTGTGACTCCTCGCGTCGTCCACTTCTGCCGCCCTGGCGGCGCGATTGATCACCGTCGAAATGCGTCGATTGCTCGACGGGTTTCTTGCCAGTCGCCCTCGAAACGTAACCCTCGATCGTCGACGTAGATCGATGCAGGAGGTTTGAAGCGGCAGACGTCATCCACCTGGATGCCGTGCGTTGCTAAGTAGGCGCGAACCGCTTGCGTGCCTTCCTCCGTGGCACAGCGTGCGGAATGAACCACGACGCGGTAGCGCTGGCGCAGCTCCGCGATCGCTTCTCGGCTTCCATGGATCGGTGGGTCAGGGATAATTTCGGCACCACACCACGGCGAACGGTAGGAATGAATGACACCGTCGAAGTCGAGACAAACGGTACGTCGAGCAATCCGCATGCCGGCTTGCTCACAGACCTGCCGGGGTGCCGGTCTGGTTGCCAGAATTCGATCAATTGCTTCGTGACCCTCCAGCCACGGAGGATCGGCCCAGGGTTCATCATCGAAGACCCGCGTGTAATGGTCATGCGTGTGATGTCGCCCGAACAGCCGCAACCAACTTCCGTAGTGGTCCCATTTCGTTTGGCCGGGGAAGACCTCGGGCGCGGTGTCGAGACCGCGTTTGGCCCAGTCAGCCGTCAAGTGAACGGCGAATTGGTGCACGGAAGCCGTCGACATTGGACTTTCCAAAACGATGAGAAGATGAAAACCACCTCTTCCGTTGGAATCCAGCAACAGAGGATCAAAACCCGCTTGAGCGAGCGCCTGATGCCAAGACTTTGCGGCTGCAAAGTTCCCTTCGGGACTGACCGACAGGTCATCATCGTCATGCAAGTCAATATCAACGGCGAACCATCTGGACGTCAGATCTGAACCGGAGGAGTGCAAACCGAGCAC
Source organism: Planctomycetota bacterium (assembly GCA_039025515.1). Classification (GTDB taxonomy): domain Bacteria; phylum Planctomycetota; class Planctomycetia; order Pirellulales; family Pirellulaceae; genus Stieleria. The sequence continues at coordinate 1,147 of JBCCOI010000982.1, forward strand.
ACCTCCGACATCCCGAGTTTTGAAGTGTTTCTCCAACGAGTCCTCGCCCAAGAAAACCTTTCCACGTTCTTCCCGAAACGGGACCGTCACCGCATGATTTCGCCGACCCATGTTTTCGTGTCGAGATCGCTTGGACAGATACCTGCCCCACACATCCGTACGATTGACCAGCGACTGAGCTGTCCAGCTAGCGAGTTCCTTCGCGCGTGCCCTCCATTCACCTGCAATTCGATCAAAATAGTCAGCCAAGTGTTGAAGTTCCCAGATGTCGTTTGAAGGCTTCGGACACAGAAATCGTTTTAATCAACGGCGAGGTCAACTCCGCCGAGTCTTGTCGCAAGCTTTTGGGAACGGACCGGTTTTGGAGATTGTATCCAACGCGCCCTGCGCACGCTGGTGTACCGGCTTCAGCCGGCCGCGACTCGCATCATGCGGATGAAGCCGGCACACCAACAAACATTGTTGAATAATCCGGGCTAGCCGCGGGCGAAGGCGTCAAGGTTTGCGATCACGCCCACGCTCCGTCGTGATGAGACGCGAAATAACCGGTCAGTGATTGATCCCTCGATGATGAATTGCATTGTGCTCGTCGGTGATGGCCATTCCTAAGTCGGTTGCATCGGTGTTCAACCATTGAATCCTGCTAGCGTTCCGACGATCAGAGTACCGTTGCCATCGAATCGCCCATCTTCGCGTAGAGTTCGATGTGATTCGATGACTGTTGGACCAAGTCTCCATCAAATTGAATGACGCCCTGACGGAAGATGGTG
>JBCCOI010000983.1:0-1916 GCA_039025515.1 Planctomycetota bacterium
ACGATTCATGAATACGATGCGGGCAATCAATTCCTCATGCGGAACGACAAGTTGCCTTCCTACCAATCCGTCCGCATCGACATAGATCGACCGTGAAGCAAACGGAGTGTAGTTTTTTCCTCCGAGGCGACGGGAATGTCAAAGACGAAAATCGCGTTGCTAGTGCTTCGTCAACAAAAGACTTTAGGATCGAGACGCACGGCGCTACTAGCCGGCGCTAACTGCGGTTGTTCCCAAAGAATCGGGGCTATCGCCCATCGGCTCAGGTAGCACGAACCCCGAATTCGAGAGTTGATACTGCACCAATCATCACGGCCGAGCGTGATGGGTACGTCGAGCGGGCCCGAAGTGCTGCCTTCTAATTCGCTTCAACCAGCGCGCCGACTTGCTCGATCAGCTGTGAATTAGGAACGGATGTGGCGGCGATTCGGCCCTCCTTATCAACCAAAAAAACCGTGGGAAACCCGCGAATCGTCCATCGTTTACTCACCTTCGGCTGACTTCCGTCGAAGGTGACGTTCCAAGTCATCTTTCCTTCCCCGTACTTCTTCCTCGTGATTGCAATCTCCGAATCAACCATGATCGTAAGAATGCTGACGTCCTCGCCAAACTTCTCTTGGAGTGACGCAAGCGTTGGATACATCTGCTCGCACGGTCCACATCCGACAAATGAGAATTGTATCACGATGACTTTGCCCCGCTGATCCGAAAGTCGCCAACGGCCGCCGTCGAGAAGCTCAAGGTCGAGTTCTTCGGCGGGTCGCCCGACCTGAAGATGCTCGGCTCGGAAAAGAATCGCCGTCGCCAACTCACGAAGCGAAGTCCGCTTGGCGTTAGCGTCCAAGTTGAGTACGTAGGTTGCGTTTTTGCGTCGGCGGAACGACGGTATCGATACATCACGTTCGTCTTCCGCCAAATCACGAAGCAACTCGATCGCCTCCGCCTCCAACTGTTCGAGTCTTTCTGCGGTCATCACGAGATCCAGCTGATCGGCGATCCAATCCGCCTCGCCTTCGTAGCCTGGTTTCATGCCAGAATCCAGTTCAGACTTACGTCGTAAGCGATAGCCCCGGGCGTCCTTGCAGCGAAGAATCCAATTAGCGAAGTAGCATTGGGCGATCCGTCGATTCTCCAAATGCTGGGTATTGGCAATCAGGTTGCGAAACACCGACTCGGTGATCGGCTCGTCAAGAATGCCAAAGACCGTTTTCAAATAGATCGTCAGCGAGTCATGGTCTGCGTAAAACTGAATTCGCCTCAGCGATTCCTCCCGGCCAAACCAACGCGGATCCTTGGAATCAGGCTTCGGACTGGCCATACGATAAAGCTGGGCGAGGATCGAGATCCCCAACTCGGTTCCACGGACTTCCTTCTCCAGATCCAAAGCCTGCTTCACAAATTGGGCCGCCGGATCAACGGGCCGAGGTCCTCTTTCTCCGGGTTGTTTCTCCCAGAGATCCAGTGACTTTCGATACTCTTCGGCGGCATCGAAGTAGCGATCGACGCTTCTTGAAAATGCTACCGCTTTCTCGACGGAAGCTGCTTGAGACATTGAGTCATCACCACCAACAAGAACCTCGGAAGTGCCAAGGATTGTAAGTGCGAAGATTGCGAGCACCCTGCCCTGTCGCTTGACCCACATCACGCGTTATTCCGCTGCCGCTTCGACGGCTTCCTTCAGCACTCCGCCGCTGGTGAGGGTGACGGTCTGTTCGCCGATTCGAATCAGCACCTTCTCCGCGTCGATCGATTCGATGCTTCCACGAACACTGCCGACTTCAAATTCATCGCCCACGCGAAGCTTAAGTGTTTTGCCTCGGGTGCGAACGTTCATCCATGCCGTCCAATCTTTGGATCCCTGCACCAATCCGGTGAGATAGGTTTGCTTGGCATCGTCATATTTCAAAGGCGGAGCC
>JBCCOI010000984.1:0-1912 GCA_039025515.1 Planctomycetota bacterium
ATGGCCGCGGCGCAAGCACAGGACACGAAAACCGATGAAGTGGACGAGGTGATTGTCCGATCTTCGCCGTTGCGTACCAGCGTGAACGAAATTGTGCTCGGAACAACGGTCGTAGGCCGTGAAGAAATCCGGCGTGATCTTGACGATACTTTGGGCGAGACACTGGCGCGTCAGCCAGGGGTCAGTTCAACGTTCTTTGGCCCCGGTGCCTCGCGCCCGATCATTCGTGGTCTTGGCGGCGATCGTATCCGCATCCTGACCAACGACATTTCATCATTTGACGTGTCGACGGCGAGCAACGATCACCTCGTTGCGACCGAAGTTGCGAACGCTCAGCAGATCGAAATCTTGCGCGGCGCTTCAACTCTGAGGTTCGGCCAGAACGCGGTCGGCGGTGTGGTCAATGTTTACGACAACCGTATCCCACGCAGCCTGCCCGAGGGCGGGTTTGATCTCGAATTCAACGCAGCGCATTCCACAGCTGACGACGGCGACACGATCGGCGGCAGTGCGGACTTCGCGCTTGGCAGTAATTTCGTATTCCATTTTGATGCTAACGATCGTCAGGCGAACGAATACGAAATCCCAGGCTTCGCCAGTGAAGAAGCTGAGGAAGAAGGCGTTGAAGGCATCGTTGAAAACAGCGCGTCTGAGGCGACCTCGGCAACCGCAGGTCTGTCTTGGGTTGGCGAGAAGGGCTACCTCGGCTTCGCCGTAGGCTTCCAGGAAGGCAAATATGGCCTGCCCGGTGGCAAGAAGGAAGAAGAAGAGGAAGAGGCTGAAAGCACCGACGGCTTCGTCACCGCTTTCCTCGAAGGTGAAGAAGGCGGTATCTCGATCGACTTCGAACAGGTGCGTTTCGACATTGACGGCGAGTACAACTTCGACTCCGGCATCATCGAAACTGCCAAGTTCCGTTTTGGTCTGGCTGACTACGAGCACACCGAGTTCGCGGGCGACGAGCCTGAGACACTGTTCACCAACGATGAGTGGGAAATGCGTGTCGAAGCGCTCCTCGGTGAATTCGACTACGGTCGTGGAACAGCAACGGGAACCGTCGGTTTCAACATGGCGGATCGCGAGTTCGAAGCCGATGGTGAAGAGGCGTTCGTACCGTTGAACGAGCAGTTCCGTTGGGGCGTATTCGGGCTGGGTCGTTATTCGTTTGATAACTACATCCTCGAAGCCAGCGCTCGTATCGACAGCCAAGAGAATGAGACCACCAATCTGGCGTTCGAAGGTCGCAGCTTCAGCGAAGATAACACCACGTTCTCGGCTGCGTTCTCCGGCATCTACCAGATCGATGACGACACCAGCATCGGTTTGAATTTTGCCCGCTCCGAGCGTGCGCCAACGGCTGAAGAGTTGTTCTCAAACGGCTTCCACCCGGCGACCAACACGGTTGAGATCGGTGACGTCAATCTCGAGACCGAAGTGGCGAACTCCATCGAACTTTCTTACAAGACCGAAGTGGGTGCGATGGGCTTTGGCGCGAACATCTACTACATCGACTACACGGACTTCATCTTCCTGAGCCCTACCGGCGATCTGTTTGAAGAGGGAGAGCCGTTCCCGTTTGATGAAGGCTTCCCGGTATTTGCATACCAGCAGGCTAACGCCGAGCTCTGGGGCTTCGAGATGGAAGTTGACTATCTCGCCGTTGATACCGGCGACGTCAGAGTGACGATGGACGGCCAAATCGATTTGGCGCGTGGCGAGTCGACTGAGGCAACATCCTTTGGTGGCATCGAGAACGTTCGTGACGAGTTCGTTCCGCTCGGCAGCAATGCAGGCACCGTCAGTGCCGGCGATCTACCGTTCTTCCCGCCGGTCCGCTTCCTCGGTGGGGTCAATGTGGATTACGAACCGCTGAACGCAAGCATTCGATTCGAGATTCAATACTCGGCGGATC
>JBCCOI010000985.1:0-1909 GCA_039025515.1 Planctomycetota bacterium
AGCTAGCGCTCGTCGGCTTAGGTGATCGTAAGGGGGGCGGAACCGGAGCTATCGCTCGTCGGCTCAAGAGCGAACAACCCAATCGCGAAGTATACCCGCTGCTAATGAACCTCCGTGCCTTAGCGCCTCCGTGAGAGACTTTTTTCCCGTGAAAAAGGCCTCTCACAAAGGCGCGGAGGCACAGAGGGAGAAACCATCCATCGCTGTGTTACTCGAATGTCCAAGGCGTATTCGGGTCTTTGTGGTAAGGGGAGTTCCTCGCAGACGAAGCAAAAACGGAGCCTCAATGAAGCAAGACACCGGAGTTGTCAGGCAAAATGGAAGACCGTAAAGAACCCGGGCTAGCCCGCGTCGGCCCAGGAGTGATCGTAACGGGACGGAGCCGGAGCTATCGCTCGTCGGCTCATGGGTGATCGATGTCGATAGTTCCGCATGGATTCCTGATGCAATCAAGTGCTGGTTTTGAAGGGCGCGTCCAACCTATCGGCGTATAGACCCTGCGGATCTCTATCCGGCTTTGAGTTTCTAACTCACCAACAGTTTTCCCGTCCAGCGATTATGGCCCCGGCTGACACTTTGATTGACGGAAGGGTCAAAACTCACGGCATCGGGCCCAAGTCTGTTGACTTGTTCTCGAGTGCTTCCTTTTCCGGCGTGAGATAGAATTTGTCAAACTCAAAGCCGTCTTCACGCATTGAAAACGTCACGGTGTGCAAACCGGGCTCTTCGATGTCCAACCAGATTTGACCGAGCACTCCCGTGTGAACCTTCTCGGTCCGCTGGCGAGAGTCCCATTGCCACTGTCCGTGCTTTCCGGTGAATTGCATCCGAGCACCCGATGCAGGCCACGTATCGTTTAGGCCGACGTGGATCCCGTTGTCCTCCGAGCCCGTGCAGCACATTCGAACCCATACGTAAAAGCGTCCCGCCCGACTGAACTCGATCGGATAGTACAAGACACTTCGTTCACCGGGCTGGTTCGTGAAGCTAACGCCATTGACAAGTGGATCATCATGCGTGACTCGTGTATCAGGTAAAAGTTCCAAATAGGCGCCGCCGCTTGCCCCCTCGACATGATTCGGATCCGGATCCGGTTTGACGTCGGGGGTGAGCTCGGCGGTTGTTCGGTACCATGTGCGATAAAGTTGTTTATTGACTGCGTCATAGTCTTCCGCCTCGACGACGACCGTACCGTCGGTTTTTTGTCGATGAATGATCGACGCATTCGATGGGTCATACACGTCTGCAAGCTGATCGGAAGCCGGTTCCGAACGGACAGAAATCACCTCGGCCGATTTGGTGACGCTTTGACGCATGATCGGTGTCGCGGCCGGAAAGGTTGCTCGCATCAGTCCGCTCGTTGGTTTCGTCGCACCCGGTTCCATCACATCGAGTGACCGCCAGCGGCCGCGGGCGAATGCGAAACCCTCGCCTTCCGGGATCTTGCCGTTGGAAGCGGTATTGAATTCGACACGCATCACATCACCGGTCTTCAGGGCGATCGATTCAAACCGATGCTTGATTGGACGGTAATCCTTGTCGGTGGGCGGGTTTTTCACCTCTGCGATTTGCTTGTCATTGATGCTGACACGGTAGGTCGATTCGCCGTCCGTTTCCGCAAGCGTCACGAGCACAAGGTCGAAAGTTCCAGTCGCCCCCCCGATACTTGCAAGTCGCCGAGGAAAACGCATCTTGATACTTGGCCGCATTGATTGCGAGCGCCGTCCGATTGTTGTCCGTGTAACTCGGCACATACTCATCGGATGAATCCGCTTCAAAGTCCGCGATCGCTAAAAAGGATTGACTCGAACAGGGAGCAGCGAAGACGAAGCAAGCCAAAAGACCAAAGGCAAGGAACTTTAAGATGCGGATGGACACAGGCGGCCTCACGGAGAGTCGGGGATGACAT
>JBCCOI010000986.1:0-1907 GCA_039025515.1 Planctomycetota bacterium
CGCACAGTTTCACGGTGCCGACGGTATTCGATGCAATATCGTGTCACCGGGTCCGATCGAATTTCCTGGCGGCAGCTGGGACATGATTCGCGACACCATTCCGAAGTTTTATGAAAAGACGCTGCGCGATCACCCGACCGGAAGGCTGGGTAAGCCGCAGGAAGTGGCGAAGTGTGTCGTGTTCATCTCAAGCCCGGCCGCCAGCTGGGTGAACGGCGCGAACCTCGTAATCGACGGCGGGTTTACCAAGCGCGTTCAGTTCTGATCGTGGCGAAACGCAGCTACAAACATGTTGAGCGTGTGGCGGAGCCGGTTCCTGGTGGGACGCCGGTCGAGCATTCTCCTGCGCCAGAAGATCTCGGCTACGAGAGTATCCCGAAGTCGCGCTATACCAGCACCGACTACATGGAGCGTGAATGGACGCACATGTGGAGCAAGGTGTGGCTGCTTGCTGGCCTCGAACAAGATCTGACCGAACCCGGTGACTTTATTTCGACCACTATTGGTCGTGAGTCGGTCATTGTTGTTAAGCAGGACGACGGGGAGGTCCGCGCATTCTTCAACGTTTGCATGCATCGCGGTAATCGGCTGACGGACGAGGGCATCGACAACACAGAGACGTTCAAGTGTTCCTACCACGGTTGGGAATATGGACTGGACGGCAAGTTCATCAACATTCCGGATGCGGAGCTGTTCCCACAAGGCAAGCCGTGCGCCGGACTGGTGGAGCTGCCCTGTGCCGTCTGGAATTCGCTGGTGTTCTTCTCGCTCGATAAGGACGTGATGCCGTTCGAGGAGTACATGGGCCCCTTGCTTGGCCACTTCGAACCTTATCGGTTTGATCGGATGTATGTGACGCGCGATGTCACGATGGAGTGGGACTGCAACTGGAAGGCGTCTGTCGATGCGTTCAACGAGACTTATCACGTTGCGGCTACGCATCCGCAGTTGTTGTGGTATCTGAACGAGATGGATGTACAGATCGACTGCTACGATCGTCATTCACGCTATCTGGTGCCATTCGGTATGACCAGTCCGCACATCAAGCGAATTCCGGAAATTCCGCCGCCGCTGAAATACATGCTAACCGAGGCAGGACTCGATCCGGCATCCTACGAAGGGCCGGTCGACGGCATTCGAAAGACTGTCCAGAAGCACATCCGAAAGACGGCGGGCGATGAGGGTCGGGACTACGCGATGCTGAACGACGATCAGCTCACCGATGACTACAACTATCTCGTGTTCCCAAACCTGACGTTCAACACGCACGCGGACCACTTGATGTTATTTCGACATCGGCCGCATCCCACCGACCCGAACAAGATGCTGTTCGATACCTGGATGCTCGAGTACATCGTCGACGAAGAAGAGATTCCCGAGCGCCGACCTCGCCATAAACACTACGCACGCGGCGAAAAGACCCTTGGAATGGTCATCGACCAGGACGGCGGTAATCTGCCGAACGTTCAGGCTGGTATGAATTCGGCGGCTTACGAGGGTCTATGGCTCGGCGATCTTGAGGTGCGTATCCGACACTTCCACAAGACGCTGGACGATTACCTTGGCACTGACTGAGTTCAATTCAACTCGTCGTCCTTCCAGAATTTGGTGCCCTTGATCGTCGCCTGCAGTGCGAGGCCAGTCTCTGTAATCTGATAGACAGTGACACCGTCGAGGATTGCCTCGGCTCCTGCGGCCGCGCCTTTGTCGCTCGCTTTCGCAGCGGCGTCGGCTTGTGCACCGAACGACCAGCCTTTTTCAACGAAGTCGCTCATCGTCTCCGCATCATGGAACACCATGACGATGCGGTAGTCCTTTACGCCTGCCCCGAGTCCAACGCCGACTTCACCCATTTTCATGTAGGTGTCAGTGCCCGTGCGATTGTCACGAATCACACCAAAACCACC
>JBCCOI010000987.1:0-1900 GCA_039025515.1 Planctomycetota bacterium
CGGTGAGCCAGGCCGAGCAGAAATCGCGGTTCGATCAGGACGCTGAAATTTGTCCAGCTTCGCGGAGTTCTGCACTAAGCTAACTCGCTTCGGTCTCGAAAAACCAGGCCAACAGAACGACTCGATACTGCCCGTCGCTTCGCGACTCAGGTTAGCAGCGTGTTGAAGATTGGTCATTGCGACCATGGGTTCTGATCGCGGCGATCATGCGCACGGCGCGAGCAGATCACGCATCGTTTCTTCCTGATGCCGTTTCGTTAGCCTCCAGATGCCTTGTGGCCAATGCAACGCTGCTTCGATGGCGAAATAGATAAAACAGAGCCTCTCGGCAAGCACCGCAGCGTACCTCGGTTTCCCCGCTCCGATCAGCTTGCGCATGATGCGACCCAGGTTATGTGCCATCGCCGCGATCATGTACCGTTTGTGGACCTTCTCGAGCCCACGTAGCCACGTTCGCCTACTCCCGCCGGTGTCGCAAAGGTGTGCGAATGACCGTTCCACACGTTCGCTTCGAAGACGCTGGAGTCGCCGACCACGAATCCCGAGCGTGTTGCGACGATTGCGGCGGTACGATGCCTCGCGACGAGCACTCTTGTCCTTCCACTTGCGATTGGTGTTTCGATCCGGCTCAGGCACATATGTACGGACATTGGATTCGTTTTGCAGACAGTCCAAAGCCTGTTCGCTGTGGTAACCCTTGTCCGCAACGACTTCCTTCACTTCGCACGCCGTTCCAGCTTCGAGCAGATGCACTCGAGCCGTGTTCACCGTGTCTTCGATCGTCGAGGCGTCACCGACGTTACCGTGATAGACCTCCGCTGCCACGATGATTTCCGTCTCCAAGTCCACCGCGTTCTCCGCTTTGTACTTCAAGTGAAACCGCCCGTCTTTCATCTTGCCGATACGTGAATCGGGGTCCGTCGCACTCTCCCATTCCTCGTTGCTGACCTTCTTTTTTGGTTTGCGTCGCTTGTCGAACCGCCGAAGCTCTTCATCATCAGGATCACTCTTGCCGGTCTCCTCCTCGTAGAGCTTGCGAAGGTACTCTCGCCAATCATCTCCACTGTCTTTGCGAACGATTGATTTCAACGAAGCGTTGGCTTCCAGATCGGTTGCATCGACGCCGAGTGTCTTTCCTTTGAGGAGTCCCTTGTCTTTGGCCGCCGACAGGATCAATTCAAACGCGAAGGCATGCACCTCAAGCGGTAAGCGTTGACGCGTCACCGAGAGAGTGCTGTGATCGGGCGTTTTTTCTCCGGGTCCATAACCCAAGAAGCGAGCCAACGAACGGCTATCTTCACACCGCCAGGCGATACCGCGCTGACTGGAGATGTCTTCGAAGTAGCCGATGAAGATCATTCGAAAGTACACTCCGGGCGGCAAACTCTTGCGTCCGGTCTTTCGATAGAACGGTTCGGCTGCATCCTCGAGTTTGGAATCGAATTCGATCTCCGCGAGCAGTTCGTTCAAGCGATCATAGAACGCATTCCGCGGACCGCTGCCAAGTCGATCCGCAGCGACCCAGAAGGTATCCTGTTGCTCGCGGCCACGTCGTCCAAGTGCCATTCAACTGCCTCCGAATGAGTTGAGCCAAAGGATAGCATCACTCGACGAAAATCAACACGCTGCTATGCCTTGGTAATCACGGATGTCCGTCGTGATTGTCAACGGTTCAATCGTGCCGTCGCCCCAATCGATCACCCCCTGATAGCCGCCGACGCGGCCGGGATCATCGAACTCAACGTTCACTTCGGTAAACGAACCTTCGTCGATAACTTGATTGACCGGCTGGGAAAGAAGCATGGGCGCGTCAAGGGTGAAACCAAACACCTCATCCTGTCCGCTGTTAAGAGTGTTCCCCACTAAATCGCGGATTGCGTACGTTGGATGTGAACCGACA
>JBCCOI010000988.1:0-1900 GCA_039025515.1 Planctomycetota bacterium
CCCTTTTGCGAGTCCCGAGTGCGGTAACGCTGAGGCGTTTGAGAGGCCAACCCGGGCGAGTATTTTGCCAAGTTCTGAACCTGACAAGGCTTGGCATCACCCGCAGCCAAGCGAGGGTATTTCTTCTGTCCCCCTTTGGTCTTTCGAGCCGATTTTCGCTGCACTTTTGGCTTTCGGGTCCAGGCATAGAAGTTCGGCGGCACTTCGCCCACGAACGCCAGCCCACGTTCATCAAGTCCATCAAGAAACTTTCCATCGCGGCCGTACAGTTCATCAAACGTCCAGGCTTTGACGGCGATCCCATCGGCTATCGCTTCGTCGATCAGCACCAATGCGATCTGCGGCTTGGTCAGAAACTCGATGTCGCGGGGGACATGAGTTTTTTTCGGCGCGCGATGTCATTGGCCCAGTCTTCGGGGAGGTACATTCGGGTAGCAACCAGGCACTGAAAAGTTGCGGTGGCGAACGACAAAGCGACACTAACCACCGCGTTTTCGACTTTGCCTCGATTCCCGTTGTATTGCCGTTTGACGCCGACGGTTTCTTTTCCGGCTTTGGCGGTCCCGGTTTCGTCGATGACTCCGATCGCTTGCGGGTCGGAATGTTCACGTGCGATGGTCTGACGACACCGCCTGAGCACCTCGTCATGGTTCCACTTAATGCTTTGGAGGAATCGCTGGAGCGATCGCGGCGCGACACGCTCCTTCAGCGCGATCGCTTCGACGTTCTTCCGCTGCAATTCTGAGAGCAATCCTCGAACGTATGCGGCAAATAGCCTTCGTCCTTTGACGCCGTGGAAACAATCGGCAAAGAGTGCAAGGAATTGGGCAAGCATCTTTCCGAGCGATGCGATATCTTGGAGCGACATTGAAGTGACCTTCCGTGGTTTCGTCGTGAAACAATTTGCACACGGAGGGTCGCTTCTTTTCGGCTCCCAAGTCAAGCGAGATAACTGGCGACGTATCCACGACTTACGAAATCAGGAAGCCACAAAGTGGCGCTGTCCAGCTAGAAAATAGATTTTATCACTCGTGACAGCAGTTGGAAACATTGCGCCGCGGGGCATTTCAAAACTTAGTAAACCGCAATACGGGTCGGCATCATCGGGAATCGCAGGCATCGTTGGCGAAGCCGAGTTTTGGATGTAGGCGTATTTCCCACTGACGATCTCAATGAGACCTATCCGGTTTTTTGCAGCGTATTCTTTGGCACCGCTTTGGAACGGCGCAGTAGCAACCATTATCGCCTTGTGTGCATTGATCGAACGCTTTTTATCGTTCAGGATTTGCACGAGCCCGCGTTCAATCGGATTCTTGTGCTTCTTGCATTCGCAAAGGACAAGGAACTCAGCGCCGCCAAACGCCGTGAAGCGAACTGTAACGTCAATTTCGAACTCGCCGTCAACACCAACGTGCGATTCCAGGTGCTCCGCCTCGAAGGACATCAGTTTTTCTGGGAAGTGTTCAAACCAGCCCTTTACGGTCGCCTCAAATTCCGCAGGAGTAATGTCTTCGGGACGAGGAAAACGGAACATACACTGTTCAACACTCTGTGGGATAACGGTACGGATCACCGGGCGGCGGCGAATGATTCGCCATTTTCAAAATGCTTGATTCCGCCGCTCCGGTGCATCCGATGGTTCCGTGGCTCGTAAATGGCTTTGAAACGTTGAGCGGTGAACGTCACAGTAACGTTGGCGGGGATGATCGGCAAGTTTTACGCGTTGGTTATCGGCACTTGGTCAGGGTTGCAGAGTAGCTGCGAAAGAAGCGCGGGGATGTTCGGCTACGTGGTCGATTGAAGTTGTGTCGTCACGAAATCGCCGAGCATCCCGTCGCCTCTTCAAACAGGCTTCTCAGCCAACCGCTCGAATGGGCATGAGTGTCAGCATGATCAATAC
>JBCCOI010000989.1:0-1900 GCA_039025515.1 Planctomycetota bacterium
ACGTAGTCGCGATACTTCCACGCATTGTGCTTTGGTCCGTCGCGTTCGAACGAATTGGTCTCGGCGAATCGAACCAAGTCCAGCCAGTGTCTTCCCCAACGCTCACCGTAATGCGGCGATTCAAGAAGCTCTTCGACAAGATTCGCAAACGCTTCGGGAGAGTCGTCACTTACGAAAGCATCACTCTGCGTTTTAGTAGGTGGCAGTCCGGTGAGCCCAAAGTACACCCGGCGAACTAGTTCTCGTTTATTCGCGGGGCCGCTGGGCTTGAGGCCTGCATTAAAAAGTGAATCGACAAGAAACGCGTCGATCGGGTGGTTCTGCCAATCGGTCGCGGTTTCCAGCGTTGGCACCTCAGGATCGCTCAGCGGTTCGAATGCCCAGTGAGCCTCCCAGGCAGCACCCTCCTCGATCCACCGCCGAAGCAATTCGGCCTCCTCTTCGGTAACGGGATCCCCTTCTGGTGGCATCCTCTCGAACTCATCGTCAGAAAGGATTCGTTCCATCAGCAGGCTGGCATCGGCGTCGCCCGCAACGATCGCAAACTCCCCAGAGTCTGCTTCGGAAAGTGCGGCGTCACGATCAACAAAACTCAATCCACTTTCCGCCTCATCGGGCCCATGGCAGGCGTAGCACTTCTTCGCCAGGATGGGCTGAATCTCTTTTTGGAAATCAACTTCGGCGCGGGCGACGACGCATCCAACGAATACCGTTGCCAGAGCAATGATCGGAGCCAATGCACGAATCGACCGGGATTTCACGGCGAGCATTTCGGATGAAAGAAGGCGGGGGCGGGCAGCAGACTGGAGCTCAAGTTTAACATCTCGGCCAAATCAGACGGCACCATAAAGTCCATCGTGTCCCAGAAGTACCTCGATGACGGCAACGCGTAACGGCAAACTTGCGAAAACCAAACGGCGGTTCTTTCGATACCGACCGGTCCACCAGCTTAAGTTTGCATGATTGAACGACGAATGGCCATGAGAAGAATTCTCAACCGGGTAAGCGTGATTTCGTCTAAAACTGAGGTGGCTTACAAAAGGAGACCCGCGACGGCGCCGGTCATGCAACACGCCAAAAGTCCGCCAAACATGGCACGAAGTCCCAGTTGAGCGAGGTCACCGCGACGCGACTCTTCCAGTCCACCGATGCCACCCACCTGGATCCCGATGGCGCCAAAATTACTAAATCCGGCCAGCGCGTATGTCAAAATCGTGGCCGTCCGCTCGGAGATTGCAGGCTCCTTCTCCTTCATTATGTCACCGAGCGACTGGTAGGCAATGAACTCGTTCGCCACCGTCTTCAACCCGATCAGTCGCCCCGCTTCCAAGCATTCACCCGAGGGTATTCCCAACAACCAAGCGATCGGCCAACAAGCGTAGCCGAGTATCACGCCCAGAGTGAGCTGCGGAATGGCGACATCAAAAAAGGAAGCGTAAGCTTGGCAGCCGAGTCCGAGCAGGACATCCACCAGCCTGATGAGCGCCAGAAATGCGATCAAAACGGCACCAACGTTGAGTGCCAGTTTCAGTCCTTCGGTGGCACCAGTCACGGCGGCCGCGATCAGGTTGACTGGTTCATCTTCTCGGTCCTCCGATGACGATTGCCACGGACGAACAAGTGTTGCCGAAGCGGCCTGCTCTTCGGTCTCCGGCTGCATCACTTTTGCGATCAAGAGCGCTGCCGGCGCGCTTATGACCGATGCAGTCAACAAGTGGGCGATGTCGATCCCCATGCCCGCGTAAGCGCCCAACAAACCTCCCGTCACTGTTGCGAACCCGCCGGTCATCATCGCATTCAGCTCACTCCTCGTCATCTTCGCCAGGTAAGGCCGCACAACGAGTGGAGCTTCGGTGTGACCGACAAAAACATTGGCCGCCGCAGCCAGCGTTTCGGGACC
>JBCCOI010000990.1:0-1897 GCA_039025515.1 Planctomycetota bacterium
GGCGCGGTCACGGGGTCTTATGCTCCGGCGTTCGTTGGGTTCGGCCCAAGGGCCTCACGGTGCTTGTAGAGATGCTGCACGATGGCGTGGCCTATGATCGTCTGAAAGTCTTCGCCGATCTGCATATCGTCGATTTCCAGATGGATCGGCACGTCAGAAAGCTCTTTGGCCTTGCCGCCGTCGAAGGCAAGCACGGAATAGGTCTTTACGCCCATCTTTTCCGCCTGCTCCAGGACGCGCAGGATGTTCGGCGAATTGCCGGAACCGGAGAAGCACAGCAGAACATCGCCTTCGCGGGCGAACGTTTCGAGTTGGACCGAAAAGACGTTCTCGTAGCCTTCATCGTTTGCAAGGCACGCCATAATGGCTGGATTGGCGGACAGGGCGTTGACTCGGATCCCGCGACCGGACTGTTTCGACCATGCATAGAGAAAGTCGTTTGCCAGATGGTTCGCGTTGCCTGCGCTGCCACCGTTTCCGCATAGGAACAGTTGACGACCAGACTGGGCGAGACCCATTAGGTCGTTTGTGAGTTCGCTCACAGGTGACCAGTCGAAGCCCATGAGTGCTTCATTCATGCGAGTCGCGTAGTCTAGAAAGTGGTCGTTCGAAACGGCAGGAATGGCGTTCGCCAGATATGGCTTGCCGCCTGCATCTTCGAGTCCTTTTCCATCGCTCATTTGGCTGCGTCCGGTTCGAGAATGTCGGATGCCATGAACTTCATGCGGTGGAAGCTCTCATCGTTCGTCCAGACACCCTGTCGGTAAAGGCCAACGAGTTCCTTGATCGCATCTTCGACCGTTTTCTTCGGGCGGAAGCCAGTGGCCAGCAACCGGTCGGAATTGACGCGGTAGGAGCGTGGATCATTCGACGGTGTCACTTCGATCTCCGCATCGACATGCTGCTGGACCATCTTGGCGATATCCATGATCGAGATGTTCTCAAACCCGGCATTGAAGACGCCGTCATGCTCGGGATGTTCCAGCAGGAAGATGTAGAGATCGGTGATATCATCGATATGCACGTTCGGGCGTACCTGATCTCCGCCGAATACGGTGATCTTTCCGTTTTCCAGCGCCAGCATGGTGAGAATATTGACCGACACATCGTTGCGCATGGTTGGCGAGAAACCGCACACCGTAGCCGGGCGAACGACCTGAACGACCATGTCGTCTTTGTAGGAGAGCAGGATACGCTCGCCGCACATCTTGGTCTTGTTGTACTCGGTGATCGGGACGAGCTCGAGATCCTCCGTCACGTGCTCCTCGTCCTTGATCCCGTACACAGAACCGGAGGACGCGTAGATGAAGCGTTTGATGCCTTGGCGCTTGCATTTGTCGGCCAGCAGCGCGGTGGCTAGACAGGAGACTTCCCATGTCAGCTTCGGATTCAGATCACCCGCCGGATCGTTGGCAATGGATGATAGGTGAATGACGGCGTCGTGGCCGGTGAGATCGTAGTCGTCGACGTTACGGATATCGCCCTGAATGACGGTCAGTGCCGGATGTTCGCGCAACTGGTTGCCGAACCACTGGATGTCAAAGGCGGTCACTTCATAGCCTTGCTCCAGCAGCTTAGGCACGAGAACGGTACCCTTGTAGCCGCAGGCACCGGTGACGAATATTTTCATGGCTTGATCCACGCTGGAAATCGTTGCTTGGCCTAGCGTGAATAGAACGCACTGCTCGTGCGAATTATTCTACTTAAAGTTGTATTTACTATTTATACAATCTTTTCAGACCTTTATCCTGAGTGGCGACTTACATGAACTCGACTGGCGCAGCAACCTAATGCGGCACCCCCGAAATTCGGGGGCTTCAATCAATCCCCGCCGGTTTCGGTTGACCTATTCTGGCAGCTATGAACGCTCCTGGAGATCCAGATCATGGAAACCACA
>JBCCOI010000991.1:0-1897 GCA_039025515.1 Planctomycetota bacterium
TCGTCGTGTCTTGTGCGTTGTTTCGCGGATCGTTCCCTGAACCCCCATCACCCGACGCAATGTAGAGAAATCCGTCAGGTCCAAAATCCATCCATCCCGCGTTGTGATTGCTAAAAGGTTGTTCGAATCCGAGCACAGGGACGACGCTAGCTGGGTTTGCTGTCAGACCATTCTCGTTGGCGGTGTAACGACGAATCAAAGTGTCTCCACCTGAATCGGTCATGTAGATGTAAAGGTACCGGTTCGATTCGTACTGCGGATGAAAAGCCAGCCCCAACAAACCGCGTTCTCCCCCCGTTGATAGATCGGTCACGGTGAGGAACGGCGTGCTTGCGACGTCGCCTGTGTCTCGATTGATCCGTTTGATCACGCCGTCTTGTTCGACAACGAAGAGTGTTTGTTGATCCCCCGGAGCGGATGTTAGGAACACGGGTTCGGAAAGACCGCGAGCGAGCCGTTCGGTGACCAAGCGATTCGCGGACTGCGCGACGACTTCGACATCGATACGAACGGTGTCCGTTGCTGCAGCCGAAAGCGTCACCTCAAATTCCAGTTCTTTCGGCCCGGCCCCACCTTCGGTGATCGAAGCATCCGCGATCGATATCGTTGGGTCAGAGTTGAGCGGGGACCCGAACGTCCCGGCGGTCGACAGTACCCGATGTGGACCGAGCGGTAGACCGCTGGAATCGATGGAACGAACTGAAAGTGCTTGATGCTTTACGGGTGCCAAACATCGGGCCGCCCAATCGTCCGACGTTTCGACGGACTCAAGTAAGCTCGAGGCGTCCGCTGACATCAGCCTCCGTGATTCCAGAAGCTCCAATCTTCGCCGGATACAATTTCGCTTCGCCATCTCTCACTCCGCCTCAACGCTCGCCTGACTGTCCGCCCCGCAATAGCAACCAATGATGTTCCGTTTCTTTTCGGTAGCAAGTGAACGGAAGCATCGTAACGTGCCGGTAATCGATAAGCGGTGCCTTCGTTGACACTCACTCCGGCGTTTTGAAGTTGCGCTGCGGCGCCCGGCATTTGTTTTTCACAACCCGACGCGTCAGCGAGACACGAGTCAATATCAATTTCTCCTCGCTGACGCGTCGCGTTACGACAACAGCGCAACTTCAAAACTCCGGCATTGCTAGACAAAACACGAAACGCGCAGGTTACGAAAAACGGCCCAAGGGTGCCGACGTGACGCGGAAACCGCTCATCTTAACGCCTTCGTCCTCGAGTCTCTCCGCTTGAACGCTTGGATTACAGGGTGGCAATCGCCCGTCGCTGTAGACGACACGCCACCACGGTAGTGTATCCATCGAATTTGCCAGCATGTTCCCCGCCGCGCGGCTGGCAGCGGGTCTCCCCGCAGCTTTTGCGATGTCGCCAAAGCTAACGACTTCACCGGGGCGGAGCGAATCGACGGCTTCGGCCATGCGTTGCTGAAATTCAGTTAACATTCAGGGTCTCAAGCATTGGATCCGATGCGCATCGTCGGAAGGATCAACCGGGAGATTTTTGTGAGAAGAAGAACGTTCATCAATGCCGGACTTGCCGCCGCATCCTCCGCCTGTTTCGCCGGTCGTGCCGGCGCAGTCGCCGGTGCGCAGACAAATCGCATTCGGCAGTCAATCATGGGTTGGTGCTTCAAACCGATGGACATGATTTCCCTCGCCAAACAGTGTAAGCGCATCGGGTTGGAAGCAATGGAAGGAATCGATTCAAAGCTCTATGCCGAAGTGACGTCGCTGGGTCTCAAGATATCGCTTGTCGGCAGTCACGGGTTCGCGAAAGGTCCGGTTGACAGCGATCACCACGCGGAAGTGGAAAAGAAGCTGCGCGATGGAGTTGATTTGGCGGTCAAGTACAACGTCCCCAACGTGATCACGTTCACGGGAATGCGGAA
>JBCCOI010000992.1:0-1866 GCA_039025515.1 Planctomycetota bacterium
CACCGGGCGTTGGACGACAAAGGGAACCTTACGAGTCATTGTCGTTGGGATCATTCGCGTCGTTTGGACCGGGACATTCTCGGTCACCAATTCGGTCTGCATTCGAGTCGTCTGAACCGGAACGTTTTGAGTCAGCAATTCAGTCTGCATTCGCTGCACCTGAAACGGAACCTGGCGTTGCTCGACGACCGGCTGATAAGACGTCTGGGAAATCTGCTGATTGACGTAGTTGGGACGATAAACAAACTGTGTCTGGGCAACCGGCGGCTTGTAATAGGGCGCGACAACGTTTCCACCGCGGACGCGTGCGAAGAGTCCAAGCGGTCCGGGCGTTGCGTAAAGTCCGCGTTGGTATTGCAATCCGTAGCCGACCTGTCCGGGTGTCACCGTCGTTTGAGGGACATACCCACCGGCATCAACCGTTTGGTTGTAAACCTGCGTTTGAGGACGATAGCTGAGATATTGCTCCGTACGCAGTTGAGTTTCAACGACGGGGCGCTGAACCGCGACCTGCTGTTGATAAATTTGGGTTTCGGTGACGGGCCGTGCCACCGAGTACTGCCGCTGGTACATCTTCGTTTCCGTCACCGGCCGAAAAGTCGTGTATTGCTCTTCGCGCTCCCCGGTTTCCGTCACATACCGTGTCTCCGTGAACGTTTCGTCTCGATAGCTAGTCTCGGTGACCGGCTTCCAAACGGTGAATGTCTCTTCGCGGTACGACGTCTCGATCGTATTGACGGGGACGCGAACCTCTCGCATCTCGGTCTTTTTTCTCAAAACCGGTCGGTAGCTCGTCACCGGTTGCTCAACCATCCGGGTTTCAAAGACAGGTTTCATGCGTTCAACGACCCGTTGCTCGTAAATCGTCGTCGGCCGCAGACGATACGCCTGGGGGAAACAGACGTCCTGAGCGAACGCGGCCGAGCCCGAGAAGACGACAGCAGCGGTCATGAATGCAAAACGGAGCGAGCGAAGCATCGGTGTAATACCTGGTCAGATCTCAAACAGACAATTGCGTCGGGGACAGACGAAGCCCTGACGAGCGTTCGTCCGCTGCATCCGCGAAGCACCCACTGGATACCGACACGGATCTTGCTTCATAAGACTACGCAGTGCATTAGCGAAAAGCCAAAAAAAGGCCGGAAAAAGCCCCCATTTCGACGCTTCCTCTCCATCTATTTTCGCCAATTTGCCTGACCGGTGAAACTTGGGTCAAGGCGTGGAAGCGGAGGGTTGCACCGGTACTGATGACTGGATCAGTCGTCGGGATCCTGACCTTCTGCGGCGGCTTCAAATGTGGCTTCGATCTGACGATAGTTTGCACGCATCGCCTCCAGTTGATCGTTGAGACGATCCAAATCGCGACCGTTGTCGATCGATTCGTTCAGGATCGGACGCAACCATTCTTGCATCAAATGGAATTGTCCCTTGATGAGATCAGCAATCACACGAGGAACCTTGTGTTGCACGAAGACTCGCTGGTCAGGCAGTTCGGCCGACGCTTGATGTTCGCTGATCTGGCGCAACTGATCGCTTGTGGCCTGAAGTGTCGCGGAGAGTTGGTCAGCCGACGTGGTCAAGCTCTGCCGCAGCGAATCGACGCGTGCGTCCATCCTCTCCTCTGCACCGTCACTGCCAACGGCAATCGCCTTGGAGATCACCTGGCGAATCGACTCGAGGCCGTCGCGCATCGAGGCCAGTTGACGCATCAGCTGACCGGCCTGGTCTTCGCTATCGAGGCCCTGCATCCGAACGCTCTCGACAAATGCGTACTTGATACTATCCCAACGTTCTTTCTCTTCTGCGGTCAAAATCCCCATGATCTCTTTGAACTTCAGCACGTTGGCTTCGTTATCCGTCGTCAAA
>JBCCOI010000993.1:0-1865 GCA_039025515.1 Planctomycetota bacterium
AGGTTGAAGGTGAAGCTGGAAAGGACTTCGCTGGCGTCCCACTGAACGACGTAATTGAACGAGTTGGATTCGTTCAAGTCAGCCCATTCGCCTGTTGAAACCATCCTCGCATGGTTCTCTGTCGGATTGCTTGATCCCAGGTCCGAGCTTGATCCTGCAGGTAAGTACTTTCCTTGTGCTGCAGTACCACTGGTCTGAATGACATCGCCATCAGGGTTTGCTCCATCGTATTCTCGCCAAGTTCCATCGTTTGAAACGTCATTGATTCCAAGCCAAATAGGCGTGCCGCCGATGAGAACATGCTGACGAATCAATTCGTTTTCATAAGCCGATCCAATAGTGACCATCTCACCCGAGACACCATTGAGGCTGCTTCCAGTCGCAGCGTTCAAAGCGGTGCTAAAGTCCGATGGCGAATTGACAAAACGATAAAACTTCTTCGTGGCTGCGTCATAGGACAGCGTCGGATCGTTGTTCAGGATCGTGCTGACCGCTTGCGGGATTTCGATGACTTGAACGTCACCGATGACCGCACCGAGACCACCTGATTCGCTCAGCGAAGCAATCTGCAGATCCGTGGTTGCGTCGGTTGCCGTGAAGGTAAGGCTTCGGTGTTCCCAGAGCAGATTCGTCGTCGACCAATTGGCGGGTTCTGAAACGGTAAAGTCTGCCCCTTCGCCGTCAGCACTGACGCGTAGGCTGTAGTTTGTTCCGGATCCCTGGAAGTTCCCCGTCAGAGCGAAGACGACTTGATATTGTCGCCCGGCTTCTGTCGAGATTGTTTGTTCGATCGCGCCGGGAACCGTTCCGTCGAGTCCCAGAGCCGTGCCGCCTAGCGGCGATTCCGCCCATGCTCCTTCCAAGTCGACATCGCCAGAAACAACGGTCCAACTTCCGCCTGCTCCTCCGATCGTCTGACCGGTTGAAACGTTGACGTACGCCGTCGCACCGGCATGATTAAACAAGCCGTCGTCAACAACATCCTGGCGAGAATCAGGATCACTGGGAACGACGAAACCGACACTGCCGCCATCGACTGCATTCTCGCTGACGTGCAGGTCTTCAATCGGCGTGCTGGTAATGAAGCCGCCTCCCGCACCGACGTTGGCGATGCTCAAGTTGTTGCCACTGACGACATCGACGACTTCGTTACTGCCATCGAATCCATCCATCTGCCAGTTGGCGATCAAGCCGCTGGGTAAGCTGCCGCTGTCGAACTTGTGCTGATGGTTCAACGCGATCTCGGCTTCGCTACGGACTTCGTTCCAGATGCGAACGTCGTAGAGAGTGGCCTTAAGCGTTTCCCGCGTTTGGAAACCGGTTCCGTTTCCATCCTGTTCTTGACCAAACACTAACGTTCCACCCGCCTCGATTGATTCACCGATTGCTAGTCCCGTACCACTGTCGATCAGTTTGCCGTCGATGTACACCGACCATTCTCCGTTGGTACTGTCCCAGCTTGTTGCAAGCGAGTGCACTTCACCATCTTGCAAGGTGCGGTAATCGATCGCGCTGGAGTATGTCGCCTCGTTGTTGACAACGACGACGAGGCGACTCTGAACTCCCCCCACAGTTGTGTTGAAATACTGAACTTTGAATTCGTTGCCAGTGCTCCCACCGTAAGAAATCAGAGTGTGGTCGACCGTATCATCAGTGACGGCAAACTGCGTTTCAAATGTAAGTTTTGTCAAACCTCCGAGAAGCGCACCTCCATCAGCTGCGGCCAGGTAGGCATCGTTGCCGCCATCGGTATTCAGCTCGATTCCGTTGGACAGATCCGTCGGCGCGTTGTTGTCTTCGACCAGATTGTTCAGCGAAATGGTGAAGGATTCGTCGCGCGTGTTGCTGTCGACGTCGGTGGTCCG
>JBCCOI010000994.1:0-1859 GCA_039025515.1 Planctomycetota bacterium
ACCCATTGGCAGATCCGGCACAGCGATCCAGACGAATCTGTCCGAAAGCAGGCACTCGATAACTTGATCTTGGGGCTGAAGCAAACCGCCGAACTTGGCGGTGATAGCTGTCTACTCGTTGTGGGCCACGGAAAGGACGGGTCTGAGGCCGAAGTTCGCGAGCGGACGATCGACAACATTCGCAAAGCGTTGCCGACGGCTGAAGACTTGAACGTCAAAATCCTGATCGAGAATGTTTGGAATCACTTCCTTTACGATCACGGCGGTGATCAAAACCAATCGGTCGAGCCGCTCGCGAAGTATGTCGACGAATTCAAATCACCGATGGTCGGACTGCAATTTGATCTCGGAAACCACTGGAAGTACGGCGACATTGCCGAGTGGGTCCGGTCACTCGGAGACAGAATCAAGAAGCTTGATATCAAGGGCTTCTCGCGTAAGGAAGACCGTTTCACCAACGTGACGGAGGGAGACGTGGACTGGCCTGCGATCGAATCGGCGTTGCGAGAAATCGGTTTTCGCGGTTGGTGTGCGGCAGAAGTACGAGGCGGTGACATGGAGCGATTACGCGAAATCGCGGCCAACATGGAATCGGCGCTAAATTGTTCGAAAGCTGGGGAAGTCTAGACGCGATCTCTGATCAGATGCATCAAACGACAACGAGAGCCTTCGGTGGATAACAACGACGCGCGAAAGCCTTGCCACGTGTCGGTCATGCCGGCGGAGGTGATCGAGTGGGTGACCGAACATAATCCAAAAGTGATCGTCGACGGAACCTATGGCGCCGGCGGCCATTCGCGAAAGCTGCTGGAGGTGCTGCCCGCTGACGCCATCTTGATCGGGCTAGACCGGGATCCTGCGGTCTTCGAGCGAACCGAAAGCGAAGATCTTGACGATCGACTGACCGTTTTCCTGGGCAGCTACGAGCAAATTTCCAAAGCCCTCGCTGCTTGCGACGCCGAACGTGCCGACGCCATCGTTTTGGACTTGGGGCTTTCCAGTGATCAACTTGCGGACCGTGGTCGGGGCTTCAGCTTCCAGTTCCCAATGTCACCTCTCGACCTTCGGTTTGACGACGAGGAGGGCACGCCGGCAAGTGATTGGCTCTTGCGTCACAGCGAAAGCGAAATTGCTGACACGATTTACCAGTTCGGTGAAGAGCGGTTTAGCCGGCGGATCGCGCGAGCGATCGTTGCAAAGAACAAGACTGATCATCCGGTTAGAAACGTCGGCGATTTAGTCGACATCTGTCAGTCGTGCGTGCCAAGAGCGAAGCATCACGACATCCATCCCGCGACGCGAACCTTTCAAGCGTTGCGGATCGCAGTCAACGACGAACTGGGAATTCTGCAACGGACTCTTGCCGCCGCCCCCGACTGGTTGAATGCGGGTGGGCGTTTTGCCGCAATCAGCTTCCATTCGCTTGAAGATCGGATCGTCAAGAACGCGTTTCGCGGAGATGAACGGTGGGAAGTCTTAACGCGCAAACCGCTTCGGCCTGACGAGGAGGAAATTCAAATGAATCCTCGCTCGCGGAGTGCCAAGCTTCGTGTCGCCGCTCGTGTCCAAACGCGGTAGTTGCGTTTGGCGACCCATCCGCAACCGATCTGGCAAAGACGGGTGAAAAGGTATTTTTTCGACTTCCGCATGCCCGGCGTAAGAGCTTTGGTTGGGTATACTATCCGTCGATGGAGATAGCATTCGAAGTCTCTTGAACCCATTCCCCACCTGACGCTCAATCGGAGTCCCACCATGTCAACGGAGCAGCCAGCTTCCCCCTCTCGCCGTCGATTTTTGGCCACCGGTGCCGGCGCGGCTGCAATTTCGACGGTTGCCGCGTTACCTGGCAGAGCTGCGGC
>JBCCOI010000995.1:0-1859 GCA_039025515.1 Planctomycetota bacterium
CCTGGGATCAAGCAATCCGACAGAGAACCATGCGAGGATGGTTTCAACAGGCGAATGGGCTGACTTGAACGAATCCAACTCGTTCAATTACGTCGTTCAGTGGGACGCCAGCGAAGTCCTTTCCAGCTTCACCTTCAACCTGACTGACGACGCGGGTGGTCGGTTTGCGATCGACGGCAGCACCGGTGAGATCACGGTCGCAGATGGATCCCTAGTGGACTTCGAGGCCGCATCGTCGCACAACGTGACCGTTCAAGTCACGGATGCAGCGGGAAATTCCTACAGCGAAGCGATATCGATCACGATCGACAACGGTGTTGAAGCGACTCAGTCGGTTCCGTCTGATCAGACGACCGCCCGTAATCAGACGCTGACTTTCAACGCGGCCGGCGGCAACGCGATCACAGTCTCCGACACCGTCGCGGCTGCGAATTCGCGAATGCAGGTCTCTCTCTCCGTGCCCAACGGCGTGTTAACACTTTCACAAACAACCGGACTGACGTTCGTCGAAGGCAGCAACGGCAGCGGCAGCTTCGTCATCAACGGCACCGAGTCGGAAATCAACGCCGCACTTGAAGGCATGACGTTCACGCCGGACGCGGGATTCGGCGGCCGAGTCGCGGTGGACATGACCACATCGCTCGATGCGGAACTCGAAGGCCTCTATTCGTTCAATGACGGAACCGCAAGAGATCAAGCAAATGGAATTCAGAACAACGGCACGCTCGCAGGGGATGCAGCTGTCGTCACGGATGCAATGCGAGGTGAAGTACTGAGTCTTGACGGGACTGGGGACGAAGTCCAGGTTTCGGGCCTGTTCGGCCAGCCCGCCAATGTGACCTTGGCGGCCTGGGTCAACCTGACGGTTGCCGATTCCAACGGGTCGGAAGTCATTTCGCTTGGAAACAACATTCAGCTTCGGGTGGATGCCGTCAATGCCGGCGCTGATGGCATTGCACTCGCTTTTCGAGACGGATCAATGTGGCAGAACGTGAATTCTGGCGTCATGATCGCAGGCACAGGTTGGAACCATGTTGCAGCTACGTTTGATGACGCAACGAATACACAGACTGTCTATCTCAATGGAGAGGTCATTGCGAGCGGTTCCTTCACCAATTCAATCGCCTATGACCAGGCCTCGGATACTATCATCGGCAGGCATGGCGACGGTTCAGGAGCTTACAGCTTTACGGGGCTGATCGACGACGCGCGAGTCTATTCGCGCGCGCTTTCTTCCGACGAGATTGCCGCGATTGCTGCGGATACCACGGCTGCATCGGACTCGTTTGACATTCAGGTGTTGAATCCCGTCACCACGACATCGACATCCGGTGGCGGCCTGAGTATCAATGATGATGGCGGCAATGACACGTATTTGATTGCCGATGACGGCGCAGCCCTTCTTGGCGGGTTGGGCACGCTAACATACGAAGTCCAGTTCTCGTCCACGGATTCAATTGGTGACTTCACGCTGCTTTCCTACGCGACGCCTTCAAACACGAATGCACTCTCGTTTTACATCGGTGCAGGCGGCGATCTCTCGTTGCTGATCGATAACGCACAAGCCGCATCTTCACTAATTTCACCAGGGGTGAACTATCGATCCCTGCTGGATGGTCAGCAACACTCGCTCGCGTTTACTTGGGACAACACTTCCGGCGACTGGGAGTTTTTCGTCGACGGTGTCTCGGTCGATTCGGGCACCGGACTGCGTGGCGGCACGGGGTACACGATCGGTACCGGTGGAACGCTTCTGTTGGGACAGGAGCAGGATTCCGTCGGTGGTGGCTTCGATCCCAATCAATCCTTCTCGGGCACGCTTTTCGACGCCCGACTCTTTTCGGATGTGAGAACGGCTA
>JBCCOI010000996.1:0-1851 GCA_039025515.1 Planctomycetota bacterium
CGATCGGCAACTTTATACCGCCATCTCCATGACTGATCGGAAGCGAAGTAGAACACTCGTCCCGAGCCGTACATACGAGTCGCCAGCCACGGCGCCCGGCGACCATTCTCCCAAATAAGGTCTGCCCACGATTCGGCACCTTCGGCCAGCTCAACATCCGCTGCCCATCGTGGCAGGGGAAGTTGTTTCCAAAACGATTCCAACTGCTCCGAGCGATCAATCAGCGCGAGCGATGGTTGTTGCAAACCGGTCGCGGTGGGGACGACGGAAGCAGGCGGTTTCACGGGCTGGCGAGTTCGAAAGCGAATTGGCAATAAATCTCCGAGCCCTTTCCCGGCGAGCTGATTCAATCGACGAAAACGTCCGTCCACAACGATCAGCCCGCCACCGGCAGCGACGAAGGCATCGATAAGTTCAAGATCCTGCGCGGAGAGCTGATCAGGATGCACTTCGCCGAGCCAAATGGCATCGTAGCGAGCCATCGTGGGGCCCGAATCTGGAAACTCGCCGCGATTTGGTCCGCGTTTTAGTGTTGCCGAGTCAGTGCCCGGCCCAGACAGTAAGAGGTCCACCTGCCACGCCGGATCACGCTGGAACAAATTCTTGATGTACCTGGTCTCCCAGCGACTCGAGCCGTCCAGCATTAACAAGCGACGGTTCCGCGTTGAAGCCGCAACGCGAAACTGGGCTAGGTTGTTTTCAGCTGTATAGTCGCCTCCATTCGTTTCAACTTTAGCAATCAAGCGAAGCACTTCGTTGGAACGCTTGATGCCGCGTGGTGATCGATTGCGAATCGTTTCGATGATCGACTGCACGTCAAGTTCGAAGGGGACTTTTCGTTGCCCGGACGCGTTCATCGTGAACGTGTCCTGCCAAACGGTTTCTCCCTCCGACTCGATGCGCACGGTGATCGGCTCTCGACTGCGGCCGAACTTGCCGACAATGATTTCTCCCGCCAACCGATTGTCCAGTGCAACGGTCTCGGGGTGAACCACGTCGGCGATCCCGACATCTGCAGGTTCATCCTCCGTTCCAAATCCCAACGTGTGAACGATCGTCCCCGCGTTTGCGAGTGATTCTGCAAGAACAGTGCTGGAGCGTCCGAGGCGTTCCGCGGACGCCGTATCACGGCCATCACTCATCAGCACAACGGCCGACCTCCGAAGCGTGTTGCCCTCGGCGTCATCAAGCGAACTCGCAGAGCCGAGATCGAGCGAACTGAGCAGGGCATTCAGCGGCGCGGACAAGTCGGTATCGGCACCGTCGGGGGAC
Source organism: Planctomycetota bacterium (assembly GCA_039025515.1). Lineage (GTDB taxonomy): Bacteria > Planctomycetota > Planctomycetia > Pirellulales > Pirellulaceae > Stieleria. The sequence goes on from JBCCOI010000996.1 coordinate 1,273, forward strand.
AGGTCGATTCGCGAGGCATCGTCACTCTTGCCGGACGTTTCGCCGTTTGAAGACCAGATGGTGCGTGGCCGTCCTGAATCGAATGCCACGACTTCAACAAGGTGCGTCTTGGCGATCTCTTCGACCCACGCAGTGCGTCCTTCTTCGCCGAACAGCAAACGTGTCGCTCGCCTCAATCGGTTCTCGTTCTCATCACCGCCTTGGCTATCCACCAGCGACATACTCTTGGATGTGTCCAAAGCGAATACGACGCTGCCGAGCGTGCCGACGACCTGCCGATGATGCCAGATCGGACCGGCGAGAACGAGCACGACCATCGCGACAGCTGCGGCGCGAAGTGACGGGAGGAGAAAGTTATAAGGCGACGCGAGCTTTTTGGTTTCTCGCTGATAGAGCCAGAGAACGCAAACCACGGCCAAAACGGCCATGAGAATCACGGACCATGTTGGTAAATCGCCCGCGAAGCGAAGCGGGAACTCGGAAAAGTTCACGAAGATGTCCCCACGGATGATTGACCGGTGGTGGCTCGACGCGAAACCAAATTCTGCTGCAGCCAAAGCTCCAACACGAGCGCGATCA
>JBCCOI010000997.1:0-1846 GCA_039025515.1 Planctomycetota bacterium
CCTGCCCACGTCGATCGTCGAGGCTTCACGTTCGGATCGGGACGTGACGGCGGTGGATTGAATCGGCGATGGATCCGCAGACATACTGTTTCTGGATGTTATGATCATTGAAATGGAACACCACGAAACTTCGTGGCCTTCCGGGTTGAGCCGAGCCGGAGAACTGTCACGGGGCATACAGCCGGGCATCGAATTTTTGGTCGGATCAGCGAAAATCTCCTGCGGCCGTCCGGCAACCCTTTCTCAAAACTGTTGAACTTCATCGGTCGTAGGGGTCGCAGCGATCAGAGACGCACGTAGACTCTTCCCCCATGCCAATCGAACCACTCTATCTACTCATTGCATTTCTTCCTCTCGTCGCCTATTTGCTGGTGCTCGGGGTGATTCGAATCAGCGGCAGGGTCTTGGTAACGACCGGCGGCCGCGATATTGCCGCCCTCGGTTTCGCGGTGTGCGGACTGGTCGCCGTGGGGCCACTTGAGTTGTTCTTCCCCAAGGCAGCCGCCGGCGTCTTCGGCGGCTGGATCTGGGTCACGCTCGGACTTTTCTACTCGCTCGTCGTGACACTCATCGCACTCACGTCTCGCCCGCGTTTGGTCGTCTACGGACGTGGTCCCGAAGAGGTCACAAGAGCCCTATTGAATGCCGCGAAAGAAATGGATCCGGACTCGACAACCGAGCCAGATGGTCTTCAAGTGTTCCTGCCACGCTCTGGCGTGCGTTTGCGAGCCGCCGGTCATAAAGGGATCGATTCCGCGTCGATTGAATCTTTCGAACCGATCATCTCACAAAAGTTCTGGGACACTCTGCTGTCAAACCTGAGACGTCACGCCAGCGATCTTCCCAAGCCCGGACAACGACGTGGCGGCATGATGGTCCTCGTCGCCGTTGCGATCGCAACGGCAGCCAGCTGGCAAGCCATTCGCGACCCGCAAGAAATCGTCAACGCGTTCGCAAAGTGGATTTTCCGCTGATCGCTTTGTCGGCCGTTCTTTGATCAAAAGAGATCATTCGGCCGAGGGCGCTACCTTTGACGCCTTGAACAGTTCTAGCTGACGTTTCATCGGCGGCGAGTGCGGGTCCAAAACGAGAGCTTCTTCTTGTGCCTCGATCGCTTCTTCGACTCTACCCAGACTGTAGAAGCAGCGAGCGCAGGTATCCAGGCGAGCGGCACGATCCGCCTGGCTTCTGGAATACTTCAAGGACTCTTGACTCCAACGAAGTGCTTTCTCCTGGTCGCCTTCGGTGTTGGACACAAGCCAAGCGTACTGGTTGTATGCCTTACCGAGATTATTTTGGAAGTTGTCCCTAGCGGAGATGCTACGTCGTGCCTGGAGAGCCGCAATCTCACGCTGAAGCTTCTCGCGGTTGTCCGAGATTTGACGAACAACGGTCGGCTTCCAATCGACATCCTTTGGGTCATCGAGACTGTACATGCGAATCAGAATATCAATGTTTTGGGTGTCGAGGTTGTAGGCGAGCTGAAGCTCCGACTTGGCCTCGCTCAAATCAGCTTCGGTCACGTCGCTATCCAAACGCGCTTGAGCGTTCTCGAAATGAAAAAGACTGCGAAAGAACCTCGAATTGAACTGCCATCTCAACATGCGTGTCTCGTAGAGCCGATCTTTCTCAATGCGTTCGACGATCGGCTTCAAAAGCGAAGAAGCTTCGCGGTGCCTTAGCTGCTCGCCAAACATCATCGCAAGTTGCCGACGCGACTCGAGACCCACAAGCGTGTTGAGGTCGTGGTATTCCTGAATCCTCAAGTGTTCGCGTTCTGCCCAATCGAATTTGCCACGCCCATACAGACTCCTCGTTACCGCTAACTTTGCACGTGCAATTTCAG
>JBCCOI010000998.1:0-1841 GCA_039025515.1 Planctomycetota bacterium
CGTTTACATTGCGAACGGGAAACATGATGAGTTGACGTCATCGGATGTCGCCAAAGCATTCGTTGCGGCGCATCGAAAACGAGGTCATCAGGGATTCGTCGAGATTATTCCGGACGGCGATCATTTTTTCGAAGGGGCCGATAGCGGGTTTCGTTGGCTTGCTCGTCTGGCGGGGCTCTAATCGCTCTCCGATTCCGCTGATTTTTTTCTTCGTCAGTCACTCGCGTGATAGTGATACTCCCTGATCTGGGCAAGAACATGACGAGAAGGCCCATTGCGTTGCAGCGTTTTTTTTTGCGAAAACTGTGTGTTGCGATTCCGTGCCGCTACTCTTCGACGAACATGCCGAGCGTATGGCTGTCGACGACACCACCAGGCGTAATCGAGACAACCGTCGGCATTCCACTCACGCGGTAAGACTCGAAAACGTCACCCCAGGTATGCTGGTCGGCCGTTGCTGGAACAAACACGGGACAGGATACGTTGAAAGGCGCTAGCTTTTCGCGAATCCGTGTTTCGTCGTCGCCAAAGCTGAACACGAGGACCTCCAGCGGCCCTTGATCGTTCGAGCGACCCGCGAAGGAAGACAAAATGTTGTCGCATGGGCCGCAGCCGACTCCAACAAAGCCAATTCTCGCGCCGCGGCGGCCGATTTCGTCCATCGAGATCGGTTCTGAATTGATCCAACGCCCAACACCAAATGCCGGAGCCTGTTTCCCCAGAATCAAGCTTCGGCGAGTCTGCCGCTCACGTTCCCGCCGTTCGTTTTCCGCGATCTCATCTCCGATCGCTTTCCACTCGTCTTTGGTACGGTGAGGATCGTAGTCATAAGTAATGAGCTGCTTGTGTCTGAGATCCGCTACTAGCGTGCCTTCGATGAGCGATTGTTCAAAGGCCGCTTCCATCGGAGGTGACTCAACCTCGAATGTCGTCACGGTTGTGATGATCTCCGTCAATAACTCGCCTTCGTCCGAGTAACGGCGATAGGTCGATTTCATTGGCCACAAGACACCCTGTGCGATGTCACGATGTTCGGTGAAAAGATAGATGTCGCGAACTCCGACTCTGGCGAGGACGAGATGGCTGTGTCTGTCAATAATCCAAGAGTCGTTCAACGTTTGAATCACAAGGTACTCGCGATCGTTCCAATTCGTTGACACTGAAATGTTGGGCCTTTCATCCGCGATCGAGTCGTATGTATCATCGAAGTATTGAGATCCCGCATGTCCGATCATTGGAAATAACCCAAAGGCGCGCTGTGCACATTCGGTTCGATCGCCGAGCAAAAAGTAGTTGGTCGGATTATCCGCCGGACCTGCGATTCCTATTCCAACCTCACCATCCCAAACCATCGACTGGCACAAACTTGAAACAGAGCTCTGATCCGAGAACGCAAAACGAGTTTCGTCGAAGGTGATCAGGTGGGTCGCAGAGATTCTTTCCCTCATAAAAGGAAACCGTTCTTCCGTGATCTCCGACGTGGGAAGGTCGCGACTCAAGTCATCTCGCAATTCACGAATGGCCGGGGGATAGTTTGTGCGTTCTGAGTCAAATTTGAATGTGCCATAACGGAGCGATCCAAACCAATCTTCGCACCTGACTATGCTGTCAACCATGGAATCGAGTTCGCGCCGGGATACTTCGACCGGTTTGAACTCGAGCGCCGGTACCAACGTCCGCGGGCCGATCGAAAGGGCAAGGCCATTCCGATGACTTGTATCGCTTTCCAAGACGACGGTCGCAGAAAACAAGGCAAGCACAACGACGGACGTCAACGTCAAAAGCACGCCAGTTATACGTGTTGATCTCATGCTTGCTCGTCGTGCAACGGCTCAAAAATC
>JBCCOI010000999.1:0-1826 GCA_039025515.1 Planctomycetota bacterium
CGGCGGCGAAGCCGCCGATCGCCGGTCAGAAGTTTCATCAGAGGGCATCGTCAACCGGTGGCTTACGCACACCGGCAAGAATCTGTCGCCCGCTGGGCTATCACTTGTGGGCAATCAAGTAGGAGGCATTGAGTCCCCATGCCTCCGAACTCATTTCGTCGTCCACAACCAACCGCGCCACTAAAATATTTGCTGTTCCTTAGTGTCTCCCTACAGGTACTCGCGTTTCTTCACCAAGCCAGGCATCGGGACGTTGTACTTCCCATCGCTACGGGGCTTCAGCGGAGAATCTGACTCGAGCGTGAGTTTGTCGATTCCTGGACCGAATTCATGATCATGCTTCATGAATTGGTCGAGAGTGATTTCCTGTCCCGTGTGCGCGGCCATCCGTCCCATGCTTGTTACGGCGCTGGCCATGACGCCCCGTTCGACTTCGTTGTACTTCTCATCGTTTCGAATCGCCGCGATAAGGTCATCCCATTCAAGCTGATAGGGATTGGGTTCGGGTTGAGGATACGCCCACTTGAGCTTGTTACTGTCCTCGTTGTGACCTTCGTAGATGCGAGCTTTTGCCGGAGCATGCGAAGCCGTCGAGATCACCGCGAGTCCTTTCGTGCCCTGGCCGAAACTCGCGAACTCACGTTTGCATCCCGGCATGGTTCTACCATCCACCATCAGTTTGCTGCCGTCGGCGAACGTGTACTCCATCGAGTAGGTGTCAAAATTCTGATCAACATCATCGCCACGGTAATGTCGACCGCCACATGCGATCACGCGTTCCGGCCAAGCGTTCTTCATCCAACATGATTCGTCGATGTTGTGGATCAAGAAATCACTCACGGCCCCACCGCTGAGCCAAAGGAAACCATGGAAGTGCTTGATCTGATAGAGCAGATCGCTGAGATCACCGTTGTTGGGCGGCGCGGCTGCGGAGCCGGTGGGTCCGGCCATGCGATAAGCTCGCAGCATCAACAGGTCGCCTATCTCACCGTTTTGAATTCGATCGAAGAGCTCTTGCCGTGCCTTGCAGTGCCGACACATTAGCCCAACCGCAACCTTTAAGTTCTTCTCGATTGCTTGTTTGTTGATCTCCAGCATGCGAACCGATGTCGGCGCATCAATCGTGACCGGCTTTTCCATGAAGACGTTCAGGCCGCGTTCAATTGCGTACTTGTAGTGAACCCAGCGAAAAGCCGGTGGCGTGGCTAAGATCACCACGTCGCCGGGTTCCAGCGTTTCCATCACCTCTTTGTAAGCATCGAATCCGACGTAACGACGCTCTTCGGGAACATCGACTTTCGAACCGACTTTGCGATTGTTCGAGAGCGAAGTAAACGTGCTCTTCAACTTGTTCTCAAAAACATCTCCGAGAGCGACCAATTGAATTGGGCCATTGTCAACGGACAAAGCGTTGAGTGCTGCTCCGGTTCCACGACCACCGCAACCGACAAGACCGACTCGGATGTTGTTTTCTTCAGCAGCGTGGACGGTTTGGGCGCCTGCCAACGTGGCGGCGACGGTGGCGGTTCCGATGAATCGTCGGCGATTTGTCTGAGACATGTTCGAATGGGAGGAAAAATGTGGGAGTGGGAAGGTCCGTTCTGTCTCCAGTTTAACTCAACACGACCCCAGATGGGTTCGGTGTAAGGCACCCCGATTTACTCGCTCAATCGAACGCTCGCAGAGGTCCGGGCAGTTGCATCGACTCGGGTTCTGGACTACGAAAGTTGTTGTGAAGTTTCCATCCGATTAACGTTTTCAGAATCGAGGGTACCTCGTGATCAAACGAAACATTCAATCGTTCATGCTTCCGTTGTTGCTGCTCA
>JBCCOI010001000.1:0-1825 GCA_039025515.1 Planctomycetota bacterium
TCATCGATAAGGGCGTGCGGATTCCGCCAGAGACTCATATCGGGTTCGATCCGATGGCCGATGCCGAAAGGGGCTTTACCATCACCGATAGCGGTTTAGTCGTGATCGGCCGCGGCGAGAATCTGGAACTCGATCTCCACCAGTCTTCTGCGGGTACCGTGGCCTAGCGTTTCATCAACTCTTGGGTTTGGGGTATTTACTCTCTGAGCCGATCGGCGATAACGCCGATGTTTTGCGGAAACCGCGGCTAGCGCCGTGCGGCTCAATCCATGAAGGACCCTTGCAGCGTCAGTGTTTGGACTTGGGTTCGTGCTACCTGAGCCGATGGGCGATAGCCCCGGTTTTATGCGAACCGCCGCTGCTTGAGGAATCGTTGCGGCGCGGATCAGTCCTGACGTTTGACGTTGATGAAGTACAAGGCCGAACTCGTTTGTATATTCGGCAGATGGCATCGCGAGTTTAAAAGGCGACGCATCTTCAACGTAGCCATCACGCTCCGTTGTGACGAAACGCAAGATCAGGTCAGTTCTTGATCCCTCGACACTTAATCAAAACCATTCGGTTTTGTGGAAATGTCTCGGTCACGACCGTCAAGGTTTGCCCAAATTCCTGGCCCTTTCTTCCGGCCACAGAACCGGTTTTCTTGGTCAACTCCGCGCGACTTGGGTCCGATAGCACATAGGGTCCGACCGCAATCGATGGAGTCAACAACGTGCAAATGTGCTCGAGCCGACCGATGGAACGCAACGCAAAAACTGCGTCGAATTGCATGGCGGGCAACTCGAGTCGGAATCTTGTTCAAGCACTCGGCGTCCTCACATTCATCTTCGTTTCAGCCAAGGTGACTCCCGCTGTTGCCGGCGACCAACTCGAATTGAGGCCGCCGCTCAACTCCACGTTGACGATCCGAAAGGCGAAGACCAATTGGGAGCCACGCGTCACAGCGCCAGAGTTAGTGCCGAACGCAAACGGCTCGGAAACTGCCCAAGCTCCCGCACAGGTGACTGCTCCACCAAAGACCGATGGGTCAACGACACCCGCCGAGGAGACGAGAAAGTCCGAAAGCGGAACGCCGGCCATCGTCGCATCATCGCCGCTGGATCGATTCCGGAAGCCTTCGCTACCTGACCGGCCGGCTCGAATCAACGGAACGCCGACTGGCGACGCCCAACAAGACTCAAACGAAAGCCTGCCACGTCTTCCCGGTAGTGCAGCTTGGCAGACGCGCGGCGCCGCTGATCGTGGTCTCAGCCTCTCACCGCCGATCAGCCCGAATGCGCAAGCTGAGCGTGCTCCGGCAACAGCTTTGCCCCCCGCAACAAAGCTTCCCGCAATTGGCGGCGAGCAAATCGCGCCTCAGGCGACTCAGCCCATTCGCCGTCAACAAGTGACTTCGCCGAGACCCGTGCAAGATATGTTTCGCGGGCCGATCGAAGAAGGCACCTGGGTGGCTCGTGACGCGGTGAATCGAATCGAACCATTGGTCGACCCAATTTCTCCGTCTCAACAGCCATCTGGTTCGCCGCCTCAACAATCGTTGGACGCACCGAGCGGCGATACGCAGTCTTCTTCTTCGTCATTCCAGCCTCGCCAAACAATGGAAAGCGAACGGGATAAGTCGACGACGATTCCAAGAGCGAACGAAACACGGTCGATGACGCTCGGACTTGGTAGCGATGCCGAAGAACAGCCTCGGCCGACGCAACCCAATGAAACGGCCACGGATGACGGCGCAGCGATCACGAGTAAACAAGAGTTGGCTGCGAAAGAGCCTGCGGTAGCGAAGAAATCGGAAGACGGTCAATGGGCGGAGCGAATGCTGAAA
>JBCCOI010001001.1:0-1819 GCA_039025515.1 Planctomycetota bacterium
CTTCGAAACTGGGGCCCTGGTCTGTCAGCGCCGTGTTGCCGGGTCCCTGGGGGTCGTCCCAGTCGATCGTAATGTTGTACCGATCGTTTTTCCCTGAATCCGTGATCAAGCCACGGAGTGTCCAAGGGGTTGCCTCGAAGATGGCTTTGTTGCCCGGATTGAGCGTGAGCGAGGGAGCATCATTCGCAACGGCGATGCTCAGTGCCTCCGTGCTCGATTTGAGTCCGTCGTCGTCGGTCGCAGAGACTTCGATCTGGTAGTTCCCGTCGTCTTCGTAGGTGACATAGGTTTCAAAGCTGGTCTCGCCGGGCTGCAGCATGATCACGGTGCCCAGTCCATTGCCAAATAGGACATCGACGAAGGTTCCGTCATCAATGCCCGGGTCAATCACATCACCCGTCAGCTTCACGCGTTGGCCTTCGATCAAAGGCGTCGCCACCAGGTTGCTGACTACGGGTGCCGCATTGTCGACTTGGAGATTGAGTGATTGTTCATACTCTTTTCCGTCGCTCCAGACGGAGAGCTTTACGGTCAAGTTCCCGTCATCGCGGAAATGGTGTGTGATCGGCGAGTCCAGGTTGTCGATGGGCGTCACTTCCCCATCACCCCAGTCGATGACGATTTGATCAAGTGGTTCGTTGCCGGGATCGGTCACAGTTGCAGTGAATGTGACACCGACACCCTCGTTCGTCTGATTGGTCGAAGCCTGGAAGTTGATCGTCGGGGCAACTTCGTTGATCTGAATCGACGTTGTGTATTCGTTGAATGCGCCCCCTCGGTCTTTGATCACTCCGCGAACATCCAAGGCTCCATCATTGGTGAGGAATGCCGCGGGGACATCGACCGTCGGGGCGGTGACGTTCTGGTAAGAGGGAATTTGCTCGTCACCGAAGTAGAAGTCGTAGGTGAAGCCCGCTGTGGTGTCGGCGGACGAGGGATCAAACTGATTCGTGAAAGAGACGGTGGCCGCCCCGGTAGCACTTCCTTCGTTGACCGGGCCGTTATTGGTCAGGGTCGCTGTCGGAGCAACGTTCGTGATGGTCAGAAATTCCGCCGAAGTAATGTCCGAAATGTAAGTTCCGGTCACATTGATCGCGTAGTTTCCATCATTCACACCGCTGGGAAGCAATCCTTCCAGCGTGTTCCAAGGAATCGTGCCGGACGCTGAGTTCAGAAGTGGCGTTCCGTCGGAGAACGTCCAAGCCACGGCCGACGGCGTCCCATAGGGAGTGGCGTTTAGTGTCAGGTCCTCGCCTTGATTGATGATGTATGGACCGCCCGTGGGAACAAATGTGATTCCTGCATTGTAGTTCCACGCGAGTTGGCCGGCCGGGTTATCGGGCCCATACTGATCGTCGAACACATTGATAATGATCAGGTCTTCCGTGGGCCTTTCGAACGTATAGGAAGCCGATTTCGCCTCGGGGCCGAGTTTGGTCGTGATCGTTTTGCTGGGATCGTTGGGGTCGACTTCCCAAATGATTTCCCAGCCGATCACATGATCATCACCCGGATCGGTTGCCGAGAGCGGTATCGTGAATTGCTCGCCGACGTTCACCGTCGTCGCAGGTATCTCGCCCACCGTTGGAATGGTGTCGGTGACGGTTAGCGTTCGGAATCGGGTGGTCGTTCCCACGGAGTTGGTTGCCCTTGCGGCGATGGTATAGAGTCCATCATCGTTGATTCCGGCAACCGCCAGCAGTTGAGACCAAGTGATGTTCTGGGTCAGTCCCGAGGGTTCTTCGGGCTCGGCGAAGTTGCCGTCGTTGTCCAAGTCCCACTCGATGCCGCCAATCGGATCTCTGCCGGCGTAATCGAC